>SXSC01000155.1 GCA_005792355.1 Opitutaceae bacterium
ACTTGTCCGTCGTCGGCGGATTCTAGTGTGCCGACCGCAAAGTAGCGTGACAAGTAGCGGCGAGCGCCAGCGAGTGGAGCGCGCCGGTGGTCCACTCGCTGGCGCTCGCAGCTACACGTCACGAAAGTTATTGGTCGCGCCGCTAGGTCTTCCACAGGAGCAGGGCTTCGATCTGCAGTTCCAGTTCGCGCTGGGCGGCGATGGTGCTGACGGGTGGCGGCTCGTAGAACGTCGAGCCATCGGGCGCGATCAGGAAGTTGGCCGGGAAGCCGCGCACCTTGTAGGCTTTCACGATTTCCTCGGTGCCCTTCAGCGGAAGGAAGTCGAGTTTCCAACCCTCGAGCAGCGGCAGCACCATGTGCTCCTCGGGATCGTGACCGTTGATCGCGAGGATCTCGAAGCCCTTCCCGCGGTATTTTTCGAGCACCGCCTGCAGAAACGGAAACTCGCCGCGGCACGGACCGCAGAGCGGATACCAGAAGTTCACCAGCACGACGCGGTCCTTGTACGCGTCGAGCGACACCGGCTTGCCAGTGGCGAGGTTCACTAGCGTGAAGGGTGTCGCCGGCTTGGCCTTCGCGGTGCGGGCCGCGGCGAGTTCGGCGGTGACGGCGGCGGCGGTCTTGCCGAGCTGGCGACCGTAGTCGTGCAGCGCGGCGAGGGTCTCGTCGGTGGGCTTCAGCGTGACGACGGCGAGGAGATCGGCGTAGGCCTTGTCTTTTTGTCCGAGCGCCGCCTGGGCGCGGGCCTTGGCGAGATCGAGCACGCGGCGGTCGGCGCCGTAGCGTGGGAGGGTGATTTTCTCGAGCGCGGCGAGCGCCTCGGCGGCGCGGCCGGCCTTCAGCTCGGCGTCGAGATCGCGCACCGCCTTCGCGTAGGCCGCGAGCACCGGCCACTCCTTGTTGTCGGGCGCGAGGGCGAGCATCTCCTCGGCGAGGGCGAGCGCCCGGGCGGAGTCGGTACGATTGTAGATGGAGAACAACCCGGTGAGGCTCCGCACCGAGGCTTTGGCGAACTTCGTCCGGAGCAATTCGTAGACTTCGCGCGCCTTGTCCTCGGTCCGCGCCCGGGTTGCGAGGTAGCTGATGATGCTCGCAGCGTCGTCCGGATGGCGCTTGGCCATCTCGAGGCCGGTCGCCACGGCGCGGTCGATCCCGGCGCCGAGCATGGAACCGACGTAGTGGCGCCAGAGTTTCACCTCTTCGGGCTGCACCTCCACCGACTTGCGATGGTACTCGCGGCTGCGTTCGAGCTGACCGCGGATCTCGGCGTGGATCGCGAGGGAGTCGTAGGCCTCGCCGCACTTGGGATCGAGCTGCACCGCGCGCTCGAAATGGCGGAGCGAGCGATCGGGGTCGCTGTACTGATGGAGACTGCCGAGGGCGTACTGGTAGGCGGCGCGCTGCGGCTGCTCCGCAGCCAGCCCTTCGTAGAGCGCCTCGTTTTCCGCTCGGACCTTTGCCCCGGCGGTTTTTTTCTCCTCGTCAGTACCGGTGCGCGAGGCGGCCACGCCGCGATAGAGGATGTAGTATTGATGCGCCTCGTAGTAGTCGGGATCGAGGTCGACCGCCCGGCGGAGCGCGGCGACGGCGCCCGGCATGTCGGACGAGAACTGCTTGCGCGCCTCCTCGAAGGCGGCGCGGGCGGCGGCCTTGTTTTCGGCGGGAGCGGACTGGGCCGCGGCGGAGCCAAGCGCCGTCAGCACGAGGACGGGAAGGAACTGGAACGTGGATTTCATATTTCAGCCGGAGTTGAGTCTCTTCCGGAGAGGGGTGGCATGCTTGGAGGGGCGACGCTCAACCTTGCCCTCACGCGGTGCGATCGCAAGAGCGGCGCGCCCCGGCCGGCACGCTCACAGCTTCTTCCGCAGCGTGAGCGTGTAGCGGCGCATCCGCGGGTCGATGACGCCGTAACCGGCGTTGCCCTGGCGATGCGGCGGCTCGCGGTCGAAGACGTTGTTGATGTTGAGGGCGATTTTGGTGTCGGCGAGCGGGCGCTGCCACAGTGACTGCCAGCGCGAAAGTCCGGCGCCGCCCTGCGTCAACATCTCGCGCGAGTATTTGTAGCCGAAGTCGTAGGACCCCTGGACACTCCATTCAATCGTGCTGGCGAAGAGCGTCGTGGTCCGCAACGTACTGCTCCAGGAGTTCTCCTGATAAAAGCCGCTGACCCCCGCGCCGTACGCGGCCCGGGCCCAATAGGTCTGCCACGACAGGCGGGTGGGGCGGAGATACAGCGACGAGACCGGCGCCGCGCCGGGGATCCGGATGGCATCAACCCGGCGGTACTCGGTGGCGGCGAGACGGGCGGTGAGGTTTCCCCAAGGGGTGGAGCGCTGGTAGTTGACCTGATAGTCGTAGGTCTCGAGTTCGAGCCGGGAGATGTTCGTGGTACGGGTGTCGATTCCAATCACGCGCCCCGGCTGCGGGCCCGTCGTGTCGCGGGTGAGCCGATCGGGCGCGAGGTCCGCCCATTCCTGCAGCGTCCCGAGTGAGGCGATCTGGTCCCGGTAGGTGAGCCTGACGGCATCGATCGAAAACGAAAGTCCCTTCAACGCCTTAAACGGCAGCTCGAAGACGACGCCCACGTTGTCCGAGATCGAATGCTCGGGTTTCAGATTGCGGTTTCCGCCAATCCTGGTGGCCAGGATTCCGGTCACCAGTTCGTTGCGCTGACGGTCGATGAATCCCGCGGTGTTCGCATTCGTGCTGTCGGTAACCGGCCGGTAGAGCGCTTGAATGCCCGGCGCGCGAAAGGAGTAGTTGCGGGTGCCCCGAAACAGCAGCCACTTGAACGGACGAACCTGCGCTCCGTAACGCGGGCTGTGATCGCCGCCGACGTCGGAGTAATTGTCGTAGCGAATCGCGCCGGTGAGGTCGAGGCGGTTGAGGGCGGGAACGTTTTGGGCCGGGCTCACGATTGGGATGCGCGTCTCGGCATAGGCCGAGTCGAGGGTGCGCTTGAAGCCGCCGAGCAGGCTGAGGTTGATCGTCGGCAGATCGGGTATGGACTGCGTGGTCGCGATGTCCTCGGTGGTTCGCTCGGCCCCGACGGCGAGCCGGATCGGACCGGCGGGGAGTTTCAACCAGGGGAGCGGGCCGTCAGTGGAGACCGACCAGACCGTGGTCTCGGTGCGGTCGCTCGAATTGCCGGGCCGCAGCATCGAGCGGAGGAGCGCGAGATCGTTCGGTCGGCTCGAGCGACTGTCGTAGAAGAGCACGAGTTTCTGCGCCGCGATCAACGGGTCCGAGACCGCGGTGTTCAGCACCGGGTCGAGGGCGTTCTCGTTACGCAGTTCCGACCGGTTCCAACTCACGCCGATCTCATAACGCCAGTCGGCCCAGTAGCGGCCGGTCACCCCGGTGGTGAAGTTAAGGTTGGAATTCGTCGTGAATTTCTCGCCTTGGAGGTTCACCGGCAGCTCCCAAAACGTCTTGTTGAGCCGCACCTGGACCCCGAACGGGTTGCCCGGATAATTGGCCGGCACGAGGATTCCATTGCGGAAATTCACCGGCATGCCCTCGATGTGCGTGCGGGTCTCATTGTAACCGCCATTGAAGTACAGCTGGACGTTGGCCCGCAGATCGTAGGAGCCGCGGAACCCGACCGTGCGGGTGAACTGCGGCGAGATGAGGTTGACGTAGGCCGCGCGGTCGCCGGTTTCGGCGGAGACGGTCGTGGCGGCGTATTGCGTCGCCGGCAGCGTGGCGGCACCGGTCGCCCCCGTCGGAATGACGGCATACTGGGTCGCGGAGGAAACGCCGGGCAGGATGCCGGTCACCGCCTGCACGACGCCGGCACCGGTGGCAAACCCGCCGGCACCGTAACTCGAAAACGTGGACGTGCCGCCGAGGGAGCGCCAGTCGTCGGTCGCCGAGAAATAGCGATCCGTCGCCTTGAAGGCATTGCGCTTCTGATACGTGGCCGTGAGCGCCAGCGCCAGGGGGCCGCGGCGGATGCCGTGCGTGAGGGTGACGTTGCGGACGGCGGTGTCGGAATCGAAAGTGTTCTCATAGGTGAGAGCCACCTCGGTGCCCGAGTAGTTCTTGCGGGTGATGATATTGATGACACCGCCCAGGGCATCGGAGCCGTAGATGGCGGAGGCGCCGTCCGTGACGATTTCAACCCGCTCGATCGCCGACACCGGAATGCCGGTGAGATCGTAGCCGTCGCTGCCGCGGATGTTCCCGGAGCGGGCCATGCGTCGGCCGTCGACCAGAATGAGGGTGTTGGCCGCACCGAGGCCGCGCATGTTGATGTTGGTGCGTTGGGTGAGCACGCTGGCCGTCGAACCGTCTGAAACCGTGCCCTGACCCTGCGACTGTCCGCCGAAGCCAACGCCCTCGTAGGATCCCTGCGAAAACGCCTGGGGAATCAGCCGCGAGATTTCGCCCATGGAAGTGAGGCCGAGCTGCTCGATCTCGACGCGATTGAAGCTGAGCATCGGGCTGAAATCGGCTTCGCCCACCAACCCGCGAATCCGCGTGCCGGTGACCTCGAAGGAGTCGAGTTGCTGGGCCGGCGCATTAGCGGTGGTGGCGGTGGGTGCAGCCGCGGTTTGCGTGTGACCGGGTGAAACGGCACCCAGCAGCAGCGCGCTCAGGGCGGCGGTGCGCAGGGACACGAGGGAGGAACGGTGGGTTTGCATGGTGGAATTCAAGTGGGACGAAGCCCGACCGGGAACGTCGCGATCCGAGGAGCAAATCGCAACGGGCCACACGCTGTACACCACAAACGGCGTGCCAACTGCATGAGTTCCCCCCTGGGGATGGACAATCGGAACAGACGGCAATGTGATTCGACCCGTGGCACGCGACCCGACCCAGCCCTTGAGAGCCAAGCGAGCGAAGATCCCCCGACCGGCCCGACCGGTCGTGCTGGTCGCCGTCGCGGGCGGCAGCGGTTCCGGCAAGACCTGGCTCGCGCGCGAACTGCAGCGCCGGCTGGAGCCCGACGCGGGGTTGATCTCGCTCGACGATTTCTACTGCGACCTCTCGCACCTGCCGCTGGTGGAGCGGGCGCGGACCAACTTCGACTCGCCGGCGGCGATCGACTGGGTGCAGTTCGAGACCTCGCTGCGCGCGATCGCGCGCGGTGAGACGCCCGTGCTGCCGGGTTACGATTTCACGCAGCACACCCGCGCGCCCCGGACGCGGCGCTGGCAGTGGCGGCCGATCGTGTTGATCGAAGGCCTCTGGCCCTGGGTGGAGCCGGCGCTGCGCGGGCTCTTCGCACTGCGCCTGTACCGGCAGGCCGGGACGACGCTGCGTTATCGGCGCCGGTTGGATCGGGACATCCAGCACCGGGGCCGCACGCCGGAGGACGTGGCGCGGCAGTGGACGGCGCAGGTGGAGCCGATGTACGAGCAGCACGTGGTGCCGCAGCGAGCCACCGCCGACCTCGTGCTCGGCGCCAGGCTCACACCGGCCGAGCTGGGCGCATTGACGGTGCGGATACGGGCGCTGTAGCCCGTCAGAACACCTTGTGCGCGGCGATCGGGTCGCGGCGGCCGAGCGCGCGGATGGCGAAGACCGGCCGGGCGGCGACCAGGGCGAGGCAGACGAGCAGGGAGCGCATGGGCGGAAAAATGCCGGGGGGATGTTACAGATTCTTCCGGACCTGCAGCGAGAGGTAGCGCATGCGGGGATCCGCGTAGCGACTGTAGAAGCCGGTCGAGTTCCACGGCGGCAGGCGGTTGAAGATGTTCTGCGCGTTGAGCGTCCATTGCGTGCCGGAGAACCAGCGCCGCCAGCCGCGATCGCCGGTGCCATAGGCGATCTTGTAGCCGAGCTGCAGATCCCACACGAGGTCGCTGTTGATGCGTTCGCCATCCACCCCGGTGCCGGTGGGAAACTGCGTCGACGCCACGGTCGCGCCCGTCTTGTACGTGTGGGTATAGCGGGCGGAGACCCCGGCGGTCCAGTCGCCGCGGTTCCAGAACACCGAGGAGCGGCCGCGCCACTTCAGCCCGCCTTCGGTGGTCTCGACCGTGTTGATCGCCCGGGTCACCGGCGCGATGGCGGTCAGGAACTTGTTCGTGAAGGTCGCGTTGGCCCGGAAAGTGAATTCCCCCAGCGCGCCCGCCGCCAGCGCATAACTCACCTGCGTGTCGATGCCGTCGGTCTCGATTTCGGAGATGTTGATAAAACGCGTGTCGACGCCCGTGAGGGGCCCGGCCCAATTCACCGGATCGGTGGACAGCTTCGGGCCGCGGTTGACGCGATCCGGGAAGAACGACTCGTTGTCCAGCAATTGCTGGAGCGTGGGCGTGCGGATGGCATCGACCTTCTTCGTCTGCCAGCAGTCCACCGAAAGGCGCAGGCCCTGAAGGAAGCGGGGGGTGAAAATGAGGCCGAAATTGTCGGACGTCGACGTCTCCGGTCTGAGCCCGGAATTCGGCCCGGCCGCATTGGTCAGGGGCGCCGACACCGCCAGCCCGCCGCGCCGCGGGTCGACAAAGTTGAACGTGTTCGAGATGCTCGTGGCGAAGGTGTAGTCGGACAGGAAGAGGTTGTTCTGTTCCGGCGGAAAGAACCCCTCGGTGCGGGAAACGCGCAGCGCGAGATCCCGGGTCAGGGCGAGTTTGATCGCGGCCGCCGTGGTGGTGGAGGATTTGGAATCGTTGGCGCTTTCATGCCGCCCGCTGAAGTTGAGATCGAGCGCGGCAATCGGCACGGGGCGCCACCGCTTGCTGAGCAGGGGCACGGTGAGTTCGCCAAAGAGCGAATCCGTGCGCCGGCCCTGCTTGGAGAACAGGATGTCGCGACTGAGGTTGTCGCGTCCGCCCATGAGCGTGATGAGGGCCGGGGCGATTTCGTACGGGCGCTTGCCCTCGTACTGCCACCAATAGGCCTCGGCGCCGAGGGACGCCTTGATCACGCCGGCGCGCCATTCGTAGAGTTCGCCGGTCGTGCGGGCGATGAGATTGGAGGCATATTGCCAGTAACGCTGGTGACCGACCGCGTTGAAATAGTCCTGATTAACGCTGGCCGGCACGGGGTTCGCGCGATGGTCGGCGAGCAAATTATAGAGCGCCCAACGCTGGGCGAACGTCGCCGCGTTGGTCGTGGTCGCAAACACCGAGGCGAGAATGATGTTGTCGGCGCCGATCTGCGAATCGCCCGCGATGACGGTGACCTCCGAGGTGCCGTCGAGCGTCCATTCCCATTTCCGCCCGAAGCGGCCCTGCAACCCGACCACCGCGCGGTAGGAATCGCGCACCATGTCGGTCTGGCTGTCCCGGGCGTCGATCGGCAGGACATTAAGAATGACGGAGCGGCCGACAAAACCCGGCGTCACGCCGGTGCGAAACGGATTGTACGGATGGGTGGCGGCCATCGTGTAGCTCGTCCCGGTGCCGAAGAATTTCGGGCTGTGGATGTCCTGGGTGTTGCGGGTGAAGTTGAATTCCGCGTAGAGGGTGAGTCCCTCGCGGACAAACTGATGCTCGGCCGTCGCACCGAGGGAGAGCATCCGCGACGGCGTGTAGATGAAGTTGTCCTGGTAACGCTCATAGGACGGCGTGAACCTGCCCGCGGTCGCCCCAAACGAGGCGGGCGTGAGCGCGTTGGCCTGGGCGTCGGTCAAGCCGGAGGGCACCGTGGCGTAACGCACCCCGGTCGCCCCGGGAATTCCGAGATCGCCGGTGGCGGCCGACACGCGGATGACGCCCGGCATCTGGGTGAAACTGCCGATGGCCGTCTCGGTCGCCATGCGTTGCAGCGCGCGGTCGAGCATCGGGGTGCGCTGGGAAAACGCCAGCGGGCCGCGGTGGCGGTAGCTGAAGGTCAGCGTGCCGGTGGTGCGGCCGTGGAACAGGGAAAAGCCATGCAGGTAGCTGCCGCTCCACTCGGGGGAACCACCGTCCGTGGAGGTGCCGGCGGAAAGGGTGAGTTCGCGCCCGCGATAGTCCTTCCGCAAGATCACATTGATCACACCGCCGATCGCGCCGCCGCCATACATCGCGGAACCGGAGGTCGGCAGAATTTCGATGCGCTCGATCGCGCTGACCGGGATGCGCGTGAGATCGCCACTGGAACTGCCCACGAGGTTGGGAAACGACGAACGCGCGATGCGCCGGCCGTTGATCAGCACGGTGGTTTGATTGGCGTCGAACCCGCGCATCCGGAGATTGGAAGACAGGCTGCTGGAGCCCACGATCTGCACCACCGAGGCCTCCTGGTTGGGCGTGCTGTAGGTCGTGATTTCGGGTGTGTTGCGGAACACCTCCTCGATGTTCGTCGCGCCCATCTGCGCGATCTCCTCGCGGGTGATGACGTTGTACGCCAGCGGGGCGTTCTCGTCGGTCGGCAGCAGGCCCTTGTTGATCAGGCCGTCGACTTTGCGTTCGACCACCTCGACGGCGGCGAGCTGGAGCGGGGTGTTGGGATCCAGCGGCGTCGCGCGGGTGGCGGGGGTCACCTGCGCAAGCGCCACGGAGAAGACGGAGACGACAAAAAACGCCCCCAGGAGCGTGCGGTTCAAGTGCATGACGGGGCAGGACACTGGCTTCCGATCGACGAACGACAAGATGCAAAGTCGAATCTGCAGGCATCGCCCCGAGGCACGGTGCCGCTGATCCCATCTCTGATCCGCCATTTTTTGCCAACGGCCGGTCTGCCTGGATTGCGGTGACCCGCCACGGATATTTCCCGCGGTGGAGCCGGCCGAAAAACATTGTTCGGCGCGGTGCCGTATCCGTTAACTTCCGCCGCGTGGTTTTTTCGTCCATCCTGTTTCTGTTCTATTTCCTGCCGCTGGTGCTGGCCGTCGGCCTGCCATTGCAGGCGCTCGCCAACCGGCGGAACGGACAGGGCCCGGCCCTCGGGCTGGCCAACTCGTGGCTGTTGCTCGCGAGTCTGGTTTTTTATGCGTGGGGCGAAGTGTATCTCGTCTGGGTGATGGTGGCGTCGTGTCTGCTCAATTACGCCGGCGGGCTCTGGTGCGCACCCGGCCGGGCGGGACGCCGCGCCGCGCTGGTGGCGGTGGTGGCGGCGAATCTCGCGGTGCTGGCCTGGTTCAAATACAGCGGCCTCGCGGTGGAACTGGCGAACCGCCTCCAGGCGGCCCTCGGCCATGTTTTCGGCGGCGATCTCAAATGGGCGGGCGTCACGCTGCCGCTGGGCATCAGTTTCTACACGTTTCACGGCCTCAGCTATGTGGTCGACGTGTGGCGCGGGAAAATCGCGCCGTCCCGCAGTCTGCGCGACTTCTTCTGCTACTCCTCGTTGTTTCCGCAGCTGGTGGCCGGGCCGATCGTGCGCTATTCGGAGGTGGCGGAGCAATTCACGCGGCGCAGCGTGGGGCGCGAGGATCTCGCGGAAGGGGCGCGGCGCTTTGTCGCGGGGCTGGGCAAGAAAGTGTTGATCGCGAATCAGGTGGCGGGGCTGGCCGACGCGATTTTCGCCCTGCCGGAAGCGGGGCGCCCGGCGGCGGCGGCGTGGGTCGGCCTGGTGGCGTATGCGCTCCAGATCTATTTTGATTTCTCGGGCTATTCCGACATGGCCGTGGGGCTCGGGCGGATGTTTGGTTTCCGGTTTCCGGAGAATTTCAACCACCCCTACGCGGCGGGTTCGATGCGCGAGTTCTGGCGGCGGTGGCACAAGACGCTGTCGCGCTTCTTCCGCGATTACCTCTACATTCCGCTCGGCGGCAACCGCCACGGCGCGCTGCGCACCGCGCTGAATCTCCTCGCGGTGTTCGCGTTGTGCGGGCTGTGGCACGGGGCGAGCTGGAATTTCCTGGCGTGGGGTTTGTGGCACGGGCTGTTCCTCGCGGCGGAGCGCGTGGCGGAGCCGCTGACGGCGCGCGCGCCGCGCTGGCTGCGGCCGGCGGGCCATGTTTATACGCTCGGCGCCGTGCTCTTGAGCTGGGTGGTGTTTCGCTGCGACACGTGGGCCCAGACGCTGGGCTATTTCCGCTCGCTGAGCGGCGGGACGGCGACGGGTGGCCTCACGGCGATCCCGGCGAACGTTGTCACAACCGGCGTGCTGTATGCGCTCACCGCCGGTCTGCTGCTGAGCGCGCCGCTCTGGCCGGCCCTGCGCGAGCGGAGTGCCGGCGGGAGATTCGCCGGTGGCGCGGTGCGGGCGGGCGAAGCGGGCGTCGCGCTGGCGGTGCTGTTCCTGTGCCTGCTCGCCGTCGGGGCGGGCACGCACAATCCCTTCATCTATTATCGCTTTTGAAGATGAAACCGCCGGACGTAAAATCAGCGCCGGGCCCGGGTCTCACGCTCTTCGCCGGGCTGCTCGTGCTGTGCTGCGCCCCGGTCCTCACGTGGCTCCTGCGCGTGCCGGAGCTCGCGGGGGTGCAGGAGATGCGTCCGCTGGCCGCGTGGCCGGACTGGCGGGCGACGAAGTTCGAGAAATGGCCGGCGGCGTTCGAGGCCTGGCTGGGCGATCATTTCCCGTCGCGGACCCGCGTGGTCCAGTGGTATGGCATCGTGCGCCACCGCTGGCTCGGCGAGCCATCCGCCCGGGTGGTCGTGGGGCGCGACGACTGGCTGTTCTACAGCGGAGAAATGACCGTGGAGGATTTGCTCGGACGCGATCGGCTGAATGCGGATGAGTTGACGCGCTGGCAGCGCGCGGTCGAGGGCCGGCGGGCGTGGTGGCGCGAGCGCGGGGCGGCCTACCTGCTGGTGATCGCGCCGAACAAATCGACCATTTACCCGGAGAAACTCCCGGCGTTCCTGCGGTCCCAGGCGAGGACGGGAAAGCTGGATCAGCTGGTGGATCACCTGAGCGGGCAAAAGTCGCCGGTGGCCGTGCTCGACTTGCGCCCGGCGCTGCTGGCGGGCAAAGCGCGGCAACTGCTCTACTGGCCGACGGACAGCCACTGGAATGCCGAGGGCCTCGCCGTGGCCTGCGAGGCCATCCTGACTCGCTTGCCCGAACTGGGCGTGCCGCGACGAGCCCGCGAAGAGCAGGCATGGACGAGGATCGAACCGGCGACGCGAGAGGGGGACTGCATCGGCTTGCTGACGATGACGGGGCGCTGGCCGCTCGCACCGGTATCGCAATTGCGGTTACAGTTTCCGCCCGACCTGCGGGCGGTGCCGACGGCCGCAAGCGAGTTTCCCGTGTGGCGGGGCGTCGGTCCCTGGGCGCAGCCTCAGACATCCTGACCTGCCCTGGAATCAGGGTGAACCCACTTGGCGATAAATCAGGCGGAGGTTGGTGGTGGGGAAACAGGTTTCCGTGGCGGTGAGGGTTTTGCAGAGTGCGGCGACGGCGGCGTCCTGTAACG
>SXSC01000156.1 GCA_005792355.1 Opitutaceae bacterium
CCTGCCCAATGGGAGGGCCTCCCACCAAGGAGCCTCCACCTCTCCGTCGAGAGCGCCCTCAGTTCCTCCGCATTCCTACCAAATCAACAAGACGGATTCTAGTTGGCGCTGATGACGGATTCTAGTTGGCGCTGGACAACCATGGGTTATACTGGCGGAGCACGGCGAACAACTCGGCTTTGGATGCAATCATGGCCATATTCAGCCAATAAGCGTCATTTAGTGCAAGTATGGGTTTACTATTTCACTTCTTTTGTGTGATTCGATGGATTTTTGGCTCGTTACGCCACGCTCAACTCCCCGCTCAGCAGCTTCGGCAGCAGCGTGTCGCGCAGGGTGGCGCGGGTGCGGGAAGCCGCCTGCCTGCCGCGCCGTGCCATTCTCAATTAGTCGCTTAATCCGCTTACGACCGAATCCGGTTTTTCACTCCTTCTCCATCGTCACGGCTTCTTCGCTAGTACCAGACGCGCCATAGTATGGGACATCACCCGCTTTTCGGTCGCCTGAAGTGATTGGGACACGCCGGTTGTCGAGATTCTCTGCGACCTTGCCCAGGGGCTGCTCCTCCCACTCCCCGGCGTTTTGGAATTCGGGGAAGCGGAGGCGGGGTTGGGTTTCGCCTTCGCGGGGGAAAAGCTGCTGCATCAGCCCTTTTTTATGGGTCTTGAGCGCGGCCACTTTCCGCGCTTGCGCGGCCATCAGCTCGTCCACCGAACTCAGGCACGCGGCGATTTTTTGTTGTTCGGCGGGCTGCGTCGGCAGCGGCAAACGACCAGACAGGAAAGTCGTGTTGGTGATCTGGAGCGTATTCTTCGCACCCTTCTGGCAAAGTGGCGAAAGGAAGTCCTTCGACCGGTTTGGCGATTCAAAATAGGCCTCGATCATCAAACCCAGATGCGGGTTGGGCGGCGTGAAGACGCCGTAAAGTGGCGAGAGTGCGACTTCTCCGTCGAACTTGCATTGTTTCACGATGCCGAATGGAAAGGCCTTCAGCGGGCTCTTCGTGTAAACGACATCGTAGCGCCGCCCGATGGTGTAGTGCGAAGTGTCAGCGGCTGCGAAGCTACGGCCCAAGAGTTCGATTTGGTTGACGATGCCGTATTCCATCGAGACCGAGAAGACATCCCGACCGTCGGTGTTCTTGAGTTTGTGCTCTTTGAGAACCTTCGAGAGCGGCTCGCAAGCCCACGGCTCGCTGAATCCGGGAAACCGCAGCTTCGGCACAAGCGCGTGCCTTGCCTTTTCCTTCGTGGCGGTGGTTTTGGGCTTGAGGTGATAAAACAGGAGATCGAGCGGGTAGTCCTCGCCGCCGACCTCCAGCGGGACTTGCCGCCCGACGAAGGCGAAGCCGGTGCCGAGTTCGAGGAGGAACTTTTGAATGTGGTCCACGAGAGCCTGCTCGACCTCCGCCTCGTGCCGCGGGTCGGCGGTGCCGAGGAAGTCGAAGAGGTAGGGGTCTCTGAAAAGCTGGGCGGCCATGTCCGAATCCGCCGGGGGCATGGTGAGGGCGAAGTTGTTCTGGGCCTTGCCAGCGCGGAGGTGGAGCTGGTTTCGAATCTGGATTTCGAGGATACTGCGGCTCCAGCCTTCACGGAGGCATTGTCGGATGTAGAATTCTCGGGCTGAGGGGTCTTTGACCATCTGCAAGAGGCGGATGATCTGGCCCCAGGGTAATTGCGAAACAGGTTGTTTCGCAATTGGGCCGTCCGGGAATTCCCGGGCGAAAATCTTCATCGAGAGCAGGTTTCGGGTGGTCAGCCCGTTCATGTCGGGGAACTCGGCCTGCAGGTCGGCAGCGAGGCGGTCGATGACCTTGGCTCCCCAGGCGGCTTCCTGCTGGCGGGCGAGGATGATTTTGCCCGTCTGCCAGTAGGCTTCGATGACGATGGGGTTGGCCGCAAGGATGGCGCGGACGCGGGCGCTGCGGAGGTGGGTCTTTATTTCCTGAAGCGTGGCGGCGTAGGACGGCGGCAGGGATGAGGCAACCGGAGCCACGGGAAAGAGGGCGCCGGGCCGTGTGCGTCCGCGCGAGAGGCGGGTAGGGCTTGTCCCTTCGGGTGTCCCTTTGGGTGCCTACTTTTTACTGCTCATGGCTAAAGCTGAACGGTTGCAATGATTCTAAACCTCTCGAATTCGATAGGATTAATCCCGTCGAATTCGATAGGATTAATTGTGGCGAATTCGCCATAATACGACGCGAGGGATTACTGTTCATAGGCGCTGAGACCTGAGATGTCGCGGCCACCGGCGCGTTTGGTGAGGAGGGGGTGGAGGTCGGCCATGAGGGCGAGTTCGGCCTGGGTGCGGGCTTTCCAGCCGAGGTCGAGCGGGGCCATGAGGTCGCTGAGATGCTCGCCATCGAAGATCATGCGGTCGAGGATACCGTCCACGAACGTTTGCAAGGCGGCGGTGGTGAGGCCGTGTTGTTGCGCGATGGCGGCGAGTTCCTTGGCGTTTTTCTCGGCCTTGAAGCGGGTGGCCTCGAAGCCGATGGTGGCGGACGATTGGACAGCGGCGGGGGATTTGGTTCGGGCCATGAGCAAGAAAAGGGCTGGCAACGGCGCGATCAACGTCGCGCCCCGTTCTCTCCGGCGCAACGTCCGTTTCCGACCTTTGCTGAACCGCCGCGTCGCCGGTGCGCCCCGGATTCGGGCGCATCTGCCGGTTGACGGTCGCGCCGCCAAGTACCGCAGGCGTCCCGCCTGCAGGATTGAAATGCAGGCGAGGACGCATGCGCTACTCTCAACCGCCAACTCGGAGATGCGCGCCCCGGACTCTTCTGCGCCAAGGGGGACTTGCTCGACGAGTCGTGAGCACCCACGATTTCGCCTGATCGACCTCACGACCAAACAAGCCCGCATCGACTGGCACTGATGATCTACAACCGCCCGTTCCGCTACTCCATTTCTCTCCTTCACATCCGCCCCACCCGCTCCATCGCCCGCCGTCGGCAACGCCCGGCGGAGGCGCCGACCGAAATAAATCCCGCCTTGCCGCCGCGCAGCGGCGGGTCGATCTAGCTCACGGTCACTTGCCGATGCCCCCGCCCAATCCCAGCCCCACACGTTGGTTTGCGGAAGAAATTCAACCGCACGAACCCGCCCTGCGCAGCTACCTGCGCGGCTCGTTCCCGGCGGTGCGCGATGTCGACGATGTCGTGCAGGAATCCTATCTCCGTATTTGGAAAACCTGCACCACCCGGTCAGTCACCTCGGCCAAGGCGTTTCTCTTCACCGTCGCCCGGCGCATCGCGTTGAACGTCGTGCGAAAAAATCACCACGCCCCGTTCGTCGCTCTCGGGGATTTTGCCGCGTCGCGTGTCTTGGAGGATAAGCCCGATGCCTGCGACCAACTTATCGTCCACGAGCGGATCCACCTCCTCGCCGATGCCTTGCTCACACTTTCTCCGCGCTGCCGCGATGTCGTCATTCTCCACAAGGTGAAAGGTCTCCCCCAACGCGAAGTGGCCGCCCAACTCGGCATCAGCGAGCGCACCGTCGAGTCGCACGTGCGCACCGGCGTCGCCCGCTGCACCGCCTACATCGCCTCCCGCACCGACGCCATTTCCCCCCTGCCATGAAGCCTGAGTCGCGCCCTTCGACCGTGCCGGACCGCTGGAAAGAAGCCCCTCTCGAGTGGCCGCGCGCCTCCGGCCAGGTCGACGCGCTCCTCGCTGAGATCGCCGGGCGCCAGCAACGCCGCCGCCGCCGCCTCGCCGCCGCCGCGGCCACCGTCGCGCTCGTCTGCCTCGGCCTGTTCATCGCCACCCCATTCTCGCGTGCCCCCACCTCGCCCCACCCCGTCACCCGCACGGTCGTCACGGCTCCCGAGCACCGCACCCTGCCCGACGGCACTCTCGTCGAACTACGCCCCGGCGCAGAACTGATCGTCAACTTCACGGCCGATTCCGCCGACCTGCGTCGCGTGACGCTCATCCGTGGGGAAGCGCTGTTCCACGTCGTCCCCAACCCCGCCCGCCCTTTCGTCGTCAGCGCTGGCAACTCCCACTTCCGCGCGGTCGGCACCGCGTTCTCCGTCAACCTCACGCCCGAATCCGTCGCGCTGCTCGTCACGGAAGGCCGCGTAGCCGTTGAGCCCACGACCCCAAGCCTCCCCGCCGCCACGATCAACACAACCGCGCCCATCATCGAAGCCGGTTTCCGTGTCGTCGTGGCCCACCCACCCACGACCCCGCTGGCTGTCGCACCCGTGTCCGCCGACGAAGCGCTGCGCGCCCTGGCTTGGCGCGTGCCGCGGTTGGAATTTTCCGAGACCCCCCTCACCGAAGTGGTGCGCCTCCTCAACGAGCACAGCGGCCGCCGCCTCCGCCTCGCGACCCCCGACCTCGGTCGCGTGGAGATCAGTGGTGCCCTCCGCGCCAACAATCTCGATCCGCTCTTCCAAATCCTGCGCACGACCTACCGCATCGAGACCGCCCTCGATTCCGACGGTGCAATCGTGTTGCGCTCCGCTCGCTGATACCCCGCACGCGGCGCCCGCGCGGCCGGAAAATTCTCCTCAGGGTTGGATCCTCTTCGTGGGTCTCAACTCTTATGCCCCGTCTCCGGTTTCCCCTGTTCGCCGTTCTCATCGCCTGCGCGGTTTGCACGCCACTCCCGCTCCGCGCCGCCGAGCGCGTCGCGTTCGAGATCCCCGCCGGCGCGGCCGGGCAATCACTCAAGCAGTTCACCGCCCAATCCGGCGCCGAAGTCGTCTACGCCGCCGAGATCGTCCGCGGCCTCACCACCCCTGCGGTCAGAGGTCGGCTCACGCCGGCCGAAGCGCTCGCGCGGCTTCTTGATGGCACTCCGCTCATCATCAGCCGCGATTCGCCGGGCGGCACGTTCATGATTTCCCGCGTCCCGGCGGCGCGCCGCTCGTCGGCTTCGGTGGAAAGCACACCCGACGCAAACGCCCGACAGGCGGCACCGGTCGCGGCCGTTGCCGCACCATCCGCCGCGCCCGCCAAGACGACATCCTCCGACGAAGCAATTCGTCTCAATCCGTTCGTGGTCGAGTCGGACGCCACCGATTCCTACAGCGCCCTCAATACGAACTCCATCACGCGGTTCCGCACCGACCTGAAGACCATGCCGATCACGGCGGACATCTTCACCGAGTCCTTCATGAAGGACATTGGCGCCACCGATGTGGAATCGATGCTGACGGAGTATAGTCCGGCGGGCTTTGGCGGCGCCAATCCCACCGCCTCCGGCCAGGGCCTCGGCCGCCCCGGCGACTACAACGGCCAATCCAGTCTGGTCCTGCGCGGCGTGGCCACAGGTGCCAGCATGATTCGCCGCAACGGTTTTCTGCCGCATTGGGGCGGCAGCGATAATTTTTTCATGGAGCGAGTGGAAGTGATCCGCGGCCCGCAGTCCCTGCTCTTTGGCGACGGTGGCGCCGGCGGCGTCGTGAACAACGTGGCCAAACAGGCCCGGTTCGGCGCGACCGTCGGGGAACTGCAACTACGGACCGACGAATTTGGGTCGTTGCGCTCGACCGTGGACTACGGCCGGAGCTTCGGGCGCGTGGCCGTGCGCTTCGCCGCCGTCGCGGAAGACACGAATTTCGCCCGGCTCTTCTCGGAAAAAAAGCAATTGGGCGCGTATGTTCAACTGGCGCTCCGGCTCACGCCGCAGCACACGCTGCGCCTCTCGGCCGATCGCTTGCGCACCCAAACCATCGGGTCGCAACCGGCGCTGACCCTCCGCGCCACCGGACCGCGCAACGGGCAGTTTGCGCGCCTCGCGCTGGCGCAAGGGCAAAGCGGCGACGTGGCCAACGGCAGCATCGACTGGAATACGGTCGATTCGTTTGCCGGCGAGTTTTCCCAACGCAAGGGGCAGAACGACCACGTGGAGATCGTCTGGGATGGAAACTGGAACCGCTGGTTTTCCACGCAGGTTTCCTACGGCTACGATGCGGCGACGCTGAGACAGGTGACCACTCCCTCCGTCCTCACCGCACCCGGACTGAGCGGCAATCCCACCGGCGTGTGGGCGATTCAGTTCACTAATCTTCAGGACACCCGATTCCTGCAGGACCACCAGGGCTTCCGCGCCGTCGCGACCGCGGAGTTCGACGGCCTGCGCGGGCATCACCAACTCATCGGCGGGGCGGAAAACAACCGCCCGCACAATGTCTTTGGTGTCTGGCGCTACTACGAACTCGATGCGAGCGGCACGACCATCGTGAATCCCGCGCAGGCGACCAACATCAACTTGGGCCGGAACCAGCTTTCCACCCTGCAGCTCGGCAATGCGGCGTGGGCCCCGGTCGGGTCGGGCCCGGTCTTCGAACCACTCTCGGCGATCGGCATGCACGCCTACCAGGATCGGATCACCGTCAACGGCCGGACGTATGAGCGCCAAGTCGCGGGTGGCGAGGGCAAGGTGCCCGCCACCTCGCAGAATCCGCGCGGCCTCGGCGGCACCGGCTGGCAGGGAGGCAACGCGTCGCGCTACGCCGGTTTCGTGGCCGGGACGAGTGTGTGGCTGGATCGGCGGTTGACCACCCTGTATGGCGTGCGGCGGGATCAACAGAGTGAAGTCGCCTGGAACAACAACGACCCGATGTATCGCTCGTCGGAAGCCAGCACCACCTCCTACAATCTGGGCGCCAACTACCGGCTGCGCGAGGGGCTGCACGCCTTCTACGGTCATTCAATTTCCTCCCGGCCCAACGGCACTTCGCCCGGACCGGACGGTGTGCCCCTCCCGCCGCGCTCGAAAGGCAAGGGTCACGAGGTCGGCCTGAAATTCGATCTTTTCCAGGAGCGGGTGTCGGGCTCGCTCGCTTACTACACGGTCAGAAGTCTCGGAGAAGCTTTCCTGCTCCAGGCCGATTACGGGACCGCGGTAAATCCCAACGGCATCAACGGACGCCGGACCCCGAGCAGCACCTGGATCGGGGTGGATCGCGAATCCGCCGGCGTGGAGATGCTCCTCACGGCCCAGCCGATCAAGGGGTGGCGGAGCCGCCTCAACGCCGGCGTGACCGACGGCATCATGGGCGAGAGTCGCTCGTATGCGATTTACTACAACGACCAGTTTCACACCGACGGACGGGGTGGCGTGACCTTCGGCGATGGCACGCCCCTGCTCGTGAAGGTGAATCCCAACGACAACAGCCCGACCGCGCCCACGACCCAGCTCACCATCGCGACGATGAACACCCCCTCGAGCCCTTACTTTGCCGACCTGGACCCCGACAACGGCCGCATCCGCAACGCCGCCTTCCTCGGCTTGACCCGGAGCAATTCCACCGGCGCTTCGGTCGGCACCGGCGTGGTCGGGCTGCCCGTCGCCCAGCACCAGCTCAACTTCACCGACCCAAACGGCCTCAAGGGATCAATTCCCGCCGTCCAATCCGGGCTGCCCACGACGTCGTATGCGAAGTATTCCCTGTCATGGACGAACACCTACACCGTTCCCGAGGGTTCGCTCAAGGGGCTCATGCTCGGGGGGACGCTGCGCTACAAGGGCAAGGATCGCAGTTATTATTTCAACAACGTGACGATCGACGCCGCGGGGCGGCGGCAGTCTCAGATGCTGGTCTTCGGACTGCCTGATGCGGAATACGTCGACTTGATCGCTTCCTACGGCATTCGCTTTTCCCCCAAAGTGCGGCTCACGCTGCAGCTGAATGTCCAAAACGCGTTCGACAATTCCCCGGCGGTGATTTTGCCCAACAGCGCCTCCGGGGCGCCGCAGACCGCGCGGCTCGCCGCCGAACCGCGCTTTGCGTTCATGACGGCGAGCTTCAATTTTTGAATAACGGCGCGCGGCGGACGGGAGCACCTTTCCGCACCCTTGATCGGCTCTTCCAATGCCGCCCGCCGAATTCATGATCACGCGAGTGCCAAGACCAAGTCGATGGCTGCTGTTGTTGTCCGTGTGCGTATGGCTGAGCCATCTGCACGCGGCGCCGACCGACAAACCGTCAACCGCACCCACGGTCCTGCTGATCGGCGACGCCGTTGCCCGCCAGTATTCCGGCATGGTCCGGGACCTCCTGAGGGAAAACGTGACAGTGGACTACCTGCCGCTGCCCGCGGGCTCAACGTCTGCACTGGATGAGTTCAAGGCGGAATTTTCCGGCAGGGCTCCCCGCTGCGCCTTGATCTATTTCGCACTCGGACCTGAGATTGCCCGGGATTCCGCCAGAGGAAACGGGACGCTCTTCGACGCCCGCCAGCTACGACAATTGCTGGAGGACTTGTTTCGCGATCCCGCCGCGGTGAACCGGAAACTCATTTGGGCCACCGCCGTGCCGGTGCCGGAGGGACTGAGCGGCTTCCCCGGCGGACGTCTCGAATCGTATAACGAAATCGTCGCCAATCTGGCCTACAATCGGAAGGCGCTGCTGCTCGATCTCCACGACTATGTTCGTATCCGGCGCGCCGACCTCCAGCGGCCGGGCGATTTCATGCTGACCGCCACCGGGGTCGAACTTGTGGCCTCCGTTGTCGCCAACAAAATCCAGGAAGTCCTGGGTGAAGACAAGCGGCTGGACCTCCCGCGCGTCCTCGTGCTGGGCGATTCGATCGTCAACCAATACAGCACCTTCTTGCGGGAAAAACTCATCGGCCGGGCCAACGTCCGCACCGGCGGCACCGCCTACGATGCCCAGCCCGACTGGCTGGCGGTCGTCGCGCGCGAGGTGACGGAGCGCGAACGTGAACTGGGACGGCCGTTCGACGTGATCCAATTCAATTGGGGACTACATGCCCTCAAGTGGGCGCCAGGGTTGGAGTATTCCATGCGGATCAAGGAAGGCTACGGGCGGTGCGTGCCGCTGGAGCGCTACGGCGCGGAACTGGAAAAACTCGTCGTCGAGTTGAAGAAGACCGAGCGGCGCCTCGTCTGGGCCACCACCACGCCCGCCAACAACGGCAGCCAGCCCGATGACGCCGACGCCTACAACGCCATCGCCCGGGAGATCATGCGCCGGCATGGAATCGTGGTGAACGATCTGAACGCGTTTGTTGTGACCCACCGCATCCCGCAGACGGAACCGCGCAACTGCCATTTCCCGCGCAACAGCGCGGAGCGTCTCGGTCATCAGGTCGCGACAACCCTGATCGACCTCATCTCGGCGGGCAGCTCCGGGCCGCCTTCTCCCGTGCCACCGCGCTGACCCGTGTTTCCCTTTTTTCCCGGTCCATGATTCGCAAATCTCTCCCACCGCTCCCGATCGTGCCGGTCCACCTCGCGCTCCTCCTCTTCGTGACCTTCGCCCTCGCGGCTTCAGCCGTCGCCGCGAAGCCGCGGCCCAACATCGTCTTCATCCTCACCGACGACCAGCGCCACGACGAACTGGGTTGCACGGGCGACCCAATCGTCAAGACCCCGCACATCGACGGGCTCGCGCGTGACGGCGTGCTGTTCGAGAGCTCCTTCGTTACCTCCGCGTCGTGCCTGCCCAACCGCACTTCCCTCCTCACCGGGCAATGGGAACGCCGGCACACCGTCGGCTGGGACAGCCGCAGCGCACTCTCGCCCGACCAATGGGCCGACACTTTCCCGATGGTGCTCAAGCGGCACGGCTATGCCACCGCCTACCTCGGCAAGAACCACACCCCCGGCCTGCGATATTGGGATTTCGACTACTACTACGGCAACCGCCTCGGCCACCTCGGCTTCTATCCAAAGCCCAACCAGCCCATCTTCAGTAACGCCCGCAGCGACACCCAACCGGAGATCCTCGGCGAAGGTGCGGCGAATTTCCTGGAGCAGGACAGCGCGTTTGTGCAACGGGCCGGGGACAACGCCGGCGCGTTCCTGCGCGACCGCCCGAAGGACAAGCCCTTTCTCCTCTACCTCTGCTTCAACGTGCCGCACGGCGCTGGCACGGGCTCCATGCAGCAACGGCCGACCGACGATCCGCTTTATCGCACGTCGTATCGCGGGGAGATGGACCGGATCCAGCCGCCGGCCGGCTACGTGGCGGAGAAAGATCTCAAGGCGCCGAAGATCCCGCCTGCCGTTTATTCGGGCAAACAGATCAGCCAATATGACTATCGTCTCTCCCTCGACACACTGCGCGAACAGCGGGTGAGAATTTGCGAGACCGTCACCGGCATCGACCGCGTGGTCGGACAGATTCAGGCGCAATTGCAGCGGCTTGGCGTCGCCGACAACACGATCATCATCTACAGTTCCGACAACGGCATCCTGCACGGTGAGCATGGCTACGGCGGCAAGTGCCTGCTCTATGATCCCTCGATCCGCGTGCCGTTGATCATCCACGACCCGCGCCTGCCGGCGGAGCGCCGGGGCCGCCGCGTGAAGGACCTGGTGATCTCCGCCGACGTGGCGCCCACCCTGCTCGAGCTGTGCGGACTCACGGTGCCCGCGAGCATGCAGGGCCGCAGTCTGGAGCCATTGCTGCGCGGCGAAGCCATCGCTTGGCGGCGCGACTTCTTCTGCGAGAGTCTGATCCTGTTGCAGGACTATCCCGTCATTCAGGGGGTGCGCAGTGCGGACTGGAAATATATCCGCTACTGGCCCAACCGCCCCGTGCCGTCTGACTACCGTGAACTGCTGAACCTCGGTCTCGGCGGCGAAACGCCCGCTTACGAGGAGCTTTTCCACCTCGCGGCCGATCCGCTCGAGCAAAACAACCTCGCCGGTGATCCGCAGCACCAGGCGCAACTCGCCTCGATGCGCGTTCGTTGCACGACATCTCTGCGGGAGGTGCGCGGAGAGCCCCAGACTCTGCCCACGATGCCCATCGCAAACTGGAACAATGAGGCAACTGCTGCTTGGAAAAACCTTCTTCCACTGCTTCAAAAAGTGCCCGAGGGCCGCAAAGGCCCGGCTGCACCGGCAACGAAACAAACTTCCCGGGAAAAATAGCCTCTCCTCGCCGCCGCCTTGGCCCACCCCTGCCTGACCGGGCATCGCTCCCCGCTCATCGTGAACATCGCCACCAGCCCGCTCCGTCACTCCTCGCTGCGCTCCGTGTCGGCTCGACGTGCTCGGTCGGTTTTTTGGCTCTGCTTGTTCGTCCACTCGCTTGGTCTTACCGGTGCGACCGCCGAATGGCAGGGCTTTGCGCGCACCCCGGCCAACGTCGACGGTCACGCCGGGTTTGTCACCCGACCCAAGGAGGTCGCGCCGGGGAGGCCGTGGATTTGGCGCACGAGTTTTCCCGACTACCATCGCGAAGTGGATCTCGCGCTGCTCCGGCGGGGATTTCACGTCGGTTACCTCAACGTGGTCAACCTGCTCGGCTGCGACGCCTCACGTGATCGCCGGCTTCAATGCGGGGATGCGCGGGAAGAAGGGCAGTTACTACGACGGCGGCCATCGCGTGCCGTGTTTCTGGCGCTGGCCGGCGGGCGGCTTGTCCGGGGCACGGGACATCGGGGCGCTGACGGCGCACGTCGATCTCCTGCCGACACTGATCGAGTTGTGTGCGCTGCCGCAGCCGGCCGCTGCGCGCTTCGACGGCATCAGTCTGGCCGAGTTGCTGCGCGGGAAGGCGAAGACCACGCCGCCCCGCTTCGTCATCGAGCAATTTCATCAAGCCAGCGATGGGCCAAAGCGGTGGGACAAGCCGCGGAGCCTACTACGTCGACGTGGCGCGAAAATGAGCGAAGACGGCACGGGTGCCGCTTGAACGGAGCCGCGTAAACACCGTTTGGCGTGCTGGAGCGCGCCCCACCGGCCGAACCTCCTCTTCATCATCGTCGACGACCAGTCGCCCTTCGACCTGAAGGCCTACAATTCGAAATCCGCCCTGCACACCCCGCACCTCGACCGCCTCGCTGCGCGCGGCATGGTGCTGGACGGCGCGTATCACATGGGCTCGTTCATCGGCGGCGTCTGCACGCCGTCGCACCAGCGCAACCTCGCCGCCGACCCGCGCCACGCCGCGAAGCTCGCCGAGATGGAAGCCCTGCTCCTCGCCGAAATGCGCCGTCTCCACGACCCGTGGCGCCTTTGGAATCAACCGTCCGACGGCCTCACGCCGCCAGCGGAGCAGCCCGCGACGGCGCCGAAAAAGAAAAACCAGAAGTGACGCCAGCGCTTGCGCCGGTCCACCTCATCCGGCGCTTCGTTTTTCCGCTTTTCATGGGCACGGGCAAGGGCACCTTGCGCTTGATGGAAAGAGTATTCGACCCCATCCGGATTCACGAGTTGGAGGCCGACATCGTCGCCTGGGCGTGGAAAAACAAATGGGGCGGTGGAGTGTTCGGCACGTCGCCGATGCGACCGCCGGGCCGCCCGGTGGGGCAGCCGATGGCTCGCATTACGGAAAAGCGCCACGGTGATCGCGGCATGCGGCCACGCCGAAACCCACGTCGGCGCCGCGAGCCGCCGCGGATTGCGGGGTGCTGGCGATGCCGCGGTCGATTCGCCGGCCGCCGCGGCGAGCGGCACCGGGCAAGCCTCGTCGCAGAATAAGCCTGACGACTCTCCGCACTTGTCCTGCATTTGACAGCAACACCATGCCTCCTCCCGACTCCGCGGACGCTCGCTGGCTGGTGGCGCACCTCGCGCCGCACGAGCCGATGCTGCGCGCGTGGCTCGCGGCGCGTTTCCCGGGCTTCGCCGAGATCGACGACGTCGTGCAGGACGCCTACGCGCATGTGCTCGCGGCCCGCGCGCGCGGCGTGGAGCTGCGTTCGCCGAAGGCCTTCTTTTTCGCCACGGCGCGCAACCGCGTCGTGGACCTCCTCCGCACCCGGGCGGCCCATCGCACGGAAACCATGGCGGAAATCGACGCGCTGCACGTCTTGGACGATGCCGACGGCATTCCCGAGTCCGTCGCGCGCAACCAGGAACTCGAACTCTTGACGCAAGCCATCCAGTCCCTCCCACCGCGCTGCCGGCAGGTGCTCACGCTGCGCCGCCTCTACGGCCTCCCACAACGCGAGGTCGCTGCGCGCCTCGGCATCTCGGAAAACACGGTCGAGCACCAAGTCACCATCGGCGTGCGCAAGTGCACGGAGTTCCTCGCCCGCTACCGCGGCAAATGAGGCCATGAGTGCACCGGAAAAATTCAAGCCCGACGAACTCGCCGCCATCGACGACGACGCCGCCGAATGGGTCGCGCGCCGCGACCGCGGCCTCACGCCAGCGCAGCAGGACGAGTTTTTCCAATGGCTCGCCGCCGATCCCCGGCACGGCGAGCGCCTCGCGCGCCACCAGCGCGGCTGGAACGAACTCGCCCGCCTCGCCCTCTGGCGCCCCGAGCACGCCGCCGAGCCGAACCCCGACGTGCTCGCGCCCGCGCCTCGCCCC
>SXSC01000157.1 GCA_005792355.1 Opitutaceae bacterium
ATTGAATTTGCGGCATTCGTCTCCCTTGCCACGGCTGGTTCCCGCCTTCAATCCCGGACCGGCCCAACTCAGGTTCAGGTCTCTTTTTCGTTCCTCTCTCCACCTCTTCGCTTCAGGTGCAGGTCAGGATGTCTGAGACTCATGATTTCCGCCATTGAAACCGCTGCCGGGGAAGGCAACGCCCCGACTTACCACTTGAAGGTCGTCCTGCTCGACAGCGGACCACCCGTTTGGCGGCGGTTGCAAGTTTCCGGCGAGGCCAGGCTCGACTGGCTGCATGCCGTCCTTCAGGTCGCGATGGGCTGGACCAACAGCCATCTGCATCAATTCAAGGTGGGCGGGGCCTGCTACTCGGACACGCGCCATCACTTTGCCGAGTTTGAGGACGACCCGGAAATCCTCGAAGAGCGCAAGTTCACTCTCCGGCAAATCGCTCCGCGCGTGCATGACGCCTTCGGTTACGAATACGACTTTGGCGATTCCTGGGAGCACGGGATCACGGTGGAGAAAATCCTGCCGGACGCGGCCCCTTCCTCTTCCGCGCACTGCCTCGAGGGTGCCCGCGCCTGTCCGCCGGAGGATTGCGGCGGCGTTTGGGGTTACGACAACCTGCTCAAGATTCTCAAGAACCGGAAACACCCGGAGCACAAAAGCATGAAGGTATGGCTGGGCCGCCCGTTCGACGCCGCCGCCTTCGACGTGGAGAAGACCAATCTCTGGCTGCGAAAACTGAAATGGCCGCGCGTGACCGAGGCTCAACTGCGCAAGGTGCTCCTGGGCCGGGACACCGATCAAGCGTGACCGGAAAAATGCCCAAATCGAAGCGCAAGGCTGGTCGCTCAACCCCGGACGCTACGTGGGCGTGGCGGATGCGGACACGGCAGCTTTCGGTTTCCACGGCGCGCGAAAAACCGGTGCTCCGCCCACGCCAAGAGCAGTTGCTCAAGGTGCTCGGCAAGAGCGGCGGCATGCCCCCGTCCGAATTCTGAGCAGCACTCCAGGTGTCCAAACAGGGCGCGATGGACTTACTGCGTCCGCTGTTGAAGGCCGGGTTGGTGAAGCGGGTGGGCACTGGGCATGCGCGATTGCCAGATCGAAGCCACCCTCACCACCCTCGCCGCGCGCTTGGCGAGGCTCGACCGCGAACTCGAACCCGCCCAGCGCCAGCAAATCGTCACCGCCTCCGGAGGCCACACTCCCGCCAGCAGCTCATCACTGAAGCCTGCGCCCCCTTCGACAAACCCGCGCTTCGCCAGACCCTCGAAACGCTTAAGCAGGCAAGGCACCCCGATCACCGCCGGCGTGCAGGGGCGGTTTTAAGCCGACGCAATGCAAACTTGCAGTTCCAGAAAATCGGCGCGCTGATCATTCCTCCCCTTGCTCAGCAGGACGAGCTTCCCCGCTCCCGCCCGTCCGAACCAACACCCCGCCCCTGAAAACCATGCCGACGATTCCGCGAAACATCCGCCCTGCCCTGCTGGCCGCCTGGCTCGTCCTTGCCCTGGCCCCGCACCACGCCGTGAGCGGAGAGGACGCCACGCCCGCGAGTGCCTCCAGCCGGCCGACCGGAAACATCGTGGGTCGCGTCCGAAACGCCTCCAACGGAGATTTTCTCGAGAAGGCCCGTCTCACCGTCGAGGGCACGGCCCTCGAAACCTTCACCGATTCCGACGGCTCGTACCGCCTGAGCGACGTGCCCGCGGGAACCGCCAAGGTAAAGGTGTTCTACACCGGTCGCACCTCGCAGACCGACAGTCTCACGATTGCCGCCGGCCAGATCGTGACCCATGACGTCAGTCTTAGCGCAATTCAAGAACGGCCGGGAGTCCGCGCGACCGGCGACGTCGTCGCGCTTTCCGAGTTCGTGGTCGCCGCCTCCCGCGAGATGAGCGCCGCCGCGCTGGCGATCAACGAGCAACGCTTTGCGCCCAATATCAAGAACGTCGTCTCGACCGAGGAGTTCGGCGGCGTGGCCGAGGGCAACGTGGTCGAGTTCATCAAGTTTCTGCCGGGCCTCACCGTCGATTTCAACGGCGGCAATGCGCGCACGGTTTCCCTCAACGGCGTCCCGTCCGCCAACGTGCCGATCACCATCGACGGCTTCAGCCTCGCCAGCACCGAGTCCGGCGGCACCAGTCGCGAGGTCGCCCTCGACTTCGTCTCCATCAACAATGCATCCCTCATCGAGGTCTCGTTTTCGCCCACACCGGAGTCGCAGGGTTCGGCGCTCGCCGGCTCGGTCAATCTGGTGCCGCGCTCGTCCTTTGGACGCTCGCGCCCCGTCTACCACGGCAGCGTCTACTTCATGATGCGGGACAACGACCGGCACTTCAACTCCACCCCCGGTCCGCTCAAGGGCTCGTCGCGCAAGGTCCATCCGGGCTTCGATTTTTCCGCCATCGTACCCGTGAACCAGCGTTTCGGCTTCACGCTCTCGGGCGGGAGTTCGACCCAGTATTCCATGCAGTCGCTTTCGTCCGCCACCTGGCGCGGCGCGGGCGCGGTGACGAACGGCGGCCTGTTTCCTGACACCACCCCCGACCAGCCCTATCTCTCGCAGTATATCGTGCGCGACGGCGCGAAAACCACCACCCGCAATTCGATTGGCGTCACCCTCGACTACAAACTCACGGCCCGCGACCGGATCACGTTCTCGTACCAGGTGTCGACCTTCTCCGTGCTCGCCATGAACCGCCTGCTCACGTTCAACGTCAACCGGGTCCTGCCCGGGGCGTTTACCACCCGCTCGACCCATGGCTTCGCCGGCGCCGGCAGCATCGACATCGCGACCGACTCCGGCGCCGATCGTCTGAACCGGACGCACATGCCGACACTCGTGTGGCGCCACGATGGCCCGATCTGGAAGGCCGAGGCCGGGGCGGGCTTCTCCTCCGCGACCAACGCCATTCGCGGTGTCGACAAGGGCTTCTTCAACGTCCTCACCGCCCGGCGGACGGGCGTGACGGTGTCGTTTGACGATATCGTCCATCTGCGCCCGGGCCGGCTCACGGTCACGGAAGGGACCACGGGCGCGCCGGTCGATCCGTACAGCCTCAGCAACTACGCGCTGATTTCCGCGAATGACCAGAAGCGGGATCCCGCCGACGTCCAGCGGAGCGTCTACGCCAACGTGCGCCGCGATTTCACCTGGCCGGTGCCGTTCACCGTCAAGGGCGGCCTCGATGTGCGCCAGTCGGTGCGGAATGTCCCCGGCAACTACAACGCCCCCTACGCCTATGTCGGACGCGACGGCCGTGGATCCACCACCCCCGTCGGCAGCGACGACAGCGCCGCCCCGTTCCTGGACGCCGGCTTCTCGCAACGCGTGGCGCCGTTTGGTTTCCCGCGCATCCAGTGGGTCAGCGCCGAGCTGGTGTGGGAGGCCTACCGCGCCAACCCCGCGCAGTTCGCCCGCAATGAAGACAACACCTACCGCACGCTGGTCAGCACCTCCAAGCACGCCGCGGAGGTGATCTCCTCCGCTTATCTGCGCGGCGATCTGTCGTGGTTCGAGCGTCGGCTGAAGCTGGTCGGCGGCGTGCGCGCCGAGCAGACCAAGATCAACGCGGAGGGCCCGCTCACCGACCTGTCGCGCAATATTCAGCGCAACGCCCAGGGCCGGCCCATCCTCGCGGCCAATGGCACTCCGCTGCCCATCACCACGAATGCGCTGGAGATATCCAAGCTCACGTTCATCGAACGCGGGACGCGCGCCGAGAAGGAATATCTCCGTCTTTTTCCCAGCATCAACGCGAGCTTCAACGTGCGGGAAAACCTGATCGCGCGGGCCTCGTACTCCCACTCGGTCGGCCGGCCCAACTTCAACCAATATGCCGGTGGCGTCACGCTGCCCAACCCGGACAACCCGCCGGGCGCGGGCAATCGCATTACGGTGAACAACGCCGGCATCAAAGCGTGGAGCGCGCGGTCGACCAACGTGCGCTTCGAGTACTATTTTGCCGGCGTCGGCCAGATTACCGTCGGCGGGTTTCGGCGCGATTTCACAGATTTCTTCGGCGGCACCGTGTTCCATGCCACACCGGAGTTTCTCTCCCTCTACGGTCTGGATCCCGCCACCTACGAGGCCTTCGACGTTTCCACGCAGCAAAACCTCCCAGGCGTCCTGCGCCTGGAGGGGCTCGATTTCAGCTACAAGCAGGCGCTGACATTTCTGCCCCCGTGGGCCCGCGGCCTGCAGGTGTTTGCCAACGCCAGCTCGATGCGCGCGGTCGGCCCCAATCTGGGCAACTTCACGGGCGTCGCCCTCATCCCGCGCACCTACAGCTGGGGCGTCAGCCTCACGCGGGCCAAATACAACCTCCGCATGAACTGGAACGACCGCGGCCGCCAGCGGGAAGGCTTGGTGGCCGCCGGGCGGGGCATTGAGGCCGGCACCTATAATTGGACGGCCCGGCGCTACTCGTACGACATCCTGGGCGAATACACTGTTGCCAAACGGCTGGTGGCGTTCGCCACGCTCCGCAACTTCAACGATGCGCCCTTGCTGCGGGAAATCGCGGGACCGAGCACGCCGCCGCATGCGCAGCTGGACCAGCACGTGGAATACGGCGCGCTCTGGACGTTTGGGATCAAGGGCCGTTTTTGAAGCGATGATGCGGTCTGCCATCACGCGCCGCCAACCGATCGAGCGAGACTCTCCGAACGTTCGCTGGAGATTCGGCACCGGAGGGGCGGCGCTTGCCGAAGCGCCGACGCGCCGGGTTTGCCACCGGCGCTTGGGCAAGCGCCGCTCCCTTGACCCGCACTTTGACAAGGACAACGCTCCAGAGAGCTGCACCCACCCGAACTCCGCTCATCCGTAAGGAGTTTCCCTTCCACGCGAAAACCGTCCGACTTGATCACACCATGAAAAAATTGACGACCTTCCTGTGCTGCGGCGCGCTGGCCATGTCCGCTCTGGCCGCGGAAAAAACAGCGACGGCGAAAATCGCGCCGGCGCCGGCACCGGTCCCCGGAGACCTGCGCTGGCTGCCCTTCCCCTCTCCGTGGCTGGAGCTCCGGGGCCTGCCGTGGTTTCAGGAAAACGCCCCGGAGTTGTGGCGCCTGCCACGATCGGCCAAGGCCCGGATTCCGGTCGGGGTCTGGAATCGAGCGGTGGCCTCCGATGGCGGACGTATTCGCATTTCCAGCACCACTTCCCGCCTGGCCATCCGCGTGCAGACCACGCCGAACCAGGCGAAGCCGTGCTTCATCGACACGTACATCGGCCAGGAACTCGCCGGCTCGGCCCGGGCCCTGGGCGCCCAACCCACCGAGTTCCTGCTCTTCGCAGGCAAGGGTCGGGAGCGAAAGAACATCACGATTTACCTGCCCAACAATCATGCGATTCGCGTGCTGGCGGTCGGAGTTGACGCCGAGGCGGAGCTGACACCGCCGCCCGCCTTCGCCCGGCCAGCGCCCGTGGTCTGCTATGGTTCTTCGGTCATGCAGGGGACCGGCGCCGCCCACCCGTCGAAAACCTATGTCGCCGCGATGGCGCGGAGTTTGAACCTCGATTTCGTGAACCTGGGCTTTGGCGGAGCGGGCAAGGCCGAACCGGCCGTCGTGGACCTCGTAAATCAGCTGGAGGCGTCCTGTTATATTTTCGATCTCGGGAAATCCTACGGCAATCAGACCAAGGAACCCTACGCGCGCATGCTGGCGACCATCCGCGCCGCGCACCCGCAGGCCCCGATCCTGTGCGTGACGCCGATCTATTCGACCAACGAACCCATCGATGCGGCGTATCTGGAAAAATCCGTGCGCTTGCGCAATCTGATGCGGGAAGCCGCGGTGGAGCGCCGCGAGGCCGGCGACAAACTCACGTTCGTGGTCGAAGGGCTCGAATTGTTCGGCGAGGCCGACCAGAAACTTTTCCGCGATCCGCAGCACCCGAACGATGCAGGCAACGAACTCATGGCCGAACGACTGGCCCCAATCGTGAGGCAAGTGGTCTGGGGAAAGCAGTAGTCCGATATTCCCCACCGCCACCCTCGTCTCGATTCTCGCCAAGGCTCATCGATTCCCTCAGAGCTATCGATCCGATGAAATTCCCTCGTGGTTTCCGTTGCCTCGCCCGAACCTCGCCGACACGAATCGGGGCCCTGGCGGCGATCGTCAGTTTCGTCCTGCCGGCCGGCGCCGGCGCCGCCCCAGCCACCCTGACGTGGCGGGCCGGGGCCGCCACCGTTGTAATTACACCGGAGACCAGCATGTGGATGGCGGGCTACGCCAGCCGCACCAAGCCTTCGGAAGGAACGGTGCAAAATCTCCACGCCAAGGCGCTCGCGCTCGCCGATGCGCAGGACGGACGCTTCGTCTTCGTCACCCTGGACCTCATCGGGATCACCCGCGACCTCCGCAAATCGCTGGAGCGCCGGCTGGCGCAATCCTATCAGCTGCGCCCCGAGCAATTCGTCCTCGTCGCCTCGCATACGCACTGCGGGCCGGAGCCGAGGCCCTACAAGGTGCCACCGGGCGCGAGCGCGTCCGGCCCCGCCGCACTAATTCCGGCGTACAACGCGGCGTTGGAGGACAAGGTCCACGCGCTGGTCGGAGCCGCCCTCGCCGACCTCGCGCCGGCACGCCTCGCCGCCACGCGGGCCCGGGCCGGGTTCGCGATGAACCGACGTCGTCCGAACAAAAACGGCGGATACACGAACGCCCCCTTTCCCGACGGCCCGGTGGACCACGATGTGCCCGTGCTCCGGGTGGACGGCGCGGACGGACGCCTGCGGGCCGTGCTGTTTGGCTACGCCTGCCACAACACCACGCTGAGCTTTTATCAATTTTGCGGCGACTATGCCGGGTTCGCGCAGGAATATCTGCAGGCCGATCATCCGGGCGCGATCGCGCTGTTCATGACCGGTTGTGCCGGCGACCAGAACCCCTATCCGCGCAACACCGTCGCGCTGGCCCAGACCCACGGTCGAACCCTTGCCACCGCCGTGGAGGCCGCGCTGGTCGCCGCCGCCACGCCCCTGACCGGAACCGTCAGTTCCGCCTACGCCGAGATCGACCTGCGCTACGCTCCTCCCCCAACGCGGGCCGAGTTCGAGGCCCGTCTCGAATCGAAAGATAAACTCGCGGTCGCCCATGCCCGCCGCATGTTGGACCACATCGCCCGGGACGGAGCCGTGCCAGCCAGCTATCCCTATCCCGTGCAGGTCGTGCAACTCGGCCGCGAACTCAAACTCGTCGCGCTCGGCGGTGAGGTGGTCGTCGACTACTCCCTGCGACTGAAACAACAGTTCGGCGGTCCGGGTGCGGTCTGGATCGCCGGCTATTCCAACGACGTCATGGCATACATCCCGAGCGAGCGCGTGCTGCGCGAAGGCGGCTACGAAGGCGGCGAACAGATGCGCCACAGCGCCCACCCCGGACCCTGGGCCCGCGGGCTGGAAGAGCAGATTGTGGCCAAGGTAACGGCACTGGATGCGGCGACCGGAGCGGTGAATTCGAACCGGCGCGACCGGTGACCGGCGATCACGTGTCGCCGATCACGCCGGCTCGCGTCCCCAATCTTGGGTTACGCTAAGCCAAACGATTAAGTCCGAGGTGGAGCCCGTTGTCCCCAACGGGCTGATTTGGGAGCGTACGGCTCAAAACCCGATGAGGACATCGGGCTTGCGCGCCGGAGGCACGTTCCACTTTTCAGTGATTTCGTTTCCAGAGGTAAAACGCACGTCGACTGAATGGAGACGGCTAAGCTGCTGGAAATTCGTCCGGTGGGTTGACAACGCCTTTCCGTTTAATCAAACGGAGGCCGGAGTAGCCCCAGACCCACCCCACCCCGGGGAGTGCCGGAAGACGGAACAACGTCAGCGCCTGCAGCCAGACGGGATGGATCGGGCTCCTCCCGTCTTTTTAACCTCCCATCATGCGCCTGCCCTTCCCCGATCTTCTGGCCACCAAACGCGGGCGTCTCACCGCATTCTTCCTCCTCTATCTGACAGAGGGAATTCCGCTCGGCTTCACCGCCACGGCGATCGCCACTCAAATGCGCCGCCAAGGAGTCGCCCCCGAACTGATCGGCGCTTTCGTCGGCTCGCTCTATCTCCCCTGGGCCTTCAAGTGGATGGCCGGCCCGTTCGTCGACACTTTTTCCAGCGATCGTTTCGGCCGCCGCCGGCTCTGGATTCTCCTGATGCAGATCGGCATGGTGCTGACACTGCTGGCAGCCTATCCGATCGACTTTGTCCGCAGCCTGTCGCTCTTCACCATCGTCATCGCCATCCACAACGGGTTTGCCGCCACCATGGATGTGGCCATCGACGCCCTGGCCTGCAATGTGCTGCCTGAAGCAGAACGCGGCGTGGCCAACGGCTTCATGTTTGGCGGCGCCTCGATCGGGCAGACCATCGGCGGGGCGATGGTGCTGTTTCTCACCAGCATCATGCCGTTCCAGGCCGCCTATTTTTTCGTGATCGGCGCCATTCTGCTGGTGACGATCTTTGTCGTCCTGCCGCTCCAGGAAAAGGCCGGGCCAATCCGTCCGGCGATTGCCGGCTCGAAAATCAGGGATGTATCAAACCGGCTGTCGGTCTTTGTCGTCAGTGCCTATCGGGCCTTCATCGGAACACGGTCCGCGTTCGTCGGTGTTTTTTTCGCGCTGCTGCCCTGCGGAGCGTTCGCGTTGGGCCTGGCGCTGCAGTCCACGCTCGCCGTCGAACTCGGATTCAACGACCAGCAAGTGGCCAAGCTCAATGTCTGTTCGACGATCATCTTTGCCGTGGCCTGCGTTTGCGGCGGCTGGTGTTCGGATCGCTTTGGTCGGCGGCGCACCCTCGGGCTCTTCATCGCACTGACGACCGTGCCTACGCTCTATCTGGCCTGGGAACTGCAGGCGCATAACTGGATCCAGTCGATCCCGGCCAACGCTCCGAACCGACCGCCGGTCCCCGCGCCGCTGATCACCGCCTACTGGATTGCCGTGCTGTCCTACAACCTCTTCCAAGGTCTTTACTACGGAATCCGGTCCGCCCTGTTCATGGATATCACCACGCCCGCCGTGGCCGCCACGCAGTTCACCGCGTACATGGCCTTGCAGAATTTAGCCATCTCCTACACCTCCACCTGGCAAGGTTTCGCGATCACCCGATTCGGCTACCCGAAGACTCTGGTGCTCGACTGCGTGGCCGGTCTGCTGCCGCTCTTGCTGCTGCCCTTCATGGCGCCGCCGCAACCTGCCCGTGCCCCCGTCAGCCGCGGCAGCGATCCCGCCGGCGCGTAGGGGGTTCGCCCGAAGATTTCCTAACGCGGCAACCGCAACCGAAAGGATTACTGCCTTTTCATCGTTCTGATTCTCGTAATCGTTCCTCGTTCTCCTCGGATTGAGAAAACGAGAACGAGGAACGATTACGAGAACGATGGGATCCACAGCTCGATTTGATTGCGGCCCTGAGCCGCGTTGTGAAAGATCCGGGCAAGGGCCGCGCTTGGCCCACAATTCTTTCCTAACAAATGCGGTTCGGAGACGGCAGATCGAAGGAGGGGCGGTCGCCCAACCGCCCAAATAAGGTCGGCCGACGGTCCTTCGGCGGTTGGGAAACCGCCGCTCCTGCGGGAACGATCAAAATCGTCGCAACCATGCATGATCCGTACGAGTACAGGCACACTTCGAGGTGAAAAATCTTCGGGTCAGGATTTGCCTGCGGACGCGGATATTTTCTACGCGATCAATTCCTTGATCACTGCGCCACCAAACTGGCTGAGCTGTTTGAAACGGCCGGCGTGGTAATAGGTGAGCTTGTTGTCATCGAGACCAAGAAGTCGCAGGAGCGTGCAATGGACGTCGCGCACGTGATGCACCCGTTCGACGGCGGTCATGCCGGTGTCGTCGGTGGCGCCGATGGTGTGGCCGGCTTTCACGCCTCCGCCGGCAAGCCACATCGTCATGGCGTTGGGATTGTGATCGCGGCCGTAGGCGGTGCCGCCACGCACGCCGTTGTCGGGCGTGCGGCCAAACTCGCCGCACCACACGATGAGCGTGCTGTCGAGGAGGCCGCGTTGCTTGAGGTCGGTGATGAGCGCGGTGATCGGTTGGTCGACGCCGCGGACGAGATTGCCGTGGGCGCGCGCGATGTAGTCATGACTGTCCCACGTGCCGTTGTAGAGCTGAACGAAGCGCACGCCCTTCTCGACGAGCTTGCGGGCGAGCAGACATTTGCGACCGAAGGAATCCGTCGCGTCCTGCCCGATGCCGTAGAGCGCTTTGGTTTTCTCGTCCTCCTTGGAGAGATCCAGCGTCTCCGGGACCTGCATCTGCATGCGGAAGGCGAGTTCGTAGTTGTCCATGCGCGCGGCGAGTTCGTCGAAACCGGGATGCCGCGCGGCGTGGGTGGCGTTGAGCTGGGCGATGAGATCGAGATTCTTGCGCTGACGGTCGGGCGTGACGCCGGCGGGTGGCGTGAGGTCGAGAATGGGCGAGCCCTTGGCGCGAAGCGGGGTGCCCTGAAAACTCGCGGGCAGGTAGCCGTTGCTCCAGTTGGCGGTGCCACCCTGCGGGTAGGAAACTTCCGGGAGCACGATGAAACCAGGGAGATCTTGGTTCAGGGAGCCGAGACCGTAGTTGACCCACGCGCCGAGACCGGGATCGCCGCCGAAACGGTTGCCACAGTTCATCTGATACATGGCGGTCGGGTGGTTGACGCTGTCGACCTGGCAACCGCGGTAGAAGCAAAGGTCGTCGGCAACCTTGGCGAGATGCGACCAGTTGGTGGCCATGTCGGCGCCGCTCTGGCCGACTTTGTGGAAGGAGAACGGGCTTTGGACGTAGTAGCGTTTGCCGCTCTCCATGGCGGATTTTTGTTTCCCCTCGCGGGTGAACTCCTCGAGGTGGAGCTTGGCGAGCATCGGCTTCGGGTCGAAGGTGTCGATGTGCGAGGGCCCGCCCTCCATCATGAGGAAGATGCAGTTTTTCGCCTTGGCCGGGAGATGGCCGGGCTTGGGGGCAAGAGGATTGGCTTTCTCCGCCGCGCGGGCCGAGGAGGACTGGGCGAGCAGGGCCGAGAAGGCGACGCTGCCGAGGCTCGCGCCGAGGCCGTAGAGGAAGTCGCGCCGGGTGGGGGCGTGGAGCGCGCGGGCACCGGCGCAGGGGAAGTAGGGTGTGCTCATGGCAGGAATGTTTTTCTTGGTTTGGAAATCTTCCTACCAATAAAACTTTCCTACCTCAATGGCTCGGAATTTTAGGTAGGAAGATTTTGTTGGTAGGAAAATCTTACGGAGACGGAGTTCGGGCGATCGTGGTGAAGGAGAGGTCGTGGAGGGCGAGGTTGGCCCCGAGAAGACGGGAAAAATTTCCTGGGGTTGGGAAATTTTCTTACCAATAAACTTTTCCTACCTCAATGGCTCGGAATTTTAGGTAGGAAGATTTTGTTGGTCGGAAAATCTTACGGAGACGGAGTTCGGGCGATCGTGGTGAAGGAGAGGTCGTGGAGGGCGAGGTTGGCCCACAGGAGACGAGTGAGCGGGCTGGATTGAAGCAGACGCTGGAGGTGGGTGCGATGCGTCGTGTCGATGGACGGCAACGACGTGAGGAAGAACGCGGTGTCGGACGCCGCGAGATGGAAGCGCTGGTTGCCGAGGTGGACGGGGCCGCGCGTCATCGGGAGCTGTCGAACAACCTCGGGTTCGCCGCCGAGCAGATGGGTCAGGGTGCGAATATAGCGGGCGGTCTCGAGACCGGTGCCAAAGTCCATGATGAGTTCGGTGATGAGCGTGAAAAACGGATCGGGCCGATCACAATGGACGGTGAAGCGGTGGCGCTCGGCGGTATCGAGCGGGGCGTTGACGAAGCGCGACTCGACTGAGGGCGGGCGAAAATTGACGAGTTTGCCGCGCGCTGCGTTGGCCAAGAGTAGATAGTTCAGCAGCTGTGCGTCGTGCGCAGACGCGAGGGTTGTCTCGGTCTTCAGCTCGTAGAGCGCCCGGTCGGCGACCACGAGGTCGGCGAAGTAGGTGTGCGTGAAACCGCGGAAAGAGGCCGTGATCGGAAATTCGCGCCGCACTGGCCCAAGGCCGGCGGCGGTGAGACGCTCGGCGAGGTCGGCCTGATAGATGGTCTCGTCGCAGAGTCGGCCGAGGTCGCGGTGCGAAGCGAAGGCGTGCGCCATCACCCGATGATCGAGTTCCTTGAACTCTTCGGTGGAGAGCCGGGGCAGCGGGAATGGCAACTCGATCGGCATGGAGCAGGAACGGCGCGCGGCGGATGGGGGATCGGCGGATCGGTGATCGAGAAAATTTTCCTACCAATAAAATCTTCCTACCTCAATGGATCGGAATTTTAGGTAGGAAAATTTTGTTGGTAGGAAAATTTTTCGGACCAAAGCAGGGCTGGGCGGGGCTTTAGTCGACATACGAAAATTCAATGGCGTTGAAGAGGGTGAAGCAGATGTCGGCACGGGGCGAGAAACGGGGCTCGAGGGATTGATGGTTTGAGAAAATTTTCCTACCAATAGAATCTTCCTACCTCAATGGATCGGAATTTTAGGTCGGAAGATTTTTTTGGTAAGAAGATTTTTCCAGACCAAGCGGACGGTCGCTCAGTCGACATAGGAGAATTCGTTGGCGTTGCAGAGGGCGAGGCAGACGTCGGCGAGGGCGCGGGTGCGGAGGGGGACGTCGGCGGGGCGGAGGTCGGGGCCGAAGTCGGCGTTGGCGTGGAGCGTTTCAGTGAACGCGAATTTTTGGTTCTCCACGTTTTGGTGTGGGTGAAAAAGGTCCAACTGGTCGAAAGGTGCGGGTTAAATCCGGACGCCGAGAACGACTCATCACGGACTGGTCTTCGCCTCCGGCTCCAAACCACAATCCGCTTTGAAGGAAGAA
>SXSC01000158.1 GCA_005792355.1 Opitutaceae bacterium
ACTTCATGCCGACGAAACGATTCTCGACGAGGTCGACCCGGCCGATGCCGTGTTTGCCGCCGAGTTTGTTCAGCACCTTCAACACGCCGGCGGGTGAAAACTTCTTCCCGTCCACCGCGACGCAATTGCCCTGCACGAAATCCAGCTCGACATATTCCGCCCGGTTGGGCGCGTCCTCGGGCGAGACGGAGAGCTTGAACATCCCCTTGTTCTCTTTCGTCGTCGGATCGAACCACGGATCCTCGAGAATGCCCGCCTCGTAGGAGATATGGAGGAGGTTGCGATCCATCGAATACGGTTTCTTGAGCGAAGCCTCGACGGGAATCCGGTGCGCGGCGCAGTAGGCAATCATCTCGGCCCGGCCGGGAAATTCCTCGCGGAATTTCTCCATCTTCCACGGCGCGAGGATGACGAGGCGCGGATTGAGCGCCATGTAGGTGAGCTCGAAGCGGCACTGGTCGTTGCCCTTGCCGGTGGCACCGTGGGCGACGGTGTCGGCCTGCTCTTTTTTCGCGATGTCGACCTGCGCCTTCGCGATCAGCGGGCGGGCGATCGAGGTGCCGAGGTAGTACTGGCCCTCGTAGATCGCGTTGGCCCGAATCATCGGGTAGATGAAGTCGCGCGCAAATTCTTCCACGAGATCGAGCGTGTAGTGCTTCGCCGCACCGGTCGCGCGGGCCTTTTGGGGCAGCCCCTTCAGCTCCTCCTCCTGGCCAATGTCCGCGGCGAAGGTGACTATTTCCGCGTCGTAAGATTCGCGGAGCCATTTGACGATGACGGACGTGTCGAGTCCGCCCGAGTATGCGAGGACGATTTTCATGGAGGAGGTTTTCGCGGCGCGAAAGGCTGGATGCTATGAGGAAGGCCGGTTCGCCTGGCAAAATCATTCTGAGGATTTCGCGGCGCGAAAGCCTGGCGCCAGCCCGCAATAACACCCAGGGCCTTCGTAGTGCTACGCAGCGTAATCTTCACAGCGCGTTTACGCCTCCACGATTGCGTCAATCCGTCGTCGGTTCGAACATCGTGGTGTCCAAGAATATTATCCTTCGTTGATTCATCTGCCCATGGGCCCCCCATGAACTCCTCCCGCTCCTGCGCGCCCCCGCACCTCCGCGCCGGCTTCACGCTGGTCGAAATCATGATCGTCGTTGTCATCATCGGCCTGCTCGCGGCGCTGGCCATCCCAAGCCTGCAACGCGTTCAGCAAAAGTCGAAAAAGAGCCGGTTCGTCAACGACCTCCGGATCTTCACCCAGGCCTTCGAAGCCTACTCGTTGGAGAACGGGAATTGGCCGCCGAATGTCGGTGCCGGCGTCGTGCCCGCCGGGTTGACGACGAGCCTGCAGACGAGTGTGTGGAACGCCCCCACGGTTCTCGGTGGTAATTGGAACTACGATCGCAACATCAACAGCATCGCCGTGGCGGTATCCGTGAGCGGCTCCGGGACGGACGACACCCGGATGCAGCAAATCGACGCGATTCTTGACGACGGTGATCTCACCACCGGGATTTTCCAGAAGATCGGCAGCCGCTACATGTATATCCTGGTGGAATGAAGGACCTCCCACAGATTCAGAAAGGCCGCAGATGCTAAGCCAACGATTCAGTCGAGGTGGAGCCCGTTGTCCCCAACGGGATGATCTGAGAGCGTGCGGTCGAAAACCCGATGAGGCCATCGGGCTTGCCCGCCGGAGGCGCGTTCCACCTTTCAGTGGTTTCGTTTTCAGAGGTAAAACGCGCTTCGACTGAATGGACACGGCTATGTCAGAAATCGGACCATCTGCGGTCTTTCTGAATCCGCGGGAGGCTCAAATCAAATCTGCCATCAGTGATCGACGTCACCCTCACGTCCGCAACGGTTCGTTCCTCCAGGAGCGGCGGCTTGCCGGCCTGTGGCACGGTTTTCCAACCGCCGAAGAACCGTCGGCCGATCGTATTTGGGCGGCTAGGAAACCGCCCCTCCTTTAGGTGCGGACCCGGACCCGTGAAAAGGGGATGGGTCGACCCAGTCGGCGGGCCCAGCGGTCCCGCTCTACCCCTTCGCTGCCGCCAGCGTCGCCAGAATCGCCTTCTGCATGTGCAGGCGGTTTTCCGCCTCGTCGAAGATGATCGAACGCGGATTGTCGAGAACCTCCTGCGTGACTTCTTCGCCCGCGTGCGCCGGCAGACAGTGCATGAAATAGGCGTCGGGCTTCGCGGCCGCGAAGAGTTGCGGCGTCACCGCAAACGGCGTCATCACGCGGATCCGCTCGGCCGTCTCCTCTTCCTTCCCCATGCTCACCCAGACGTCCGTGTAAACGACATCCGCGTCGCGCACGGCCTCGTACGGATCGGTGGTGAATTCGTAGGCACCGGCGAAGCCCTCGCGCGCGAGCAGGGCATCAAACTCCGGCGCGGCATCAAAGCCCGGCGGGCCCGCCAGGGAAATCTTCATCCCGCAGAGATTCGCGCCAAGAATCCACGAGTTCGCCACGTTGCATCCGCGGTCACCGACAAACGCGATCTTCCGCCCGCGCAGCGAGCCGACCAGGTCGCCGCCCCCACTTGCCGCGTCGGAGCGCCGCGCAGCCGGGCCCCACCGCTCGGCGAGCGTGAACAGATCCGCGAAAATCTGGCAGGGGTGCAGCAGGTCCGTCAGCGCGTTGATCACCGGGATGTCGCCGACGTCCGCGAGCTGCTGTACCTCGGAATGATCGAACGTGCGGACGACGAGGCCGTGCACGAACCGGGACAACACGCGCTCGGTGTCGGCGATGGTCTCACCGCGCCCCAGCTGGATGTCGTTTCGATTCAGGAAAAGCGGATTGCCTCCCAGCTCATGAATCCCCACCTCGAAGGAGACGCGCGTGCGGGTGGAGGACTTCGAGAAAATCATCGCCCACGTCTGGCCCGCGAGCGGGGTCGGCGCCTCCGGCGTGCCCCGGGTCCGCTTCAACTCGCGCGCGAGGGCAAACAACGCCGGCAGCTCGTCACGCGAAAAGTCGGTTTCTTTGAGGAAGTGCTTCATCTGAAGCGCACGGGTGTAAGCCGGCGCCCCGGCCCGCACGAGTGAAATCTTCGCCCGCGTCCGCTCCGTCCAGGGCGCCGCCACCCCCAACGCGAATCAGCGGTGGGCCCACGCTTGGCTGCACCTTGCAAAACTATGACATAGGTATGTCATAGTCTTGCGCGCTTTGCGTGGTGCGGTGGACGCGGAAATTGGACAAGTCGCGCTGCGCTACCCGAAAATCATCGTCGAGCTACTTTTCGAATCGACCGACGCGATCGATTGGCGCGAAAAGCGGCCACCCACCCGACCATTCCCACGGTCATGGAACACCTCCTCGTCGCGCGGGCCCCTCGGGAGGTGACGTTGCCCCGGCGCGCGGAACCGTGGCGGCCGGGGCGGCTCCGTCAGCCGTGCGCGCCCGCGGGATTTCGTCCGATCCAGCTCAACCTGCCGCTCACAAAAATCTCCGGCGGCGGGTCGTGACTTGAGGGCGTGCGCGGCGGCGGCTCCCGCCTTTCCCTCCTGCGGACGGAGGCGTCCGCGCACCACGCCCTACCCTTTCGCTGCGAGCACGGTGCGGAGAATCTCCACCGACTGCGCCAGCTCGCCGGCGGTCGCGTTGAGCGGCGGGAGCAGGCGGATCACGTTATTGCCCGATCCAACCGCCAGCAGTCCGCGGTCGCGCAGTGCGCCCAGATACGGGCCGGGGTCGCCCGACATCTGCAGGCCGACGAGAAAACCGCGGGCACGGATCGCGGTGAGGTGCCGCGGAAAATCGACCGACAGCCGGCCGAGCGCTTCGTGCCAGGCGACGCTGACGCGCGTGACATGGGCGAGCAACTGCTCGCGCTCGAGCACGTCGAGCACGGCCAGCGCCGCCGCACAGGCGAGCGGCGTGCCGCCAAAGGTCGTGCCGTGGCTGCCCGGTTGAAACAACTCCGCCGCGCGGGTGCCCGCCCAGATCGCGCCAATTGGAAAACCGCCGCCGAGGCCTTTCGCCATCGCGATCACGTCGGGCCGGACGCCGGCATGCTCGATGGCATAGAACTTTCCCGTGCGTCCGAGGCCGCATTGCACTTCGTCGACGAGCAGCAACAGGTCGCGGTCGTCACAGAGCCGCCGCAGGCCGCGCAGGAATTCCGGCGTGCACGGATTGATGCCGCTCTCGCCTTGAATCGTTTCGACGAGAATGGCCGCCGTCTGGTCGTCGACCAGCGCCGCGAACGACTCCAGGTTGTTGAGTTCGCCAAACGCGAAACCCGGCACCAGCGGGCGGAAGCCCTTTTGGATTTTTTCCTGCGGCGTCGCACTCATGCCGCCGAACATCCGGCCGTGAAACGCATTTTTCGCGCCGACAATTTTGAAGCATTTTCCATCCTCTCCGCCGGCTTTTTTGGCGCCGTGGAGCCGCGCGAGTTTGATCATGCCTTCGTCGGCCTCGGCGCCGCTGTTGCAGAAGAAGACCCGGCCCGGGCCCGCGTAGCCGATGAGGCGCCGCGCCAGCTCACCCTGGTTGGGGTGGCGAAATAAATTGCTGACGTGGATGAGCTCGGCGGCCTGGCGCTGCACCGCCGCGACCCAGTGCGGATGGCAATGGCCCAGCGCACTCACCGCGATGCCCGACGTGAAATCGAGGTACCCGTTGCCGGCGTCGTCCCACACCTGCGCCCCGCGGCCGCGCACCAGCGTGAGGGCGGCACGCGCGTAGTTTTTCATCACATGCGCGTCGTAAAGCTCGGCGGTGCTGGTGCGGACGATGGCGGGCGAATTCATTTTCGATTTTGGATTTTGGATTTTTGATTTCACACGATCCCACTCGAAGATCGAGAATCGAAAAATGAAATCACGCTCAGGCCGCCACGAATCTTGCGCCGCGCTGTGTTCCCAGCCCGGGCTTTGCACACTCTGTTTTCATCCGCAGGCACACCGTGTTCGAAGATCCCGGCCGCAGCCACATCCGTCTGGAGCGTCCCGGCTATTGGCAAAACCGTTGCGGTTTTGCCTCTAGTAGCGCGACCAATAACTTTCGTGACGTGGCGCTGCGAGCGCCAGCGAGTGGACCACCGGCGCGCTCCACTCGCTGGCGCTCGCCGCTACTTGTCACGCTACTTTGCGGTCGGCACACTAGCCCGCATGAACTCGAAAGCAACGCCGAAGGGTGGAGGCGGCGGAAGCTGGACATGATTCAAAGGCCGTTTGGTGGGAAAAATGCGGGCTACCCGTGCACAATCTCCGTGCCGATCCCCGTGCCGGTGAAAATTTCCAGCAGCAACGAGTGCGGCTGCCGGCCGTCGATGAAATGCACGCGCTGCACGCCTTCCTGCAGGGCGCGCACCGCGCTCTGCACCTTCGGCCGCATGCCCTTGTCGATCACCCCTTTTTTCCGCAGCTCGTCGACCTGGCTGGCCTTGAGCGTGGAAATCAGGGTGGCGGGGTCGGGTGGATTGGCGAGCAACCCCGGCACGTCGCTCATGTAAACCAGCCGCCGCGCCCGGAGGGCACTGGCGACCCGGCCGGCGGCGAGGTCCGCGTTCACATTGTAGGGCTTGCCGTCGTGACCCTCGGCCACGGGCGAAATCACGGGAATGAAACCGTCGGCAATCTCCTTCTTGATCAACTTCACCTTCACCTCCGTCACGTCCCCCACATAGCCGAGGTCGACGGCATTGCCGGCATCGTCCGTCGTGAGTTTTTCACAGACGAGGACACTGTCACCGGACAGCCCCTTGGGCTTGGCGTTGGCGGTGGCGATGGCGTCGCACACCTCCCGGTTCACCACCTCATCGAGGGTCTTCTTCACGACCGCGATGGTCGCCTCATCGGTCACGCGGAGCCCGTTGACGAAATTCGCCTTCAAGCCGGAGTCTTCCATCGCCTTGGTGATCGCCTTGCCGCCGCCATGCACCACGACGAGGTGGATGCCGCAGGCCGCGAGCAACGCGATGTCGTACGCGACCCGTGCCCGCACGCTTGGATCGGGATCCTCCATGAAACTACCACCATACTTGATGACGAAAATCGACCCGCGAAAATCTTGGATATATGGCAGCGCCTCGAGGAGGACTTTGGCCTTGGCCGTGACTTCGGCGACATTCATCGGGCGGTCCAGGTTGGCCGCGCGTGGCCGCGGAAGAGGAGGGAGGAGTCAGGATGAGCGATCACTTTTCGGAGAGAGGACTCGAATAAGGCACACGCTCCGTGCATTTCCATAAAAATCTTTGGCCCGGTCACGACGTCGGACGTCTGCCGGCCGGACACGCCGCGCAAAATTTCTCTTCACTCCGCGGCCCACCGGGCCCACTTCTCAGCTGTGCCCAGCACCAATCTTACTTTTGCCGATCGTGACGCCCACCGCGCGTGGCTCGCCACCCAGGCGGCGCTGCCCGCCGGTTTCCGGGTCGGTTGCTCGTCGTTTGAGTTCATGCCGCGCGAGGCTCCGAAGCTGGCCCGGATGACGCTGACCCTGATCGCGCTCGACGCGCCGACCACTTCGTTTGCCGCGCTGTTCACGCGCAACGCCTTTCCCGGGGCTCCCATTCTGATCGGGCGCAAGCGGCTCGCGGAGCCCGCCCTCGGTGCGGTGATCATCAACAACAAGATTTCCAACGTGTGCGCGCCCGGCGGCGTCGAAACCTCCGAACGGATCTGCGCGGCCGTCGGGCAACAACTCGGCCTGCCCGCGACCCAGATTCTGCCCAGCTCGACCGGCGTGATCGGCTGGACCCTGCCGGCCGATCCGATCATCCACGCCGTTCCGGCCACCATCGCCGCTCTCGCCGGCGGTTCGGTGCTGCCCGCGGCCGAGGGGATCGTCACGACGGATCTCTATCCCAAGGTGCGTCGCGCGACAGTCGATGGTGGCAGCATCGTGGGCATCGCCAAGGGGGCCGGCATGATCGAGCCCAACCTGGCGACCATGCTCGTTTACATCCTCACGGACATCGCCGTGCCGCGCGCCGAGCTGCGCCAGATGCTCGCGCGCGCCGCCGACGCGAGTTTCAACGCCATCAGTGTCGACAGCGACACCAGCACCTCCGACACCGTGGTGGCGCTGTCCTCCGGTCGCGTGCCGTTCAATGATTGGGGTGTCTTTGAGCGCGGCCTGCATCAGGTCTGTCGCGATCTCGCCGAGGACATCGTGCGCAATGGCGAGGGTGTGCGCCACGTGGTGCGCGTCACGGTGCGAAACGCCGCGTCCCTCGGGCTCGCACGCGCCCTCGGCAAGGCGGTGGTCAACGGTCCGCTCTTCAAGTGCGCCGTCGCCGGCAACGACCCCAATGTCGGCCGGTTGATCCAGGCCATCGGCAAATACGTCGGAGCGCACGCGGCCGGCATCAACCTTGCGAAGCTCAGCGCCCGCATGGGTGGCATCGAGATTTTCGCCAATGGCGTGTTCCAACTCGATCCCGCCAAGGAGCTGGCCCTCGTCGCTCACATGAAGCAGGCGGAGCTCTATGCCAGTGTACCGTCGAACGACGGCGTCTTTGCCGCGCCCATCAACTACCCGCCGCACGAACGCGCCGTGGAACTCGAGATCGACCTCGGCAATGGGGCGGCGTCCGCCGCCGTACTCGGCGGAGACCTCACGCACGAGTACGTCAGCGAAAACGCGGACTACCGCAGCTGACGCTGCGTGCTTTCTGCTTTGCTCTCCCGGCGACGACGCCCATCGTCGCCGGCCGATGCGCCGCGCACTTTTCCCCCTCTGCCTCGCCCTCGCCCTGCACCTTCCCTCCCGCGCGGCGGAGACCACGGATCGCTTCAGCTTCGTCGCGTTCGGCTGCATGCCGTATGGCAGGGAAAACTTCGCCGCTTACGAACGCCTGCTCCTCGAGATCAGCCGGCAGCGACCGGCGTTTACCGTCCACTGCGGTGACACCAAGAGCGGCGGTGAGCCGCCCACCGACGCGTTTCTCGGGCAGGTGCGCACGTGGTTCGACACGATTGAAGGCGCGGTAATCTACACGCCCGGGGACAACGAGTGGACCGACGTGCACCGCACCAACAATGGCCAAGAGGATCCGCTCGGGTGGCTCGGGAAGATTCGGACGACCTATTTTTCCACGGAGCGCAGCCTGGGGCGCGCGCCGATTCCCCTCCGCACCCAGCGGCACGATCCGGCGTACGCGAAGTTCGTCGAAAACGCCCGCTGGTCGCGCAGCGGCGTGGTGTTTGCCACGGTGCATGTCGTGGGCAGCAACAACAATAACCAGCCCGACGTGCCGGGCGCGGTGGCGGAGTTTCGCGAGCGCGATGCGGCCAATGCCGCGTGGGTCCGCGCGACGTTTGCGGAAGCCCGCACCACGCAGGCCGCGGGTGTGGCGCTGTTCTTTCAGGCGGAGCCCTTCAATGCGCTGGCAGCGGCGACCAAGGCCGGCCGCGAATCGGGCTTCACGCGTTTTCTTGCGACAGTCGAGGAAGAGTCGCGGGCCTTCGCCAAGCCGGTGCTCCTCGTCCACGCCGACGAACACCGCTACCGGCTCGAGCCGAAGGTGAAATTTCCCGGGAATGCCGCCCCACTCGACAACGTCACCCGGCTGGAGACGTTTGGCGCAAACGACATCCACGCCGTGCTCGTGGTCGTCGACCCGCAGTCGCCCCAAGTCTTCCTCTCCGGTCCGCTCATCGTGCCGTCCAACGCACTGCCGATGCTGCCGCGCCCGAAGCAGGCCCCGAAAGCGAAAAAGTAACGCGAACCGGTTCAGAATCTCACCGTGACCGCGAGGTCATACTGCGGCGGCATCACGTAGGTGTAACGATAAACCGCCGCGCCGCTGGCCAGCGTCGTGAAGCCCGTCTTGCGCGCCGCGCCGGTGTTCTCGAGATCGATGAGATGCTTTACCCCGGCGCGGACGCGGACCGTTTGGCCCCAGATCTTCTGGTCGCGCATCACATAAGCGCTGACACCATGAGTGGTCCCGCCGACCAGTTCGCGGCCGTTGCTGATGCCGAAGAGGTAGGAGTCGCGCCAGCTGCCGTTAAGGCCGAGGCGCACACCTTTGAACAGCGGTGAGGAATCGCGCTGAAACGTGTAGTCGAGAATCCAACTCGCCGACCACGGCGCGGCGCGCGCCCCCGAGGGCTTGGTGTTGAAATCACTCGAGTCCAGCACCTCCCTGGCATCGGCGATCAGCGCGGGCGCCTCGTCGCCCCGCTTCACCGCCGCATCATAGAACGCGCGGAACGACGCAAAGTCGGGGCGCGTGACCACCGCGGTCTTGCCAATCGTGAAGCGCGCCTGGAGGCCCTTCACCGGCCGCGTCATGAGCGTGAGGTCGAAGCCCTTCGAGGTCTCGGTGGAGATCACGCTGCGAAACTGGTTCACATCGCGCCACGAGCGCAGATAACGCGGATCATCGGCGGTGATGTTGTTCGGGTTCATCAGATTCTCGACGTCGCCGCCGCTGAAACTCGACGGGGTCCAGCGAAACTCGACGTTCTGGCGGTCGATGTGGAAGACCCCGAGCGTAAATGTCACACGGTCGTTGAAAAGTCCGCCCTTGAGCCCGATTTCCTTGGTCACGCCGGAAATCGGGCCGAAGACCTTCAGGTCAAACGTCCGCGCGTCCTGCCAGCGGAAGGAGTCGGAATAGACCCCATAAAGATTGATGTCCGGCGTCACCACATAGGTGAGACCGGCGGTGTAACTCGTGTTGAAGAGATGGAGCGACGGATTCTCCACGTATTCCCCCGGCAGGGCATCGGCGCGGCTCGGCGGCGGAATGTCCTCCGCATACGCGCCAAATTTGCGCGTGCCCCTGTATTCATAAGTCCGATTCCAGTCCCAGCGCACCCCGACGAGCGACTGGATCCGCCCCTTGAAATAATTGCCGCTGGCGGAGACGGCGCCGGCGGAGGCCTGCCGCCATTCGGTGGCGTCGGCGGCGTTGCCGAACGAGAGCTGCCGGGCGGTGAAGTCATTCGTCGCCGGCAGCTGGGCGAGCGTGAAGCGATCGAACAACGCGCGGGAATAGAATTGCGGATCGTCGAGGTAGAGGCGGAACCGCACGCGGTCGTTGGTCTGGTTGACCGCGGTGACGAGGCCGTTCTCGAAACGCTTCACGTTGTAGAGCGCCTTGCGGTAGTTGTTGGTGAAGTCCTCGCGATACTCGACGCTGCCGATGAACAACTGCTTCATCCAGGTGAACGGCTGCCAGGGCAGCACGGCGGTGCCCCGGAAGGCGTCCACGTCGTTGCCGAAGCGTTTCCAATCGATGCCCGTGGTGTCGATGTAGGGGCGGCCGTTGACATCGAGACTGATCGTGCTGTTGAAGAAGTTGTCGTTGCGCAGGCCGTCCTGGTTTTGGTGGTTGTACGCGAACTCAAGTCCGAGCCGGCCGAGGCGCTGCTCGATCGTGACGGAGTAGGTGCTGAACGGCCGCGCCTGCCGGTCGAAGGAGCCGCGCAGGTTGTAATGCTTCGGCAAGCCGTTGACGCGTTTGGTGCCGACGATCGCGCCCGCCGCGTTGCGCATGGTCACGTCATGATGACCGCCCTCGAGGAGCGACAGCGATCCGCCGGCCGCCCCGTTGGTCGAGCTGCGATCGGCCGCGGCCAGCGTCGACTGGTTGAACCACGCGCCGTCCGAGGTGTACCAGGGGCCGGCGCCGGTGAAACCGAGCGAACGGGCCGACTGCTCGCGCATGGTGATCCCGGAGAAGCCGCGGGCGTTCTCAAAATTGCCGCGCTCAACCTCGAGCCGGACCATGGTGCGCGTGAACGGCTGCCAGGTCAGCGCGAGGGTCTCGCCCGCCAGCTTGTATTCAGAGGCATCCTGAAACGTCTTCTCCGTGCGCCGCACGGCATTGATGCGCAGCGCCAGGCCTTCGCGCAATTTGCGGTTCAGGTCCAACTGCACGCGATACGCGCCCTCGCTCCCGTACTGGGCGAAGGCGGTGCCGAAATTCTTCAGCATGGCGCGCTTGGTGAAGACGGAGCCCTGTCCGCCCGGCTCGACATCGCCGAAGATGAGCGAATTGGAGCCCTTGCCGAAATCGATCCGCTCGACGTTGTAGGTGTCGGTCGGCACGTACCAGCGGAAATAGTTGCGCGAAACGTTGAAGCGCTGCGACAGCCCGCGAAACGAAAAATTATCGGTCTGGTTGTCGTTCTCCATCGTCGGTGCCGCGTAGACGTTGGCCACGAAGCGTGTGACTTCATCGGCGGTGTTGAGCCCGAGGTCCTCGATGAAATCGGCGGTGATGGCGTCGATGTTCACCGGCACATCCTTCAGCGCCTGCTTGGTGCGCGTGGCGGAGAGGGTGTCGTTGGCGGACCAGCCGGTCTCGCGCTCGGTGGAGATGATGAAGGGCGAGAGCTGGACTGTCTCGTCACTGGCGGGAGCCGGCGCCGGCACCGCCGCGGCCGCGCGGGCGGGTGAAAGTGCGAGCCAGAGCGAAAGCCACCGGGCGAGCCGGCGGAGGGGAAACGACCTGTGCTTCATGGCGGTACGGACTTGACGACCCTGAGCGCGGGAGGTTTCTGGGATTCGCTCCTGGCGCGTGATTTTCCTGCGGGCAGGAACCCGACCGGCGAAAAGCAGGCGCGCCACCACCTCGATCCGCGGCCGAGCGCGGGCACCGCATCCGCGCGCGGCCAAAGGCGGTCAATCGGAGAGGCGCTTGCCGAAGCGCCCGAAACCGCCGGCCAACCCGCGCAACGTTCACCGCCGCCCCAGCACGGCCCCGCCCGCCCCCCGCAACATGTAACGTAATACGTTACATGTTCCGGGCGCGCCGCGGGGTGGAACAACCGCCGCCGCCTTACCGCTTCGCGCCGAACTCCACCTCGCGCCACACCCGCTCGAGCACCGGCTTGATGATCGCGGTGAAAGCCTCGTACGCGGGCGGATGGAAGTGAAGCTTGTCGACCCGATAGAGATCGAGCCGCGGGTGCCCGTGCGCATCGACGAGCGCCGGGTTGATGTCGATAAACGTCCGTTGCGGCGTCGCGGCGCAATACGCCCGCGCGAGGGCGTTGTAGTGATCAACCTGCTCCCAACGTTCCACCCGATCAGGTGAACGCGTGGCCGTCACATAAATGAGACGCGTCCCCGGCAACGCGGCTCGCACGCGCTCGGAAAACTCCCGGAAACGCCCAAAGATCACATCTGACGCGTCCGCGGGCGTCGCCTTCAGGTCGTTGCTCCCACAGTAATAGACGATGACCTTCGGCGCGTAGGGCAAAATGACCTGATCGAAACGCGCGAGCTGGTCGCCCGTGCGCGAACCACCGAACGCGCGGTTGAGCACCGGCAACGGCGCCATCATCTCGGCGACATTCGTCCACTGTCGGAAAATACTGCTGCCCACGAACAGGATGCCGCCCTTGACCGGCGGCTGCGCGCGGTCGGCCTCGGCAAACGCCTTGAACGACGGCTCGTATTGGGCCCAACGCTTGGCCGCATCGTCCGCGGCGGGAGCGATCCCCGGCAGGAAAAGAAACAGGAGACTGGCACGGAGGTTTTTCATGTGGCGAAAAAGCGGATGAAGAGCTGGCAGAAAAGTGCACCGACGACCGTCATCGACAAGCCCCAGATCAGCATGCGGCGGAAAAGCACGCGCTCGTCCTCGCCTTCCGGCCGCGCCGCAATCGCCAGCGCCCCGATGGTGGAGAGGGGCGACACGTCGACGATGGCCGCCCCGACGTTGATGCTGAGCGCGACCTGCAGGGCGTCGCCGCCGCCGAGTTTTTCGATGAAACCAGGCACCGCCGGCAGAAACGCCGGATAAACGACGCCCGAGGTGGAGCTGTACGTCGAAATGATCCCGGTGAAAAATGCCATCGCGCCATTCGCGGTGGCGGGAGTCGCAACCTTGGCGAGCAGCGTCGTGAAAATATCCATGCCGCCCGTTTTCTCCAACACGCCGATCAGCACGCTTACGCCGCAGACCGTCACGATTACCGACCACGGAATGGTCGCAAATGCCGGCGGGTCCTCAAGCGCACCGGCGACGATCAGCAGCGAAGCCGCCGCAAAGGCCGACAAGCCGGGGTGCAGCTTGAATCCGACGACTCCGATCACCCAGAGCGCGAGCACGCCGAGCGAAAACCACTGCCGGCCCGACAACGGCGGCGGAGCCGCCTCCGCCCCGGCCCGCTCCGCCCGCCAGAGCGCGAGCCCGCCAAAGAGAAAAAACGCGCCAATCGACACCACGGTATGCGCGGCAAAATTCGCCGCGAACACCTGCCAGTCGTGCTGCGGCAGACCGGCCTTGTGCATCTGCGCCTGCACGATTAACCCGACCGAACTGATGGGCGAAAGATTCCCGGCGTTGCCGCCGTTGCTGACCATCAGCGCGGTGAGAAACGCCGGCACGCCCGCGCGATGGCCGATCCCCATCGCCAGTGGCGCAATCAACGCCGTCGAAGCAATCGCCCCCGGTCCGAGCGATGAGATGATGCCCGCCAGCACAAAGAACACCCCGGGCAGCAGCACCGCGCGCCCGCCGCACAACTGGACCGCGCGCTGCGCGAGGGCGCCAAGCGTACCGTTGCGCTGCACGACGCCGAAGAGCAGCGTCACTCCCACCAGCGTGAGAAAAAGCGACGAGGGAAACACGGCCATCAGCGCCTCGGCCTTCCAGCCCGCGGCAAACATCGCGATCGGCCACGCCAGCCCCACCGCCAAAATGCCGATGTTGATCCGCGCGGTAAGACTGAATCCCATCACCATGACGAGCGCGACCAGCGAGAGGACCGCCGGGCTCATGGTCGCGGCAGCAGATGCTTCTGCACCTTGCCGAGCGCCGTGCGCGGCAGCGCCTCGACGCGCACGAATGCCCGCGGTTGCTTGAACGACGCCAGCTGCGTGCGCAGATGCGCCACTGTCGCCACCTCGTCGAACTTGGCCGCGTCGACCGCGACATACGCCACCGGCACTTCCCCACGCACGGGATCGGGCGCGCCGATCACCGCCGCCTCCCGCACGCCGGCCTGTTCCAGAAGCAGTTCCTCGATTTCACGCGGATAGATGTTGAAGCCTCCGGAGATGATTAGATCGCTGCGGCGGCCTTGCAGCGTGATGTAGCCGTCGCCCGCGCGCACGCCGATGTCGCCGGTGCGGAACCACCCGTCGCACCACGCCGCGGCGGTGGCCTCGGGGCGCTGCCAGTAACCCGAGCAGACGTTGGGCCCCTTGACCCAAAGCTCACCCGGCGTGCCCTCGGCCACGGGTGCTCCGGCCGGATCGCAGATTTTCACGGCGACGTGCGCAAGCGGCAGACCCACCGTGCCGGGACGGCGTTCGCCGGCGTAGGGGTTGCCCACATTCATCAGCGTCTCGGTCATCCCGTAGCGCTCCAAAATCACGGAGCCGTAGAGCTGGCGGAATTTCTCGTGCACCTCGGCGGGCAGCGGGGCCGAACCGGAGACCGCGAGGCGCAGGCGCGCGCCGATCGCCCGCGCCTGCTCCGGCGGCAATTCGAGCAGACGCACAAACATCGCCGGCACGCCAAAAAAAACCGTCGGCCGATAGTCGTCGAACCACTCGGCCGCCTTCGCAGACTCGAAGCGCTCGGTGAGCCGCAGGTGGCAACCGCTGATCAGCCAGCAGTGAATGCCATTGGCAAGGCCGTGCACATGGAAGAGCGGCAACGTGGCGAGATAGCGATCCTCCCCGGTGAACCGCCACTCCGCGGCGAGCGTCGCGCCGTTGGCGGCAAAATTCCCCTGCGTCAGCACCGCGCCCTTCGAGGCGCCGGTCGTACCCGAGGTGTAGATGAGCGAGAGCGGCGTGTCCGCGCCGCACGGTTCCGCGATCCGTACCGCGGGTTTCGCCGCCGCGTCCGCGGTCAGCTCGTCAACCTCCCAGTGGGTGGCCCCGGTCGGGAGGAAGCCCGCCATGTCGCGCGACGTGACGACGGCGGTCGGGGAAGAGTCGGCGAGGATATGCTTCAGCTCGCGTTCGCGGTAAAGCACGTTAACGGGTACGATCACGAGACCGAGCTTCACGCCCGCGAGCCAGAGATCGATCACCTCTGGCCGGTTTTGCAGGAAGAACGCGAGCCGGTCGCCGCGTTTGAGCCCGCGGGCGCGGAGGGCATGGGCGACGCGGTTGGAGCGCGCCTCGAAATCGCCGAACTTCAGGAAGAGGCGGGACGCACCGGCACGATCGAACTCGAAGGCTGGCTTTTCAGCGCGGCCGAGGAGCGAGGAATCCAGAAGCGGGAGAAGGGACATCTGATAGCGGGAGAAGGGACGAAGCCGGAGGAATCAAAGCCGAGGGTTGATGCTCAGAAAACGGTCCTGCTCGACCGCGCAAAAATGCTGATGACCGGCACCAACGCGATTCAGATCGCACCAAAATTGCGGCGATTTTCGTTTCGCGGCCGCCCCTCCCGGGGCATCGGCCCGGCTACTTCACCGGAATCCGGTAAAGGTACGCGTCCGACGTCCAATCGCGAACGCCGGATTTCGAATGCTGAAACAGCCGGCTGAGATTCAGCACGATCTCGCCGGTCCCGCGGTCCTCCCGCGCGGAGAAATTCGAAAACGCAATCAGCTCGCTGTCACCGGTGCGGCGGTCGTCGACGACCCGCACCGATTCGCGTCGCAACCGGCCCGAGCGCACGTCGACCTCCCCCACCACGAACGGATACCGCGGCTGGTTCCCGGTGGGATTCAGCGGCACGATGTTGCCGAGCCAGAAAAGCCGGCCCGAAGAATGCGGCACGAGCTGCGAGCACGAACTCGGCGAGAAAAAGTCGCCGCCGTCCGCAAAGGTCCAGGGTCGGGGCCCCGTCCACGTGCGACCTTGATCATTCGAGTAGGCGACCCAGCGACGACCCGGGAGCGTTGGCCGGTTGCCGTTGGACCCGCGCAGGACGGCCAGAATCCGTCCATCGGCCAACGACGCGAAGGTCGGCTCGTCCAGGCCGCGCGTCGAGCGGGCCGGGTCGGCTTGGATTAGCGTGGAAAGTTCCCAGTCGATTTTTCCGTCCGCCCGCCAGCGACCGCGCAACGCGGCGGCGTCGGAGTACGTGTAGCCGCCGCCAGGATTGTGATACGTGCCCTCGGGGCCGAGCGGCGTGATGATGACCGGCACCAGCAGCGTGCCGTCGGCGAGCACGATTGGCACCGAGGCGAGGTCCCCGACCATCACACAGTTTTTCCCAATCCACACGCCGGGCAGCGGATGCCGGGCTGAAAACTCCGCGCCCAGTTGGATCACCTGTTCGGTGACCGGCCAGGTTCGGCCGCCGTCCTCCGACACGCTGTAGCAAACATACCACTGCCGCATGCCCTCGAGCGGTTCATCCGTGGGCAACAAGCCCTCGATGTGAAACCGCACAAATCGTCCGGTCGTCGGGTCGGCCACTCCGCCCCGGAGTGCACGGCGAAACTTGCCGCCGGCGCGAGGTTCGAGTGTCGGAAACTCGGTGGCTGCGGACCAGGTCCGGCCGTTGTCGCGCGAGTGCCGGAGTAAGGCGACGTCGATGGTGTCGGAACGGGACATGAGCTGGTGCATCGAGAGCAAATCGGTGCCGGCGGGCTGCGTGTAATAGGTCGCCGCGAGCACGGCCGTGCCGGGCGTGGGCGAGGCGAGAAACAACTCGCGCTGGACCTCGGCAGCTCCCGCCGACGTCACAATCGCCGCGAGCCAAAACGCCGCGCCCGGCGTAACACCAAAGGACGGCCGGTGAGGCAGGCGGAGTTGAGACGCGGAGGTCATGCAGAGACGGAATGGAGCGGCGACCGCACACGACGCGCCGACCGCCAAAAAAATCCAAGCCAAATCTCCGGTCGCGGACGCGGGAGGGGCGGCTCCGAGCTGACGCCGCGAATCGAGGTGCGGGTCAACGGAGGGGCATGCTCCAGGCGCCCGCGGAGTTCCATCGCCAACCAGCGGTTGGAAACCGCCGCTCCTTCAGCCCGCGACCGGTGGCGGCAATGCGCCCGCGCCCCGTCCCACGCGCGGCCCCCGTCACGTTGCGCAACGACGGCGAAGGGCAGGACGGACGAACCCTGGCCGCCGCGATCTGCTTCTTTCCAGCCTGGGCAAAAATTTCAAATTCCCGTTTGCCCTCCGCGCGGCCGCCGTCGAGCGTGGCCGTTCGTGCCCATGATCGCCCCACCCGCCCCGCTTCGCACGCTCGCGTGCCTCGTCGCCCTCGCCCTCGCCGCCGCCCGCGCCCAGTCCCCGCTCCCCGCCGATCCCGTGCGCCTCGATTCCCTCGCGGCCTTCCGGCCCGTCGCCGCCAACTGGCAGCTGGCCGGCGATCTCGCCGGCGATCCGCGGCGCGACAAAACTCTCACCGCCATCGCCGGCACCGGCGTGCTGGTGTGCAATCCCGGCAGGGACCCGGCCACCCGCGGCCACCTCTTCACCGCGTGGGATCATGGCGACCTCGAGGCCGAGCTGGAATTCCTCATGGCTCCCGGATCGAACTCCGGCGTGTATCTGCAAGGTCGTTACGAGGTGCAGCTCTTCGACAGTTGGGGCGTGCGGGTGCCGAAACCCTCCGACTGCGGCGGCATCTACGAGCGCTGGGATGCCGCCCGCGGCCGGGACCGGGAAGGCTACGAGGGCGTCGCCCCCCGCGCCAACGCCAGCCGCGCACCGGGCCTCTGGCAGCGGCTGCGAATCGAATTTGAAGCGCCCCGCTTCGACGCCCGCGGCCGGAAAACGAAAAACGCCCGCTTCGTGAAGGTCGTGCTCAACGGCTTCACGCTGCACGAGAACGTCGAGGTCAACGGCCCGACACGGAGTTCGGCCTACGACGACGAAAAGGCCCTCGGGCCGCTCATGGTCCAGGGCGATCACGGCGCGGTGGCGCTGCGCCAGCTCAGCGTGAAACGCTTCGAGGCCGGTCTCACCCTCACCACCGAAAACCTGCGCTACCGGCTGTACGCCGGTGAGCAGGGGAATTTCGGCTCCTATGACGCGCAGCCGCCGACGAGCGAGGGAGTGCCCGCGCGTTTTGCCCACAGCGCGGTGGAGAAGAGCGGCAAGTTCGCCCTCGTGATCACCGGCTCGCTAATCGCGCCGCGGGCCGGAGCGTATCGGTTCTCCCTCGAAACCGGCAGTCTCGCCCGGCTCCAGATTGACGGTCAGACCGTGGTCGCGCCGATCGACCGGGATCTCTCGCCGGGCCGCGTCACGCTCACCGCCGGCCGGCACGAGTTTCGCCTCGATCTCCGGCACACCTCCAACGGTCGCCCCAGCGTCGAACTGATCGCCGAAGGCCCCGGCATCGCGCCGCACGCGGTGACGGAGCGCGAAAGCGCGGCGGGCCGGAGCGGGGCCGGCGGCCGCCCCGGGGCGGGCCGGCCGCTGGCGTTGGAGCCGACGGACCGCGTGCTCCTGCAACGCGGCTTCGTGCCGTTCGAACCGCGCAAACGCCTCTACACCGCGGCGGTCGGCACCCCCGCCGGTGTCCACTACGCCTATGATTTCGAAACCGGCGCCGTGCTCCGCGCCTGGCGTGGGACTTTTCTGGATACCGCGCAGATGTGGGACGGCCGCGGCAACGAGCAGACCGCCAAACCCACCGGCCCCGCCCTCACGTTTCCCGGCCAGCCGACTCTGGCGTCGATCGAATCCGCCGCGCACGGCGGCTGGCCCGGCCAACCGGAGGCGCTCTGGTCCTCGCAGGGCTATGAACTGGAGGCCGACGGCACGCCCATCTTCCTCGGCCGCCTGGCGGAGATCTCCGTGCGCGATCGCCTCGCCGCCACCGCCAACGGCCGCGGGCTCACCCGCACGCTCGCGCTCACGGGCAAGCTGCCCTCGTGGTCAACCTGGGTGCTGCTCGCCGAAGCCAGCCTGATCACGCCGCAGCCCGGCGGCCATGGCTGGATCGTGGGCGACCGCGAGTGGTTCGTCGACTGGCCGGCCAACGCCCCGCATCGACCCGTGCTCCGCACCATCAATGGAAGACAGCAACTCGCCGTGGCCCTCACCGCCACGAACCTCGAGCTACCGATCACGTACGCCATCGTTTGGTGAACGCCGCCCCCCGTTTCATGATCACCTCTTCCCACCCGAACGAACCCCGGCCGCAGACGGGGGCCCGGGCCCCCGCCCTCGGCTGCGCCCTTGGCCTGGCCCTCGCGGCCGCCGCCAGCTTCGCCGCCGAGCCGCCGTCGCGGATCAACAACCCCTCCTCCGCCGAGCGCTTCGCCAAACCCTCAAGCGAGCTCGTGAGCCGCGAGGATCTCTTCTGGAAACGCACGCCGCTGGCCGTGCCGGAAGGAATCGTGCTCGAAACGAGCGGCATCGTTCCCGTCGCGGGCAAACGCCTGCTCGTGACCACGCGTCGCGGGGAAGTCTGGTGGGTTGACGGCGCCTACGACACCGACCCCAAACCGAAATTCACGCTCTTCGCCTCCGGCCTCCACGAACCGCTCGGCATCATCGCCGCCCCCAAGGGCGGCTACTACGTTGCGCAACGCCAGGAGGTCACCCGCCTCGTCGACACCGACCGCGACGGCCGCGCGGATCTTTTCGAGACGGTCGCCCAGCTTCCGATCTCGGGGAGCTATCACGAGTACGCGTTTGGCCCGGTGCTGGGGCCCAACGGCAACCTGCGCGTCACGCTCAACGTGGCCTTCGGCGGAACCACCCAGGCTCCCGCGCCCTGGCGTGGCTGGATGGTCGAAATCACTCCGGACGGGCAGATCATCCCCGTCGCCGCCGGCCTGCGCTCACCGTGCGGGCTGATCGTCACCTCGAAGGGCGATTGGTTTTTTTCCGAGAATCAGGGCGAGTGGGTGGGCTCGGGACGCTTGACCCACCTCGTTCCGGGCGATTTCGCCGGGCACCCGGCGGGGCTGGCGTGGAGCCGGCAACCCGGCTCGACCGTCCGGTTGCGACCCGAGGACATCAAGGATTTCGAGGAGCCGATGCACGAGGTGGCGAAACGCGTGCCCGGTTTGAAACCGCCCGCCGTCTGGCTGCCGCACACCGTGCTGGGCATTTCCAATTCCGGCATGATCGAGGATCTCTCGGACGGAAAATTCGGGCCGTTTGCCGGCCAGTTTTTCGTCGGCGATCAAGGCCAGAGCAAGATCGCGCGCGTGTCGCTCGAACAGGTGAAGGGCGTGTGGCAGGGCGCGGCGATTGCGTTTCGCGAGGGCTTCGAAAGCGGCATCCTCCGCCTCGCCCAGGGCGACGACGGCGTCATGTTCGCCGGCGAATCCGCCCGCGGCTGGGGTTCCATCGGCCCGAAGCAATTCGGCCTCGAACGCCTCGCCTGGACGGGCCGCACCCCGTTTGAGATCAAGGAAGTGCTCGCGCAGCCCGATGGATTTGTCCTGACCTTCACGCAACCCGTCGATCGCGCCACCGCCGAAAATCCCGGGAGCTACGCCGTCGCGGGCTTCACCTACCTCTATCACAAGGCCTACGGCAGCGCCCCCGTGAATCGCCTCGCCTGCCCCGTCCGCAAGGTCGTGGTGGCACCCGACGGGCTCAGCGTGCGCCTCGCCCTCGCGTGTCTGCGCGAAGGCTACATTCATGAGATCAAGGCGCCTGGACTCCGCGCCACGGGCGGCACCGAGACCCTCCTCCACCTCACGGCCTACTATACGGCGAACCGTCTGCCCGACGGCGCCCGCATCATCCCGCTCGATCCCAAGGACGCGGAACTCTGCGCTTCACTCGCGACCGTGGTTGCCCTCGGCGCCACCAAGAAGCACCCGAGCAAGGTGCCCTCCGACTGGACCGGCGACGAAGGCGACAGGACGATTCTTCTCGGCACCCTACCGGGACTGAAGTTTGACGAGACTCTTCTCACGGTCAAAGCCGGTTCGCGTGTGCGCCTCGTGTTTCGGAACACGGACGACATGCTGCACAACTTCGTGCTCTGCGCGCCCGGTCGCGGCTCGGCCGTCGGCGAAGCGGCGATGGCGCTCGGGATCGACGGCAACACGCAGAGCTTCGTGCCCGAAACCGACGACGTCCTCTATCACACCGCACTCACCCAGCCCGGCACCACCGATACGATTTTCATCACCGCGCCGCGCACCGCGGGCGACTACGATTTCGTCTGCACCTTTCCCGGGCACTATCTCCTGATGAAGGGAATCCTGCGGGTGGAGTGATGCGGCTTTTTTCCGAGACTGCGCTCGGGAGAAATGGCGCGCTGCGTGCGCAGCCTGCGACCATGCCTCGAAGAATTGCAACGCGGAGGACGCGGAAAGCGCGGAGTGAAAAAGCTCCTTCTCCGCGCCCTCCGCGAGCTCCGCGTTCAACCCTGTTCGGGATATTACGACAAACAGGTTGGTCTCTACGATCGGAGAGTCACACCTGTTACCAGTGTTCGCTGCCCCCGATCCTTCCTTCATTGTCCTGGCGAAGGAGGATCCCGCCTGATCGCGACCACTACAAAAAAGCCCTGGTACGATTCAACGACTCACCCTCAAATCCTGTCCACTGATGAACGACGACCCACTTCCTCCTCTCCCCGCGGACCTGTCCGCCGAAAGCTTGGCGAAGGCGGAACCCCGCCGCGGCCGCTACCGTCACTACAAGGGCAACGACTACCTCGTCATCGGTCTCGCCCGGCATTCGGAAACCCGCGAGCCGCTCGTCGTGTACCAGGCGCTCTACGGGGAGCGCGGCCTGTGGGTTCGCCCCGCCGCGATGTTCAACGAGGAAATTACATTCGCCGGAAAACGCGTGGCTCGCTTCGCTTGGATCGCATCACAATAATTTGCCTCCATGCGCGTCCTGCTCGCCTTCGACAAATTCAAGGACTCCCTCTCCGCGCCCGCCGCCTGCGCCGCCGCCGCACAAGCGCTGCGGGCGGCGCAGCCCGGCTGGACGCTTGATCTCTGCCCCCTCGCCGACGGCGGCGAGGGATTTTGCGAAATCCTCACCGCGGCCACCGGCGGCGAGTTGAAAAATTATTCCGTCACCGGTCCGCGCGGCGGAAAAACCGTCGCCGCAATCGGCCTCGTGTCGCTGGCGAAAATTCCGCCCGCCGCCCGCGATTTCCTGCGAATCTCAGATCTCAAGTCGCGGAACTCAGATGCACCTGACCACATCGCGATCATCGAGATGGCGGCGGCCAGCGGCCTGGCATTGCTCCCGCCCGAATTCCGCGACCCGTGGCAAACGACCACCGTCGGCACCGGCGAACTCATCCGCGCCGCCACCGAGGCCGGTGCGGCGGCGATTCTGCTCGGCGTCGGCGGCAGCGCCACGCACGACCTCGGGCTCGGTGCCCTCGCTTCGCTCGGGTTGGAATTCCTATCGGCGCACGGCGAACCGATCGCTCCCCCGATCCCAGCGCGTTGGACCGCGCTCGATCGCATCGCCGGCGGCATCGCCCTCTCCCTTCCGCCGATTCACATCGCGTGCGATGTCACCAATCCGTTGCTCGGCCCACGGGGCGCCGCCGCGACCTACGGTCCGCAAAAGGGCCTGCGCCCCGAGGACTTCGCGCGGCTCGACCATGCCAGCGCCCGCCTCGCGATGATGCTCGGTGCTCATTGCGGCCAGCCGGACGCGCTGATGGACGTGCCCGGCACCGGGGCGGCCGGCGGCATTTCCTTTGGCCTGATGGCCGCCACCGGGGCGAATCTCCTGCCCGGTTTCGATCTCGTCTCCGCGTGGCTCGATCTTGAAGCCCGTCTCGCCGCCGCCGATCTCGTGATCACGGGCGAGGGCCGGTTCGATGACAGCTCGCTGCAAGGCAAAGGCCCCGGCGCGGTCGCGGCCCGCGGGCTGGCGCTCGGCAAGAAAGTCCATGTCTTCGCCGGCCTCGCCACTGCCGCGCATCCGCCCGCCAACCTCGCGGTGCACTCCATCACGCCCGCCGGCGTGCCCCTGGAGCAGGCCCTCGGACAGGCCGCCCAGTTTCTCGCGGCGTCCGTGCGTGCCGCCTTCTGACCCGCGCCCGTCCGTCCGGCCGACTCCATTCCTCCCACGTCCCGCCATCCTCCGGGCCAGCCGTGCCACCACGGCCCAATCCAACATGTAACGTATTACGTTACATGTTGGATTGGGCGCTCGTCGCGACGCGCCACCGCGATTCCCCCTCCCATGGCTGGCGGTACCTCGAAAACATGTAACGTATTACGTTACATTTGCAGTGACCCGATCGGCCGAATCCGTCACGGTAACCGCCATGAGCTCACCGACGTTTGTCCCGCGGTTTCCTCCGCAACTCGAATTGCCGCTCGAACTCGCGAGCGCGTTAATGGAGGCGGCCAGCAATTCCGTTCGCACCGCCCTCCAGGAACACCGTCGCAATCGGCGACCACGGCGTGGCGCGACTCTGCGGCCCGGCGCCGATACCCCGATGTGGAACGAACTCATCGTCGCCGTCCGCGCCCAACTCACCGGTCGCTACGGCGAGAAAGTCCGCCTGGGCCGCGTCCTGGGATTGCCCCGGCAACGCGTGAACGATTTTCTGCAGCAGCGCTCCTACCTGCCCGACGCCGAACGAGCCCTGCTGCTGCTCGTGTGGCTGCAGCTTCGTCGCCAGGGGCACGACATGGCGTGACCTCCCGGTCGGCGCCATTCGCCGCCACCCGCCGCGGCCGAACCGCACCACCCAGGACCAACATGTAACGTAATACGTTACATGTTGGTTCGAGCGACAGTCGTGTCGCGTCACCGCCGCGGCGCAATGGCGGCCGAAGACCCTGGAAACATGTAACGTAATACGTTACATGTTTCCAGGGCGGCAGCCGCGACGCGGCGCGCCGGCCGGGGGGCGGTTTCGAAACAGCTCGACCGATTCGCGGTCGCGCGACATCTCTCGCGTCAATGCCCGGCGTTGCCCGCGTCCATTCCCTTTCCAATCTCCTCTCGGTTCTCGTGCCACTGCTCGGGTTGTTTGGCTGCAGCTCCAGCAAGGCGCCAAAGGCCGCCCAGGCACAGCCGCTCTTTGTTCCGCCGCCGGGCCTCGCGGCGTCCTCGTCTCCCGCGGGCGTTGCTCCGGTGATGCTCGGCATCGATGTGCTCGAGGCCGAAGGCTTCGCAGCGGTGAAGGGGAAACGCATCGGCCTGCTCACCCATTCCGCCGGCGTGAATCGGCTGGGTGTGCCCACCGTCGACGTGCTGCGTCGCGCCCCCGGCGTGAAACTCGTGGCGCTCTACGGTCCGGAGCACGGCATCCACGGCGACGCTCCCGCCGCCGTCAACGTCGCCGACACCATCGACAAACGCACGGGACTGCCGGTGTTTTCGCTCTTTCCCCCGCGGCGCCCGACCAAGGTCATGCTCAAGGAGGTCGACGCCCTCGTGATTGACCTGCAGGACATCGGCACCCGCAGCTATACGTTTGCCGCCGCGATGCGCTGGGCGATGGAGGGCTGCTTCGAGCACAACGTCGAGGTCATCGTCCTCGACCGGCCCAATCCGCTCGGTGGCCTCAAGGTCGGCGGTCCTCCCCTCGACGCGCGGTGGGCGCGGAAGAACTACGTCGGGGCGTTCCGCGTGCCGTATGTGCACGGTCTCACGATTGGGGAACTCGCGCGCATGGCGAAGGAAGCGCCCGGTGTGTTGGAAATTCCGGAAGCCGTCCGCGCACGCGGCCGGCTCAAGGTCATCACGATGCGCGGCTGGACCCGCGCCATGCGCTGGCCGGAGACCGGGCTCAAGTTCGTGCCAACCTCGGGCATGGTCCGGGATTTTGAAGCCGTGCAAGGTTACCCCATGACCGGCCTCGGTTCCTATTTCGATCCCAGCCCGAAAGTGAATTTCGAACTCGGGTTTCGCACCGGAGTCGGCACCGCGCACCCTTTTCGGGGTCTCTCGCACAAACGTGCGACCCTCGACGTCCTGGAAAAGGAGTTCACCGCGCTGCATCCCAAACTCCCCGGCCTTCGCTTCAAGCGGATTAGCCTGCCCAACGCCAAGACCGGCCAGAACGGCAACGGCCTGTTCATCGAAATCACCGACTATGACGCCTGGCAGCCGTGCGATCTCAATTTCTGGATGATGAAACTCGCCTGCAGATTTAACCCCACAAATCCATTTGCGCCGGTGCGAGGACGCGATGTCAGCGGGTTCATGCGCCACATGGGATCGCAGGCGTTCATGGATGACATCATCGCGAACGGAGCGCGCATCGACGTCGAAAAGTGGCTCAGGCAATGGCGCGAACAGGCCCGCGTTTACCAGGAACAGAGCAAGCGCCACTGGCTGTATCGGTAGGAAATCATTGCGGCCCGCCGGCCCACCGGAGATCATTTTCAACAGTGCCCCGTCCCCTAAAAACAATCTCGCAAACCCAACTGGCCCGGGAGCTCGGCATCTCCCAGGCGCTGGTTTCCCTCGTCCTCAACGGCCGCAAACAAGGCATCAACGCCGACACCTACGACCGCATCTGGGCCCATGCCGTCAAGCGCGGCTACCACCCGAAAGGCATGCGCCTCGCGTCTTCACCCGTCGCCCTGGCGCGGCAGGTCGGCATCATCCTGCGCGCGCCGCTGCGCCTCAACACCCCGACGATGTATTTCGGCCATGTGCAGCACGGGCTGCACACCGGCATCGAGGCCCGCGAATTCACCACGGTGTTTCTCGGCGCGGAGGACCAGATCGATGCGGAGAAGCTGCGTCGCATCTTTTCCCCGGGGCATTCGTTCCGCGGCATCGTCCTGGTCGGAGAGGTCACCCGCGCCTTTCTCGAACAGCTCCGGCAGTTCGGCATCCCCATTGTCGCGGTCTCCGCCCGCTACCCCGGCCTGTGCCACTCGGTGCTGGGCAACGAACCGCAGGCGCTGGAATCACTCGTCGATCATCTCCACGCGCAGGGCCACCGGCGCTTCGGCTGGCTCGGAGGCAATGTCGGGCTGGGTCGCCACGAGGCGCGACTGCAGGCCCTCGAGGCGGCGCTTGCACGGGTCAGACTCAAACTGGACCGCCGGTACGTCGTGAAAGCGAAGGAGGGTGACCGCATCGACGGAGCCGATGCCGTGCGCACACTTTTGCCCCACGCCCGGCGCAAGGATTTCCCCACCGCTTTGATTGCGTACAACACCCTGATGGTGGCCGGCGCCGTCCGCGAATTCGAACGAGAGGGCTGGCCCGTGCCGGGCCGAATCAGCCTCGCCAGCGCCGACATCTCGCCCGTCGCCACTGAGAGTTCGCCCCGTCTCACCGCCGCCGGCACCAATCCGGAAAAACTGGGCGAAGCCGCCGCCCGCCTCCTGCTCGAAAGCCCGGCCACGCGGAGCGAGGGCTGCACCGACTTGATGCTGCCCGCGCAACTTTTCATCGGCGATACGACCGGCCCGGCGAAAGCATGAGCGGGGAATCGTGAAAGCGGGCATCGGCCAGCGGAAATTCCCAACCTCCGTTGGTTCGCATCCATCGACATTCAGTCGATTCAGCCCGTTGGTTTGGAGATCCCAGATTTCCGCTGACCGCTTCGACGATTCCCTGGCACCCGCCAGGAGAGGAACCGCGATTCCAGACGGGGGCGGGAGCACCCCGGCGGGTTCGTCGAGCTCCACCGCAAGGCGCCTTGCCTCCGCTCCCTCCCTTGCCCCACGACATTACCCTTGCTGTATGATAATTATTATATTCTGGTCACCCACCAAGCTTCCCGTCCTCCGTCCATGACCCCCTACGACTACGCCGTCCTGGCCTTCTACTTTGGCTTCATGCTGGTCATCAGCTGGGTGTTTCGGAAGTTCATCACCAACGTCAGCGACTATTTTCGCAGTGGCGGGCAGGTGCTGTGGTGGATGGCGGGGGGGTCGGCGTTCATGGTTTCGTTCAGCGCTTGGACGTTTACCGGCGCGTCCAGCCGGGCCTATGGCGACGGCTGGCCCATCATGGTCATTTATCTCGCGAACGCCGTCGGGTTTTTCATCAACGCCGTCTATTTCGGCCCGAAGATGCGGCAATTGCGGGTCGTCACCTCAATGGAGGCGGTGCGCCAGCGCTTCGGCCGCGCCAGCGAGCAGACCTTCACGTGGATCACCCTGCCGCTGCAGATGCTCACCGCCGGCATCTGGCTTTATGGTCTCGGCGTGTTTTTTTCCGCGGCGTTCAACATCGACGTCTGGCTCACCATTGTCGTGACCGGCGTGTCCGTCGTGCTGATTTCGCTCATCGGCGGAAGTTGGGCGGTGGTCGCCAGCGATTTCATCCAGGTGCTCATCCTCATGCCCGTGACGGTCGTCGCCACGTTTCTGGCCGTGGCCCACGTGGGCGGCTGGACCGAGATGACGCACCGGCTGTCGGCGACCGCCCTGAATCTGGACAAGGTCTTCACGCAGGACTTCCTGCTCTTTTGGTGCGTGGCGATTCTCTTCAAGCAGTTCCTTTCCACCAATAACATCAACGACGCCTCGCGCTATCTGTGCGTAAAGGACAGCAACCATGCGCGAAAGGCGGCCATCCTCGGCGGAGTGCTTTTCCTCGGCGGCATCATCGTCTGGTTCCTGCCGCCGATGGTCGCCACGATCTCGCACCCCAATCTCGCGGCCAACTTCCCCACTCTGAAGGAACCCGCCGAGGGCTCGTTCTTCGCCATCGCGCAGGCGACCTTTCCGGTCGGCATGCTGGGGCTGCTCGTCAGCGGCATCTTCGCCGCGACCATGTCGTCGATGGATTCCGGCCTGAACAAAAACGCCGGCGTCTTCATCAAGAATTTTTACCAGCCGATCCTCCGCCCCTCGGCCGGTGAACCCGAGCTGCTGCGCGCGGGCAAAATCACGACCGTGGTCCTCGGGATCATCGTGATCGTCGTCGCGGTTTTCTACAGCCAGTTGAAAAACCTCACCTTGTTCGAGCTGATGGTGAAGTTCCAGGTGCTCGTCTCGCTCCCCTATGTCGTGCCGCTCGTCCTCGGTCTCATCATCAAGCGCACGCCCGGCTGGACGGGCTGGTCGAGCGTGATCGTCTGCTTCGTCGTGAGTTTTCTCACCGACCGCTATCTCGACATCGCCTGGGCTGCCCGCACGTTTCACGTCATCGACGGCACCACCAACTGGGAGCGCCAGAATTGGGAGCAGGGCATCGGGGTCTTCACCATCCTCGCCGCCGGCCTCGCGTGGTTCCTTTTCGCGCGACTCTTCTACCGCCACGAAAACTCCGCGCAAAAGGCGGCCATCGAACAATTCTGCCACAATCTCGCCACGCCGGTTGACTTCGCCAGGGAGGAGGGCGTCGCCACCGATGACAAACAGTCGTGGCTCATCGGCTGGCTGTGCCTGCCCTACGGTGCGGTCGTCATGCTCATGGCGCTCATTCCCAATCCGCTCGTCGGTCGGCTCGCCTTCGTCTTCTGCGGCGGCGTCGTTGTGCTCATCGGGTGGCTGCTCGTGCGGCAGTCGCGCCCAACCTGATTTTCACCCGGAACCTGAGCAACGCCCCAGCAATGCAGCACCGTGGCAAAATCATTCTCCTTCCGCCCAATCGCGTCTGGCGCACCTATCCCGGCGGCCGCACGCTCGACACGCTGGCCCTGAGCCGGATCGAAAGGCGCGCCGGCCGGCCGGCACCGGCCGACACGCACCTGGCGGAAGATTGGATCGCGTCCACCACGCGCGCCGTGAACCGCGGCCGCGAACCTCTCGCCGAGGGGGTCTCGCAGGTGTGCGTCGGGGATGACCCGGCGCGGCACGACTTCGCGCAGTTGCTCGCGAGCGACCCGGAATATTTTCTCGGCGCCGCGCATGTCGCCCGCCACGGCGCCCAGCCACAGCTGCTCGTGAAGTACCTCGACAGCGGCACGCGGCTCCATTTCCAAGTGCACCCGACGCGGGAGTTCGCCCGGCGCGTGCTCGGCGCGCCGAGTGGCAAGACGGAGGCCTACTACGTCCTCGCCGTGCGGGAGCCGTCCCCGTCTGCTCCTCCGCCATCTCCCCTCTCCGCCCCTCGAGACTCGGCAGCCGAAGTTCTGGCGAAGGCGGAACCGACCGGTTACATCTACGTCGGCTTTCAACGCCCGCCCTCACCGGCGCAGCTACGCGATCTGATTCTCCGTCAGGACGTCGCCGCCCTTGAAGCATGTTTCGACCGCATCCCGGTGCGCCCGGGCGACACCTTTATCATTCCCGGTGGCACGCCCCACGCCCTCGGGGCCGGCGTCTTCATGGTGGAGATTCAGGAACCGAGCGATCTGGTCGTGCGCTTCGAGTTCGAGCGCGCCGGCTACGTGCTGCCCGAAGCGGCGCGCTTCATGGGCCGCGATGTCGATTTCGCGCTCACCTTGTTCAACCTGGCTCCGCTCACGTCGGCCGATCTGGCCTCGCGCGTGCGCTGCCTGCCGCGTCGCCTCCGCGAACTCGGCCCCGGTTCGCACCAGGACGAACTCATCGGCCCCGCCCAGACGGATTGTTTCCGGGTCATCCGAACCACACTGCGCGGTCCGGTGGTTAAGGATGAAAACAGCGCCGTCATCGCCATGGTGACGCGCGGGGTCGTGACTGCCTCGGTCGGCGGCGACAGTCACCGGCTTGATACTTATGATAAATTCTTTCTGCCCGCTCGCCTCGGCCCGGTGACCTACACCCCGGAACCCGAAGCCGAGATCCTGGAATGCCATCCCCCGGTCTAGCCCATGCTCAAGCCCGCGTCATTGTTTGCCGTTCTCACTCCCGCCGAGGTGCGTGAATTTCTTCCCGAGCCGATGTTCGGGCAGTTGCGCCACCTCGTTCCGGATTTTCGCCTGCTCGATCCCAGTGGCATCAGCGAGGAGGTTTTTGCGCGCGAGCTCGCCACCACCAATCCCGACATCCTCCTCGGCTGCTGGAAAACACCCCGGCTGCCCGACAGGCCGCCACCCCGCCTGCGCTACCTGTGTTATATGACCGGGTCGGTGAAGAAACTCCTCTCCCGCACTCATCTTGAGCGCGGACTGCTGGTCACGAACTGGGGTGGTTCGATCAGCCGGACGGTCGCCGAAGCCGCGCTCTTCCACATTTTGGCCTGCCTGCGCAATGCCTCGCAATGGGCGATTGCGATGCACCAGCCGGGCGTCGGAGCCTGGAAGAACGGCCTCACCGATTCACGTTCTCTCTTCTGCCGATCGGTCGGCATCCATGGCTTCGGTCCCGTGGCCCGGGAGCTGACTGCCTTGCTGAAGCCCTGGCAGTGCACCGTGTCCGTGGTTGCCCCCGATTTGACACCCGCACTGGCGGCAACCCATGGCGTGCGGGCCGCCGACTCCCTTGAGTCGCTCTTCACCGACCATGAGATCGTCGTCGAACTCGCGCCGCTGATTCCCGCGACCACCGGCGTCGTCACCGAGCGGCTGCTCCGGCTCATCCGCCCCGGCGGCGTCTTCGTCAATGTCGGCCGCGGCGCGGTGGTCGACGAAAGCGCGCTTCTGCGCATCGCCCGCGAAGGTCGGATCAGCATCGGTCTCGACGTCTACACGACCGAACCGCTGCCCGCCGACAGCGGCTTCCGCGCCCTCCCCAGGGTCAATCTCACGCCCCACCTGGCCGGCCCGACGATTGACCGCTATCCCGACGCCGGCGCCTTCGCGTTGAAAAATCTCCAGGCCCACGTCGAGGGCCGTGCGGCCGAGGCCATCGTCACCCCGGAAATCTACGATCAATCATCCTGAACAGGGAGCTGCCCGCTGCCAGATATCCGGTTGTCCGAGACCATGTTTCCCCAATGACACCCTACGGCCACTGGCAACTTGCCGCCCGCCGCCTGCTCGAACCTCTCGCCGCCTTGATGCAACCAGGCCGCGCCGATTTGGAAATCCACGGCCCCGCCAGCGACCACGACAAGCAGGCGGACCGGCTGGAGAGCTTTGTGCGCCCGCTCCTGCTCGCGGCATTCTACCTGCAGAGTGAAACCGAATCTGCGGAGCTCGACGACGATCGCGCCGTCCGCGCCCGGATCGCGCAGTGGTTTCGCGCCGGCCTCGTCGCCGGCAGCAACCCGGCCTCACCCCGCTACTGGGGGCCCGACGCCAGCTACCACCAGCATCACGTGGAGATGGGCCTGCTCGCCATCGCACTGCAAATTGCCCGGCGCGATCTCTGGGCGCCGCTCACCCGCGCCGAACAGGACGACGTCGCCCGCTGGTTCGCGACCTGTCGTGGCGGCGGCATCGTCAACAACAACCATCTCTTCATGTCCGTGCACATCCTCGAATTCCTCGGGGCGCACGGCTACGCGCACCGCACCGATCGGGCCGTTGTCACCGCGCATCTCAATCAGCTCGAGACGATGCACCGCGGGGGCGGCTGGTTCGAGGACGGCATCAACCAGGCCTTCGATCACTACAACGCCTACGCGTTTCACTTTTACGGCCTGATGTGGGTGCACCTGCACGGCGCGGGCGATCGCGACCGTGCACAACGCTGGCGCAACTGGGCGCGGCTCTTCGTTCGCGACTACCAATACTTCTTCGCCGCCAGCGGCGAGCACCCGGCGTTCGGTCGCTCGATTTGCTATCGCTTCAACTGCCTCAACGTCTTCGGCCTTGCCCTCGCGCAAGACTGCACCGAGCTCGCCCCCGGCCTGCTGCGCCGGCTCTGCACACGCAACCTCGACTTCTTTCTTACGCGCCCGATTTACCAGGACCAGGGCTGTCTGAATCTGGGTTTCACGGATCGCTTCGACCGCGTTGCCGAGGTTTATTCCTGCGCCGCGTCGCCCTACTGGGCGGCCAAGGGCTTTACCCCGCTCTTGCTTCCGTCGACTCACGCCTTCTGGCACGAGCCCGAACAGCCGCTGCCAGCCGAGCGCCCGGGCGGCTTCGTCCACGTCATGCGCGCACCCGGTCTGATCACCCGCAGCACTCCGTCCGGCGAGGTCGAGATCCTCAATGGCGGCTCCATGGTCGGCAACACCCAGCTCCGCTACGGTGCCTGGAAATGGAGCAAGCTCAGCTACCGCACCGGCGTGCATTTCACCTTCGCCTTTCCCGAGATCACTAATTTCTCGTTCGACAGCGCACTCACCCAGCAACTTGACGACGGTAGGATTTTCGGCCGCCACTCGACGGTCGTCGTCGAAATGGACGAACACCATCTCGGCTACAGCTACAATCTCGGTTTCAAGACCGGCCAGGTGAACACCAGCGTGGAGACCTTTGTTTTCTGGCGGGCCGGCTGGCTGTTGCACCTGCATCACGTCGAGCCGCGCCAACCCGTCGTGCTGCGCGTCGGCGGCTTTGCACTGCCTCTTTCGGAGCCGCACGCCCTCCGCTCCGATCCGGGCCGCCACCTCTCCGCCTTCTCCTCCGATCACCGTGGCACCGCCTTGCAGATGCTCTCGCCCGGCCTGCAACCCGATTGGGACACGCGGCTCGACGAGACCACCGAGCGGCGTCACGTCGCCGCGCCCTACCATGTGACGCCGGTCGCAAAAACCGGACGCGTCTCCGCGCCACTGGTCCTCGCGGCGTTGTCGTGGTCGGGTTCGGATCACCACGCAGCGTCCCCGTGGACGATCGCGTCCAGCCCCGCCGGCGCGTGGCGTCTCTCCACCCCCGGCTCGGCCAGTGGCAGATCTCCCACTGGTCATTGCCGGCGCTGCCCGTCGGCAACTAGGTTCCGCTGTCGATGGGACCGTCCTCCTCTTCTCATATGTCGTATCGCCCCCTCTTCCATTCATTGGTTGCGATCTTGCTCTCCGGCGCCGTTGCGGCGCCGTCAGCTTTCGCGGCGGTCGCCGCCGCGAAAGCTCCGCGCACCTCAATCCTCGCCGGCCACGCCGACGCCTTTCGGGCCTACTGCACCAACGGCGAAGGAGCCCGGGCCTTCGCGAAAATCCGCGCCGACTACGACCGCGACTACGCCACCTTCAACGTGCCGCCCGAGCCGGTCACCTACGGCGATCCCTCGCCTTCGAAACGCACCTCCGACATGGCCGACACGTGGCGCGCCCAACAGGACGTCTGTGGCCGCATCACCGCCGTTGCCGAAGCCGCCACCCTCTGCTGGATCGTGACGGGCGAGGAAAAATACTTCGCCAAGGCGCGCGAAATTCTCCTCGCGACCTCCACGTGGACGCTTGGCCCCCTCGGCAAGCCCGTCGACTGGCGCAACGGCCCGGTCCCCGGCGCCGCTGACATCTATTACAACGACGAGGCGCACTTCCGCCTCTGGCGGAAACTCCCTCTCGTCTACGATCAACTCCGCCCGCGACTTTCCGCCGTCGACCGCGCCACCATTCTCGCCCACTTCCGGGCCCGCGGCGCCCGCTCCGCCGCCTGGGTTGCGAAACAAGGCGATATCGCCAAGGTCCGCCGCAACTCCATCGAGGGCGCGGAGCTCTCGTCGCACCCGATCCGCTTCATGCCCATGACCGGCCTGACCGGCCTCGCGCTCTGGGACGACCTGCCCGAGGCGCGCGCGTGGTGGGAGTTCGCCTACAACTTCTACCGCGACCAGTTCAGCCCCTGGGGCGGCGACGACGGCGGCTGGGGCGAAGGCAGCGCCTACTGGCGCGGCACCTTCGACCACGCCACCTTTCAGGACGCGCTTCTCGCCCTGGGCGATCCTCTCGCGTACGCATCGCCCTTCTGGAAAAATTCACCGTATTTCGCGCTCTATAACGTCCAGCCGTACCTGCACACCATCTTCGGCGACGCCTCCAACGCCGGCCGTTTCAATCTCGAGCCGACCACCGCCGACTACTTCGAATATATGGCGCGCGTGCAACAAAACGGCGCTTTCCTCAGCTACGCCGCTCTCTGCAGCGACCAACGCCCGCGTCCGATCGACAAGGGCCTCGCGGGTCTCGACCGCGGCTACCCCGTCGCCGCGGAATTTCTCGTGCGCAATTTCGGTGTCACCAACAAGGCGATACCGCCCGGGCAGCCCCTGGCCACCTTGCCGCCCCACCGCTACTTTCGCGACGTCGGTTGGGTTTCGCTGCACAGCGCCCTCGGCCGACCTGACGACGACATCCAGGTCACGTTTCGCGCCTCACCCTACGGCTCCTTCAGTCACAGCCACGCCGATCAACTCGGCTTCATTCTCAACGCCTACGGGGAGGGACTCGCGATCAACTCATCCTATCGTGAATTCCACAATTCGCCGCACCACGAGCAGTGGACCCGCCAGTCGATTTCGAAAAACGTCATTCTGATCGACGGTGTCGGCCAGCTCGCCAAATCCAAGAAATCCACCGCCCGGATCACCCGCTTCGAACAATCACCGCGCGCCGTCTGGACCACCGGCGATGCCACCGCCGCCTACCAGGCGGCCCAAAAGACCCAGGGCCGCGTGCAACGCGTGACCCGCGATCTCATTTTCATCGATCAGCGCTACGTCGTGCTCCGCGACCGCGTCGTGCTCGCGACCCCGGGCAAGATCACGTGGCTGCTTCACGCGGAGAAGGATCTGGCATGGGACGCCTCACGGGCCACCGCGACGATTCGCGGCCACCTCGGAAAGTCCACGCTGACGGCCCGGGTCTTCGCCCCTGGTGCCTCGTGGCAGGGCACCGTTTCCACGAAGTTTCCCGTGCCCGTCGATTCGAAATATACCGACGGTGTCGGCTCCGCCTATATCACCGGCACGTGGCATAATCAGGCCCATCTCTCCATCGAGACGGCGACGTCAGCCAACGATTTCACCGTTTATACGGTGCTCTGGCCCGAGCGGGGCACCGCGCCGACGACACCGTCGGCCACGGTCTCCGCCGCCGGCGTCCTCACGATTCGGCGACCCGACGGCAAGACCGACGTCGTGTCCGTGACCGACACCGCCTTGCTGGTCCGGTGACCGACCGGACGTTCCGGCCGGCAAAGCGCGGATTGCACTGCGACGCAGAATCTCCCCACACTCGCATCACCCCCATGAACCGCCGCACGTTTCTCCATTCCACCGCCACCGCGGGCGCCCTCAAGGCGTTTTCGATCCAGACCCGCGCCGCTGAAAAATCCGGACGCAAATACCGCACCGCACTGGTTGGCTGCGGCTGGTGGGGCGGCAACATCGTGGGGGAGGCGGTGGCCAGCGGGCAGTGCGAAATTGTCGGGATGTGCGATGTCGACATGCGCCAGCTCGATCCGAGCGTCGATCGCATCGTGAAACTCAGCGGCAACCAGCCGCGCAAATACCGCGATTACCGTGAACTGCTCGCGAAGGAGAAACCGGAAATCGTGATCGTCGCCACCCCCGATCACTGGCACGCCCTACCGACGATCGCCGCCGTGAAGGCCGGGGCGCACGTCTACGTCGAAAAGCCGATCGCGCACACCATCGCCGAGGGCCGCGCGATGGTGAACGCCGCGCGGGCGGCGAATCGCGTGGTGCAGGTCGGCACTCATCGGCGCACTTCGCCGCACACGATCCAGGCGCGCGAGTTCATCCGCTCCGGCAAAGTCGGGCAAATCGGCATGGTGCGCTGCTTCGTCAACGCCGGCGGCAGCGGCCCCGAAAAGCCGCTCCCCACCGTCCCCGTGCCGCCCGGGCTCGATTGGGACGCCTGGTGCGGGCCCGCGCCGCTGCGGCCATTCAACAGCGGCGCCGACAATCGCGGCATCCATCCGCGTGGTTTCCGTCAATACCTCGACTACGCCAACGGCACGCTCGGCGACTGGGGCATCCATTGGTTCGATCAGGTCCTGTGGATCACGGACGAAAAATGGCCGAAAAAGATCTTCTCTGTCGGCGGCCGCCCGATCAAAGGCCCGCCGGTGCTCACTCCGCACGAACAAACGACGGACGCGCCCGACCATCAGCTCGTGAATTTCGAGTTCGAGAAATTCTCGGTCGCCTGGGAAGCGCGGCAGTTCGGCGGCAACAACGCGGAAAAGGGCGAAAACGTCGGCTGCAACTTCTACGGCACCAAGGGCATCTTCCGTCTCGGCTGGCGCGGGGGTTGGACGTTTTATCCGGCCGACGAAAAGAATCCCGTGCTGCACGAGGACGCGAAACTCAACCCGCCCGATCAGCAGAACATTCGCGAGCTGTGGGCGGATTTCCTCGACGCCATCAGGACGGGCCGCCGCCCGGTGTCCGATATCGAGGAAGGCCACCACTCGACGAATTGTTCACTGCTCGGCATGCTCAGCCTCAAGCTCGGTCGCAGCGTGGCGTGGGACGGAGCCAGGGAGATGATCACGGGCGACCCCGAGGCGAACAAGCTCCTGCGCCGTGCCTACCGAAAAGGATGGGAATATCCGTCGGACTGATCGCGGATATTTTTCGATCTTCCTGTCCGACGGGCGACGATTGAACTGACGAAGCTGCCAGATGACGCCGAGTCGGACCTCATTGGGACTGCCGCGCGATGGTTGCGTCGCACGCCGCTCTCGAATTGGCCTCTACCGATCCACCGCCTGCACCATCAAATCCTGCCGGTAAGGAGCCGACCTGAGTGTGACCACGTGGGCGTTGACGGTACGGAAGCGCACGCGGCCGCCGTAAATGACCCGCGCCTCCAAGTTTAGTCCATGCCGCACCATCGCGTCGTCCGCCTGGTATTCGATTTGGAATGGCACCGGTTCACCGGCGGCCGCTGAAAGGGTCTGCACGTGTTCCCCGAGAATGCGTTCAGCCTCCAGCCCCGGTCGCGACGCGACCGGCAAATCGCCGCCCGCAGGACGAACCGGTTCGGTGGGGTTCCGCGCAATCAGTCGAACCATGATTTCGGCGCCAGCGGGCAAGGCCACTCCGGTGGTGAGGGTGCCCTTGAGCACCCGGTTCGGGCTGCCTTCCGGGGCCACGTCCAGGTGGCCGCAGCCCGCGCCCAGGACGAGGAGGTACAACGCGGCTGTCAGCGGAAGAATTCGGATATTCATTCGTGGATCGAGGTTGAGAACTTGCGGCGAAGATTTTCTGCGCGGAGGTTGAACTGCGTCAGCAACTCCGTGTGCTCACGCGCCTCTGCACCGTTGACGTGCAAAAGCCCGCGGGCAAACGGCGGCTGCTCGCCGGGTTCGTCCTGCCACTGCCCCCACGCAAAACCAATCGCGGCCGGGTGTCGAGCCACACGCTCCAGCGCAACGCGCGCCCCCCGGATCATTCGCTCGACGGAGGTCAGACGCCGTCCACGATCACTCGCCGCCGCCCGCAGAAATTCCTCCTGCACCCAGCAGACTTCACCCGCCAGAAACGGATGCAGCGCACCGGCGCCGGTCGCCGGCAACTCCCGCCAGTCCGGCATCGCCACATCCACCGCCGGGTAGACGCATTCCGCCAGCACGTCAGCACCCACCAGGTCGCGGAAGCGGCAGCCGAATAGCAGGTGATTTGAGTCCACCGCCCGCACGGCCGCCGCCGAGGTGGTGAAATAGCGCCGGGCAAACTCCCGGGTCCACCGCGCGTGGTCGCGCAGGTACCCGCGCGTGGCGATGCCCGACTCCCCGCGCGTCAGCTCGCGCACGACCTCCTTGTTCTTCATTTCCACGCCCCAGGCGCGCGCGAGTGAATCGAGCCGTCCACCATGCAGCGCCAACACGAACTCCCACGCCGCATGATACGCGGCAAAACTCGGTTCGAGGCTCAGGCAATGCTGCAACAGCGACGGCCGGCCTTTTCTCGGACCCTGCGCCCACGCCAGCGTGTCATCCGTCATCCAGCCGATCAGCGCCCGGGATTCCGCCAGGGACCCGCAGACCTCGCGCGCCCGCACCATCGCTTGTCGGGGCCACTCGGGATCGAATACATCCGGCAAACGCAGCTCGGACGCCTGCACGACCCGCCCGGCGCGGCAAAAATCAATCGCGCGCAGGAAGGGCAGATCATCATCGCCGCCGACGCCCGACGTCACCCCCACGGAATTAAAGCCCCACGCGCGCAGCTGCGCCGCCGAATCACAGGGCAACGCCCCATCGCCTTGCGGTGGTGCCGGTGTCACCCCGTGCACGCACCGGGCGAAAAACGCCTCGTGGCGTGGATTCATCAACCACCAACGGCCGGCCGCATCCTGGCCCGCTCGGAAAAACCCCTGCGTCCCGCGAAGCGTCATGGCACGGAACGCCACGTCCCCATCCACCGGGGCTTCGTTTGCCTGCGCCATGCGGTGCGCCTACTTGTTCTTGCTCCCGCTCTTCTTTCCCTCGCCTCCGCTGCGGACCTCTTTCGTGCCGCCGACGGTGAGAATCGTTCCCGCCAGCAACCCCACGGCAAAGATGCCGAAATAGATCAACGCGGCAGACGCCCGAATCGGATCTTTCACCGTGGTTCCCGCCACTGGGAAATTAAAATCGATCTCCTGCCTGTTGTACAGGCCCACATAAAGCATCACAAAAAGGATGAGCAGGAGTGCAATGGTTTTGACGACGGCTTTGAGCATGGAGGGAAAAATAAAGGGTGATCGCGGCTTCGGAGATAGGTCGTAACGGACTCCTCCCCGCTTCGCAAACGCAAAGGAGCCGCCAACGCGGCAGCCTGGAGAACCACCGGCTGAATCTCGAGATTCCGTTTCGCGCGGGCAAACGGTCTCCGCGCGCCCGATTGCCCTCCCGAACCCGCCGCTCCACCATTGGCTTTCCCGAAAGGCACCGCCCTTTCAAGAAATCCTGTAACCGTTCCGCTTCCCGGTGGTTTTCCTCGGCAATACCAATCCATGTTCCGCTGTCACCGTGATTGCTGCCATCGACGAAATCCGTGTTCATTCGTGCCCTTCCGTGGTTGAAATACCTCGCACCGCCCCGGTGGACACCGTGATCCTGCGCTCCGACCACACCTTGATGCTCGCCGTCCGCGACGGCGAACTCGACGCACTCGGCGAGCTCTTTGAACGTCACCACGGTCAGCTCTATGGATTCTTGGTGAAGCATACCGGCGACCGCACCGCGGCGGAGGACATCGTCCAGACGGTATTTCAGCGCATGCTCAAGTATCGTCATACCTATCGCGATGAGGGGAAATTCACGGCCTGGATGTACCATCTTGCGCGGCGCTGTTCCGCAGATCATTTCCGCAAAGCCCGCGCCGCCCCACGCGCGACGGATCCCTTCGACCTGAACCATCACGCGGATGAGGCGCCGCACGGTGCGCACCAGGCGGTCGCCCGCGACGACCACGCGCTGTTACACGCCGCACTCGCGCGGCTTGACCGCGACGCTCGCGAGGTCCTGCTGCTCTCGCGATTTCAGGAACTCTCCTTCGCCGAGATCTCCGGCATTCTGGAATGTTCCGTGGGTGCGGCCAAGGTCCGTGCCCACCGCGCGCTCCACGAGTTGCGCGAGATTTATTTTAGCCTGCAAGCGGGACGTGCCACTTAACTTCGCGCCATCCTCCCCCCCCACCGATCCCTCTTTCTTCCTCGCAACCATGAACTGCCAGCTCGCCCGTGACGTATTTCCCGAACTCCTCGACCGCCGCACTGCAGCCACGGCGCACCTCGGTGCCCGCGCGCACCTCGCGGGCTGCCCTGATTGCCAACGCTGGTTCGCCGCGCTCACCCAGACTGCCACCGCGCTTGACACCATGATCGTACCCCCACCCTCGGCGGGCCTCCGAAGGAATTTCTACGCGATGCTTGAGGAGGAAAAACATTACGCGGCCAGTGTCCGCTCGATCGCCGAGCGTGCATCCGTCCAGCAGCACGGCCGCCTCCGGTGGTACGTGCGCTGGGTGGCCTCGCCGCTGGCGGGATGTGCCTTGATGGCGCTTGGCTTCTTCGCCGGGGCCCGGTCCACATCCATGTCAGTGGTGGTTCCGGTCGCAGGGGATGCCACCACCCAGGCGAAGCTCGCCGAGTTGCAGCGCAAAGTGGATACGATGGGGCAACTCGTCAGCTACTCATTGCTGCAACAACAACAACGCCCGACCAACGACCGTCTGCGCGGTGTGCTCGCCTCGGCCGCAACCGATCGACCCAACGCCCAGATTATCAACGAGCTCATCAGCGCGCTAGCGCTTGATCCCAGCGCCAACGTCCGGCTCTGCGCCCTCGACGGCCTTTCCCCACACGCCGATCAAGCGGTGGTACGCGCCGGCGTGCTCGCCTCGCTGCCGCGTGAACATAACCCGCTCGTCCAGATCTCGATGATCGACCTCCTGACGACCGCCCGCGACGCCGGCGCGCGACCGGCGCTTGAAAGAATCTCACTCAGCGACAACACGGACAGCAGCGTGCGCGAGGCCGCCCTTCGCGCCCTTGCCCAGCTCTAAGTGCCCAGCACCGACCGATTCTTCACAACGAACGATGCCAGAAAGCTCGCAGTTCAAATCCGTAAATTCCAATCAATCATGAAACCCATCCCACTCTTTCCCTCCTTCGTCGTCGCAGCTGCGATGGCGCTGGTCTTTGCATTTTCCGCCCGCGCGGAAGAATCGACCAGCTCGATCAAGTTTTCCAATCCTTCCAAGCCGGGCACCGTAAGAATCCAGATGGCCCGCGGCGCCCTGCACATCGTTGGCTCCGACGTCGACGAAGTCGTCATCAAGTCCGAGGCGACGCGGCCGGCAAAAACACCACGCAAGGATGGTCTGCGGCTCCTCACCGCTTCATCTAGCTTCTCCCTGACCGAGAAGGACAATGTGGTAACGCTTGATGCCATGGGGGAAAACTCAGGAGGTCCCGGCGCTAATTTCAAACTCACCGTGCCGCGTAATTCCTCGGTGATTGTGCAGAACTCCTGGGGCGGCGACATCGCCTGCTCGGGACTTTCGGGGGATTTTGAAATCAACGCCATGCATGGCTCGATCCACCTCGCCGATGTTAGTGGAGGAGTTGTTGTCTCCACGATGAACGGCGAAATCAGGGCGGATGTGCGAGAAGTGCATGAGGGCAGACCCCTCTCGTTTCAATCGATGAACGGCGAGGTGATTCTCCGACTGCCTTCCGCTGCCCGGGCGAATCTTCGCGTGCGCACTCAAAACGGCTCGGTCCTGACTGACTTCGACGAGTCCATATTGGTTACGAAGACCGAAACCGCTCCGGTTGCCCGCTCCAGATCAAATTTTACAATTAATGGCCAGAGTATTCTAACCCCCGAGGCTCGCGAAACGATTCGCGAGGCGACTCGGCTCGGAGCAGAGGCGATGCGCGAGGCCGCTTCTGCGGTGCGCGAAGCGGCGGAAGCGGCACGAGAAGGTGCCGCAGAAGCTCGCGCAGCAGCAGAGGCGAGCGTACCCAAAGCACCGAATTCCTCATCACCACCGAAGCCGCCACGCGCGCCCCGGATTACTTCCATCCCAACCATCACCGGCGGGAAGATAGTCACGGGCACCCTGAACGGAGGCGGTCCAGAAATCAATGTGGCCACGATGAACGGAGACGTGACTCTGCGCCACAGCGAAAAGAAGTAGAATGTCGCTAACGAAATAAAAAGCCCGGTCCTTCTATTCGAAGAACCGGGCTATAAATCTGGCAACGACCTACTCTCGCGGGACCTTACGTCCAACTACCATTGGCTGCTCGGGGCTTAACGGCCGTGTTCGGGATGGGAACGGGTGGAACCCCCGGCATGTAATCACCAGAAAATTGAACTCGGATTTTTCCGAGTAACTTGCGGAAAATTTAGGGAATCATTTATCAACTAAGTAGGTGAAATAAACGCCTAGAACGTATAGCAAGATTTGCATAAACCGGAAAGGTCATTAGTACCAGTTAACTCAACGGGTTACCCCGCTTACATTTCTGGCCTATCAACCGGGTGGTCTACCCGGACCTTTCACCCCTTGCGGGGATTGTGATCTTATCTTGGGATGGGCTTGGCGCTTAGATGCTTTCAGCGCTTATCCCTTCC
>SXSC01000159.1 GCA_005792355.1 Opitutaceae bacterium
CGCAGTTGTCGCACGAGGATCGCGTTCTCGGGCAGTTCAAGCGTTTGTTTGATCGGCGGGGCCGCTGGCATCTTCCCCGCTGTGTAGCAGAACGCCGAAGAAAAGTCCCGTCATTTTTTTAGGGGCAAGCGCAGGGCTAGTCCATACGTATTGGGAGGGGCGATGAACGGGTCGGACACTATCGCCCATAGCGAGGGGTACCGCTGTGCTGAAGCTTTGCACGTAGCCAACGTGTGGCTGCGTGTCCGAGGCATTGAGGCCGATAAGAAGCGCGGAAACCCCCTTCATCGGCTTCGGAAGCAGTTTGGCAGTGAATTAGCCACAAGCTACGGCCTGTTCGCGGCCCAGAAGCTCCTCGGCCACTCCTCACCAACTGTAACTGCCAAGTATTACGCAGCGCAGACGGAACTGCCAGAGCTCACCCATGTGAAGATCCTCGGCTGAGTCAGCGCGCATTCCTGAATTAGTCTAAATACCTGATTGGGAAGAGCGGCGCCGATTTTGCGGAACATTGGGCCAAAAATGTTTCTTGCTGGCTGGCATGATCACCCCCCAGCCATTGCCCGAGGAGCGGGAGATTCTGTTGCGCACGCTGCGCATTGATCGGCTCGATACCGCTGAACAGCGGGAGCAAGCGCAGGCGCTTTTGCAGGAGCATCACTACCTCGGAGGCATCCAAGCGGTGGGCGAGCAGATGCAGTACGCGGTGGCCGACGCGCAGGGTGAATGGGTGGCGGTGCTGGTATTCGCAGCCGGTGCGTTGCACCTGCGGCCCCGCGATGCCTGGATTGGCTGGAACGATGAGCAGCGGCGGCGGCGCCTCGCGTTTGTGGCGAACAACGTGCGTTTTCTCCTCCTGCCCCATCGCACGGTGCCCAATCTCGGCTCCGCCGCTCTGAGCCGGGTGCTGGCGCGCCTCAGCGAGGACTGGCAAGCGCGCTACGAACACCCGATTTTGATCGTCGAGACCTTTGTCGCCCCGGATCGTTTTCAAGGCACCGTTTATCGGGCCAGCGGCTGGACGGAGCTGGGACGCACCAAAGGCAATGGCCGCCATGCGCGCGACTTCTACGAAAACCATGGGAAACCCAAACGCCTCTTTGTGCGGGAACTGGCGCCCAATGCGCGGCGCAACCTGCAAGCCGCCCAGCTCAAGCCTGCGCTGGCCCCCGTTGAGGCGAAGGTACCGGTGCGCTGCACCTTGAAGGCGGCCGAACTCGAATCGTTGAGTTCCCTGTTTCGCCAGGTGCCCGACTACCGCCAGCGGCTCGGTCGCTATCCGCTCTTCGAACTCTTGGGCATCACCGCCGCCTATCTGGCCGGCAGCCCACGCGGACAGAAGGATTTGAAAGGCTTCGCCGGTCGTTTGTCCTCGGCGCAACGCCGGGCCCTCGGGGTGCGTTGCAATAAAGACGGGCAGTGTTCGGCGCCCAGCCAGCCGACGTTCAGCCGGATGTTCAAGCATGTCGCGGAAAGAGAGATCGAAGAGGTGCTGCTGGCCCATCAGCGCCAGATTCGCGGCGCACCCGATCCGAACGACATTGTCGTGCTCGACGGCAAAGAGCCCAAGCACAGCGGCGGCCAGAACGTGGTCACCGCCATCAGCGCCCCCGGACTGCACTACCTGGGCAGCGTGGTGGTCGCGGAAAAAACCAACGAGATTCCCGCGGTGCGCGAGTTGCTCGGACGGATCGACGTGCAAGGCAAATTGGTCAGTATCGATGCCTTGCATACGCAGGACCAGACGGCCCGCAACATCGTGCTCGAGCACGGGGGCGATTATCTGCTCACGGCCAAAGACAACCAACGCAGCGTCAAAGCCGCCGTGCAGGCGCACGTGCCCGATCCGGCCCCCCTTTTTTCGCTCCACTGAAGGACCCGGCGGCGGTGCGTTGGACGGGTTTGGAAAAGGGCAAACTGGTGACGCGCACCCTCGTCGCACGCGACCTCGACGCCGAGGCGGTCGATTTTCCTTTTGTGGCCCAAGCCGCACGCGTGCATCGCCAAACCGACAAACCTTCCTCCGACGTGGTCGAGCTGCTCACCAGTCGCCCTGCGACGCAGCTTTCGCCACATCAATGGCTGGCGGCCAACATCTGCCATTGGTCGATCGAAAACGGCCTGCACGCACGCCTCGACGTGTCGCGACACGACGACACCTCTCGCCTGCGCCGCACCAAGGCCATTCTCATCCACGGTATGTTCAATCGTTGGGCCAACAGCCTCCCATCCATTGGCGCACTCGCCCCCATCAGACCACCACCGACTTCACCTCCCGCATGGCTGAGGACCACGATCGCCGAGCTGTCTCCGCCATCGTCTCGCGTACGTTCCCTTCGTGAATACGCGCTGCCAATTTTGTCACTCGACCGGAATTAGGTTGACTACATAAAACCATAAGGAAACACAAGTCACCGCGTGAATTCCCACCTTACGGAAAAAACACATGTTTTTTCACCGAAACGTTGACGCTATCGACCGATTGCGGCGCCTCCTAGGGTCCATCCTAGTCAGTGCCGCGGTGGTGTCGTCTGTCCAAGCCCAGTCAGGCAGTTCCCCGGTGGGCGTGATGTCGTATGCGGTGTCGCAGAATTCGACCATCAGTCTGGGTGTGCCCTTGCTGCGACCCAGCTTGATGGTGGGAGTGGTCACTGGAGTGAACGGGGCCACGCTGACCTTGGGCGCGAACGGTGCTGTACCCTCCTTGGTCAGTGGCGAATCGTACTTCGTCGAGGTTGTGGCCCATGTGGCTGGTACGACATCGACGCTCTTGGGACATCGCTATGAAGTCGACGAAGCGGCGACGGTCGCAGCGTCGGCGGGTACGCTCGTGCTCGAGGCGAACTCACCGTACAACACTTCCCCCGCGGCGACGATCCCCGAACTCACCGGCTATCGAGTGACGGTTCGCCCGCACTGGACGCTCGTCGCGTTGCTCGGCACGGGTCGGAGCGCCCGGGTCAACGCAGGCGCTGCGGCCACCGCGGCCGACCAGGTGTTGGCGTGGAACGGTCGTGGTTTTAGTGTGTATTATCTTCGTGAGGGCGACGTGCCGCAGTGGCGCAATGCCGCGACCGGTCCACTCAACCAGGACGGCGCGATCGTGCCGCCGGGCGTCGGCGTCTATCTGCGCCGCCGCGCGGGCAACCTAAATTTTTCCGTGGCGGGTGAAGTTCGCACCAACCGTTTTGTGCGGCCGGCCTTTGCTGCCTCCCAACTCGTGGCTAACGGTTTTCCGGTCGAGACCTCCCCGGCCGATTGGCGGCTCACCTCGGGCACCGGATTGTCGGCCGGTACCACTCCACTCAATTCCGATCGGCTGCTCACGTGGACGGGAAGCACCGTCAACACGTACTTTCTCAGCGCCGGGGCGACGCCGCAGTGGCGCAGCCCGGCGGCCAGCCTGCTAGATTTTTCCAATGCGCGATTATTCCCGGCCCAGGGGGCGAACTTCCTGCTCCTGCGGTCGGCGACGAATGGAAATCCGCCGCCCCCGCTGGTCCAGGCGGTCCCGTTCTCCCTCTGACCCATGCGTTCGCTGCTTGCACTGGCGTTTTTCTCCCTCGGGCTGACTGGCGTGGGGTTTGCTCAGCAGACCGTCATCGTGACGAGTTCGGGCAGCACGGGAGGCCTCGGGCTTTATGCCGACGGCACCGCCTGGCCGGTGGATGGCGGCTTCAGTTTCGATGTGGGCCTGCTCCCGGCGAACTTCGACCCGACGACCGCGGATCCCGCGGCCTTGATCCCGTCGTGGATCTCGGCCCGGCAGCCGGATGGAGCCGGGACCGTGGCCACTTGGTTTCGTGATGGCACGAGCACCCAGTTTTCGATCGCCGGCACTTCGCTGAATGTGCGGGCGGCCGACCTGATGCGCCCGCAGTATTATGTCTGGGGATACAATTCCAAGGCGACCAGCGCGGCGACGGAGTGGGTCTTTTTGACGAATCCCGCGTGGCGCGTCGTGATCTCGGAGGATCCGCTCCTGCCGGAGCACTTTGACACCAAGGACCCGGGAACGGTCGCGATTATCGGGCAGCTTTCCAACGGCGGGTCCGATTTGCGCTCGGCGCGGGTGTTCACCTCCGGGCTCTCGATCATCAACCATGTCGCGACGTTGGCAGTGGCTCCGGGCCAGCCGGCAACCTTGACGGTGACTGCCCGCGGCACGGGCCTTTCCTACCAATGGTACGCGGGCGCCAAGGGTGATGTCGCCCAACCGATTGTCGGTGCCACGGGATCCTCATACACGGTCGGGGCCGTGACGGCGACGGCACGATTCTGGGTGCGCGTGACCGGGAGCGGGCAGACCGCAGACAGTGAGACGATAACAGTGGCCGTCAACGGCAACGATTCGGGCGTGGTGGTGACCTACGATTCGGTCAATTTAGGCTATATCTCGGGGCACCGTGTTCGGGTGCGGCAGCAGGTGAGTTATACGGGGACGCCGAGCCGACTTAGCCTCTCGGCGTTGGTCCCGGCGGGGTGGAGCTATTTGGCCAGTGAAGGTCCGGCGGCTCAGAGCTCTCCCGCGGTGGGCAATACCGAACTCCTGGAATGGACCTGGACCACACTGCCGCCGAGTCCGTTTACGCTCGGCTATATTCTCGTCGTGCCGGCCGGAGTGTCGGGCGATCGGACGGTCACGACCCTGACCGCGGCGGTGCGTGACGGCGCGACGCTCCAGGGGCTGGTACTCCCGGACCCACTCGTGGTGAAGGCGGCGGCGCGGCTGCATTCGGCGGACGCGGATCGCAACAACCGCATCGATCTTTTCGAGCTCACCCGGATCATCGAAATCTACAACACCCGCTCCGGCACCCAGCGCACCGGCGCCTACCGCGTTGATGCGTCGACGGAGGATGGCTTCGCCCCCGACCGGGCGCGGACGGCGACAGATGTGGTCACGCTGGCGAGCTACCACTCGGCCGATGTCACTCCGCGCGATGGGCGCCTCAGCCTCGTCGAACTTACCCGCGTGATTGAATTGTACAATTTCCGCTCGGGCTCCGTCCGGACTGGGGCGTATTACGCCCGAGGCGATACGGAAGATGGATTTGTGACGGGCGTGGCCCCCTGAGCGCCGCAAAGCACATGTCTCCCCTCCCTGACCGTTCTTCTGTAGCCGCTTTCCCTGGTTCCCGTTCCGGATCGTTCCGCTCGCTGGGGCGCGCGCTGGCCGGGGTGGTGGTCGCCGTGATTTTTTCCGGGGTGGGGCGGGCGCAGTGGATCAGCGAGTCGTATACCGCCAGAGCGGGATGGAATGCCATTTGGGTGGGCCTTGACCTCTCGCACACCACGATTTCGGACGCCCTGGCCGACAAGGCCGACATCGAGGAAATCTGGCGCTGGAATCCGCCGAGCGGCACGCAATTTGTCACCAACCCGGCGTCGCCGGTGCAGCCGAATCCGAATTGGAGCGTGTGGAAGCGCGGGTTGCCGCTGCAGTCGACCATCAGTCAGTTCACGGGCAACGCCGCCTATCTGGTGAAAGTGCGTGACGGTGCCGCGGATGTGACCTTCAGCCTCAAAGGCCGGCCGCTCCGTCCGGATTATCCGTGGACCACGAGCGGCGTGAATCTGGTGGGCTTCCCGACCGCCGCCGCTGCGCCGACGTTCTCACGCTTCCTTTCCTTCGGCGCCGGCTTTGGCAATGATCCTGCCATTCTTTCCTATGTGGGCGGGGCGCTCAGCAGCACCGCGCCGCGAAATCCCGTAACGATCATCGCGACTTCCGAGTTGGTGACGCGCGGCAAAGCCTACTGGGTGCAGGCCACGCAGTTCACCGACTACTATGGTCCGATTGCAGTGAGCGTGGGAGAGCGCCTGGGCCTCAATTTTGGCCGCAACCGCACCGCCATTTCAGTTCGCCTCAAGAACGTCACGTCGGGTTCGACGGCGCAGAGCGTCACCGTGACACTGGCGCCAGTGGACTCCGAGACGCCGCCGGCGATTATTGCCGGTACGGCGCTGATGGGCACGGGGGCCGACGCCGGGCGGGTCGCCTCGATTTCTCCGGATTTGAACACGGGTCTGACTTACGCGACGGCACCGACGGTGACGATTTCCGCCCCGTCGGCCGGGACCACGGCGACGGCCACGGCGGTGCTCAACGCGGCGGGCCGCATTGCCCGGTTCACGATCACCAACGCCGGAGCCGGTTACGGCAGCACGACGCCGACCGTGACGGTGACACCTGTCCTGGCTGGTTCGGTGCCGCTGAAAATCCGTGGCACCCTCGACCTAGCGACGAGCCAGTATGCCTATACGAATCTCGGGACTGGGCAGACGGTGGTCTTGGCCGTCGGCGAAGAGAAGGAGATCATTCTGGTGGCCGATCGGTCTTCGATGGGTTCGGCCGCGGGCGCGCTTTTCGGCAGCTTGTTGCGGATCACTGATTCGCTCAACCTGACGCGCCTCGAACTGCCGGTCACGGCGGTGACGAGCGATCTCACCGGTCTGTGGACCGGAGTGGCGATGGTCGGGCAGGTGTCGCAGGTGGTAGGTACGAAAGTTTATTCTGCGGCTGCGGCCACGGGGGTTGCGACGGTCGCGGGGGGCCAGGTCACGGGCGTGCAACTTAGGACGCAGGGCGATTCTTATGTTAGCGCGCCAACCGTTACCCTTTCGGGAGGAGGCGGGACCGGAGCCACCGTGATCGCAAAGGTCGACTACGGGGTGGTAAGCGCCCTGCAGGTGACCGCGCCAGGTTCGGGCTACACCAGCGCGCCAACGCTCGTGATTTCTGGCGGTCAAATTAATCCTAACACGACCCCCAACAAGTTTCCGCTTCGCCTCATCGTGCATCGGTCCACGAATGGCGAAACCCGGCTATTTCAGCAGGTGTATTTGGGAACGGACGGAGCCCTGAACACGGTCGCCACCGCCGAAAATCTCTTTCCGTCGACGGTGAAACCCGCGGCGCGGCTCAGTTCCGCTCATTTTCCGTCCGACCTCGTCAAGCTGGGCACCGGTTCGCTTGCGGCAACTGGCACGGTTTCGTTTGAAGTCCTGCTCGACTATGACTCGGACAGCAATCCCTTCGTCCACCGCTATCATCCGGATCACGACAACCTGGATGCGCGTTTTGAATCCAAGCTGCCGCAGGGTCGCGAGTCGTTGACCGTGCGCCGCCAGATCACACTTACGTTTCAAGCGAGTCTCCCTGGTGTGACCGATCCGGCTTGGGGCATCTCCATGGTCGGCGGCACCTACAGCGAAGAGATCACGGGCCTGCGGGCGGCGGCAATCAATTCCCAAGGCACCTTTGTCCTCTATCGCGTCGCGGATGCGCCGACGCTGCTCACGCCTTAATCTCCTCTCCGTCACCACTTCGTCCCGCTGCCTCATTTTTCCCAACTGCCATGACAACGTTCCGTCGCCTCCTCGCTCTCGCCTTGGTGCTCCCGTTTTTCTCTGGTGCCGTCCTGCAGGCCCAGACAGTGGCCGGTGCCCCCGCCACCATCGACTACCAAGGCAAGGCGCTCGACCCCGCGGGCAACCCGCTCGCCCCCACGACGCCGGCCAACTACGAGATGCAGTTCCGCATCTACGATGCCCAAGAGGGCGGGGCGCTCATCTGGTCGGAAAAGCAGATCGTTACCGTGAGCAAAGGCATGTTTTCGGTGCGGCTGGGGGAGGGCGTGGCCAACGGCGCGGAGGCGCGGCCGGCGCTCGCCGACGCGTTCAATGCCAAGGAGCGTTTCCTCGGGGTGACCATCGTGATCACGGGCCAGGCCACGACCGAAATTTCGCCACGGCTCGCGTTTCTTGCCACCCCCTTCGCCTACGTGGCCAACAAGAGCATGTCAGCCGAGCGCCTGGTCCTTAATTCGAGCACCACCGCCACCCCGTCGTCGATCAATCTCAGCCAAGTCAGTCATACCGTCACGACCACCAACACCAGCACCACCCTCACGGATCAATTTCACACCTGGGGTGTCGCCAGCACGGCGATCGCTTCGACCACGGTCACGCTCCCGGGCGTGACCTCGCGGCGGGAATACTATGTTTTCAAGACCGACAGCAACTCCTACCCGGTATTCGTGTCCGCTCCCAGCGGCGGTATGATCAATGGTTCCACGGCCGCAATCAAACTCAAGGTCCTGGGTGAAGGGGTGGTCATCCAGAATACCGACGGCAACAACTGGTGGATCATCGGCGACACCCGGGACAGGACTCCGGTGGGCACGGTCATCACCTCGGCCCAGAGCGGCGCTACACCCCCTCCGGGCTACCTCTACTGCAACGCGACTGCTTACTCCCGGACCGACGTGCGCTACTCCGACTTGTTTGCCGCTATCGGCGCCGCGTGGGGTTATTATGACGCCAGCAACTTTAGGGTGCCGGACTTGCGGGGTGCTTTCCTGCGCGGTGTGGATGGTGGTCGAAGGTTGGATCCGGGCCGCAATGAACGGATCAACTTGTATGGCGGAAACACCGGAGACATGGTCGGGACGTACCAAGCCGACATTTTGGTTAGCCACGTTCATGACGGGTCGGTGAGTGGCACGACGGCATCCAACGGCGCGCATACCCATGGCATCAGCGCCGACGCTACCGGAGGGTTTTATGCCGGTAGGGCGCAGTCCTCGGACCGCGGCCACACCACGACCATCAATACCGATAGTGCCGGCGCCCACACCCACTCTTTCAGCGGCACTTTCACCACGGGATCCACCGGCGGTCTTGAGACGCGGCCCAAGAATCTCGCGGTGTATTATTTCATCAAATACTGAACGCGCCGTCCCTGATCTGTAATATCGTTTTCGCCCCTCGGATGAAACTGCCCTTCTCTCGCCTGTGTCTGCCGGTGCTCGGCAGCCTGTTGCTGGCAGGCTCCGTCTGCGGCCAGACCCCGCCCACGCTAGAAAACGATGTGCGCAACGTCTTGCAGCGGCAACCGTCGAATCCCGTGTGGCCGCCGCCGCCCCCGTCGATTACCATCGATCCGCGCACGCCGACCCCCAACCAGTTCAAGGGCGGCACCGTGCTCGGCGGCTGGCAGACCACCCGGGTCTATGGCAGGGCCACCGTGTTGCTTACTAGCGGGCTGCCGAGCTCGAGCTATTCGATTCCCGTCGGTTGGACCGGCACGTTAAGCAATGCCACCCTCTACCCGTTGAGAGCCATGTTTGACGGCAGGGCTGACACCAAGACGGTATTTACGGGCAAGACTGCCCATGTGGTGATCGATTTTGGCCAAAGCCAGATTGTCGATGCCCTCAGTATCGTCACCTCGGATCTTACGCCCGGCTGGGACCCTTTCATGTTTATGGTGTATGGAGTGACAGCCGACGGGACTACCATTCAGATCGGCTTCGAGAAATCTCTCGCCGGGGTAGGGCGAAAATCCTCTTCCTCGGTTGTGCCCTTCGTTAATACCACCGCTTATCCGAGTTACATCGTGAGGCTCGAAGCGAAGACGGGGAATCAATTGGCGCTCTCGGAATTGCGCCTCTTTAGGGCGACCGCTCCCTCCATCATCGCCGGCAGTCCCTCGACTGCCACAGGCAACACGACGTTGACTCTCCCGGCGGGCATTCCCCTGCAGGCGGATGGCGGCCCCCATCCCACCCATGGGGTCAGGCAGGAATTCGTGCGCATGTCCAATCCGGTGGCCGCGCGGCAGATTTCCTATCTCCTGGGTGCTGAAATCACCCGGCCGCCCAATGCCGTGAACGGGACGCCACTCAGCAGTGCGCAGCTGCTAACGTGGTACCTGCCGGAACCGGTCAATTCCACGACTGGCCGGTTTTATTTTAGTCCGCATGCCCAGAAGGTTTTCGCGACGCAGTCCGGCGTCGTCGATGTCACGTGGCGGGAGCGCGTTTCCGGCACAACGATCACCAACACCTATGTAATCTCGGCGTCTTCCTTCAAGCCGGTGCGCAAGATGTATTGGACGGAAAATGGGTTCAAGGGGCCGCTGATCCAGATCCCCACCTCGCGCGTCTCGAGTGTGCGCATTATTTACAATCCCCTTTTCCCCGCGACCGTCGATACGGCCTACGTCCGACCCGGTGAATCGGCCGACCCGAACATCACCCTCGACAAGCGCACGCTCTGGTTCAGCACCCTCGATAACTCCCTCCATGCCTACAATTGGGAGGGGCGCGTGTTTGTGGAGTTGCTCGGAGCGCTGCGGCCGGATGGGGTGACGCGGGAGGCCCTGGGCTACGAAATCGTGGAGGTGACCAAGGAGATTTCGCCGGACACGGAGCGGGTGGAAATTGGCGATCAGTTGCTCGCCCCGAACAACGATGATCTGGTGCACAAGGTCATCGCTGGCACCACCGATGTCGACGGACAGGGTGGGTTTGTCTACCAGCATTACAGCCAGAATACGGCTCTCTCCCGTCTCTTCGCCGTGCGGGAAACCACGCCGCTCTTTAGCAACGGGATCGAACTGCCGAGCAACGAGGTGTTGATCTACTGGATGGAGAAGGGTGACTTGGGATTGCTGTGGCCCAAACACTATGTCGGCTATATTTTCGAGTGGCCGAACGAGATCGCACGCTACTCGGTCTACGCCCGCTCGTTGGACCCCACCGCTGACACGGCGGTGCCGCTCAACTCCGGCGACAGTCCGGCTCTGGTCTACCAAGATGATCCGACCCGCGCGCATGCCAAGCTCAACAGCAGCTTCCAATTTCAAACTACCGTTTCGACGGCCAGTCCGGTGGGGCGCTCCCTGATCCGCTACACCAACGGTGATGCGATCTGGTTCGAGCGGGTCTATTCGCAGCTTGATACCACCTTTGACGGTTACACCGGCACGCCCATCACCGTCGAGGTGGGCACCCGCATCCTTCCGCCTTCCGGCTCCGATTCCTTCGTGGGCTATATTCGGCAGGCGTCGGGCACGGCTTTCAACGTGAATGCCTACAAGGACCCCTTTGTCGTCGGTTTCGAAGAGGCCGCCAAGGGGGCGATCATCGGGGTGAACGCTCTGCCCAACAACCGCATTCTTGAGGTCTGGTGGTACAAGCGGAACCAACCCGGAGCGGCCGGAATCAAGGCCGGATATTGGCCGTCGCTGGTCCAGCGGTATCAACTTGCCTGGCCCGTGGTGATCGACCCAGTGATGGTCAATGCGAGTTTCGAAACTCCGGTGGTGGCGGCGGGCAGCTTCATCGCTGTCCAGCTGGGCACTGTCCCAGCCAGTGTGCTCTGGACCATGACCGGCAATAGCGGCATCACCCGGCCAGGAACGGGCAATACTTGGACGACTGTAGCCGCCCCGTCCGGCTCCCAGTGGGCCATCCTGCAGGCGACGGGTGCGATCGCTCAGAATATCGAGCTCAGCGCCGGCACTTACCGGGTTGGCTTCAAGGCAGTCGGCCGCTCGAGCGGCAGTTTCAATCAGTTGCAGGTGGCCTTCAATGGGGCGACGGTGGGCGACTTTGATCCCAGTGGATTTTCTCGGACGGAGGTGAGACAGTTTTACACCCGGGAGTTTCCGATTGCTCGAACTGGCACTTATCCCCTGAGGATCGCTGGCGTAAGCGGCAACGCTCTTAGCTTCGTCACGTTGATCGACGATATCATTATTGAGCGTGTCCCCGGCGCGTCGGATAATGCCGCCAAAGAGATCGTCCTCGCGAGCAATGCAGGTTCGGGTGATCTACCGAGCCTGCAGGCGAAGGGCGCAATCTATGTCCAGAACAATGCCGCTCTGCCTGGTTTCAATCCCAACGAAGAGCATGCCGTGATGCTCAACGGCCGAGCTTGGGCGCTGCGCGACGATCTGAATATTCCGGCGTCGTCCTCCGAGCCCTTCGTGCTGGTCGAGTACACCGAGGCCGACAATCGACCGGCGATGGCGGCATTCAAGGTGCTGCGGGAAAAGGCGTCCAGTGGCTGGACCTTCACCTACACAGCGGAGGCGGGCAAGGTGCTGCAGTCCCCCATGCCTCTGCCCATTCTGCCGCTGCCGCTGCGGAGCGACTATGCGACCGGCTGGACATGGAATAGCTATTTCCTGAACGGCACTTGGTTTCCGACGACCAAGAACCGAGACATGGTGGCAAACCATGAGATTGTGCCCGCTGCCAGTCCAGATGCGCCGGCCCTAGCCTCCTTGACCACAGCCCAGGCGAATCCCGACGCCCCCCGCTATGGGCAGTTTACCTTCCTGGATCGCAAGGGGACGACTTGGGTGTATCGTGGGATGCACGCCGGGGCCACCACCGCGACCTTCGGCATGCGGTATTTCTATCGCACCCAGCCGGGCTTCTATTTCCCATCATTGGGTGCTGCGGCGCAACCCGAGGCCGGCACCATCGTTCCCTACTTGCGGGCTCGCAACACCGACAGTCCGGTCTATGGCGAGGCGCTCACCATTAACTTCCGACCCGTCTGGCCGGCCTCGGTCCCCGAACTGCGCGTGGGTGAAACCCTGGCTCGTGCCAAGTATGGCCTGCCGGCCGTGCGGGGCCAGACCAGCGCGGAGCTAATTTATCAGCAGTCGATTGCCCGCGACAGTGCCGGAGCCCTCACCAGCGCGACGCTCTTCGATCCGACGCGGACCAAGACCTACCCGTTGTCCTCCACCACGCTCACGGCGATCCCGGGCAGCGCCGCGACCGATGTGTATTTGGGCAAGACCTACTTCACCCGCCTGCCGCCGCACCTCAGCCAGCGATTCTACTTTGACCCGAACATGGGGGCAAAGGGTACGCTGGTCTTGAAGGGTGAGTTCAAGCAGGAGGCCTTGGGTGAGGATTACCTGCTGCTGAATGTCCTCAGCGCCGACGACGTCACGGCTCTCAAGGGGCTCGTCGATGCGGCGGACGAGAAGAGGACAGCGTGGAATAACGCCATCGACGGCCTCGCCTCGCGCCTCGAGACCTTCAAGGAGGATACCGCCAAACGCGGATCCTATGTGGTCGACACCGCCCTCAATCGCAATGTGACCGGCTCCGCCCTCGCTGCCATCAGCAACGATGATACCGCGGTTGACTCCTATGCGATCAGCGCCGTGGGCGGCGGTCAGGGTTATGTCGTCATGGCGGTCGGCAACGGCCGCGCCTTCACCCCGGTGGACGAGCCGGTTTCACTCTACGTGTTGCGCGTGGTGCCGCCGCTGTACCGCGGGGAACTCAAGACTGTCCAATCCTCCAACCCACTCGACGAAAAACTGACCCTGCGGCACTCGGGCGACTTTGCGGCGACCCCGGCAGGCTACGACTTTGAATGGATGTACGCGCCGCCGGTGGACGGTGCGCCGCCGGCGCTTTACCGATTCAGCCGAGTGCTCGTACTCGGCAATTCTTCGGCTTGGCGCCGCTATGATCGGCCCACTGCAGCCTTTGCCGATCTGCGCCAGCCGCGCACCAGCACCAACTCCGTGCTGGTTGACTCCGGTGCGACGACGACGACGCCGGCGAGCGTAACGATTCGTGACACTAACGACACCGCCGAGCATGGCACCACCCGGCCTCAAGCAATTCTGCGCAACCAGTTCGACTACACCACCCCGCCGTTGCGTACATACCTGAGTGTGCAACTGGGCAACCGGGACGGGGCCGAAATCCATTTGAACGGTGCGCTCGTCGCCGTGATCAACCGTCCCGGTGGTGCCAACACCCCTACCGTCAGCTCCCCAGGCACTGACTTCTCGCCGTTGCCGCTGCTTTACGAAGTGTCCCCCTCCTTGCTGCGCACCACGGCCAACGTCGTCACCGTTGAACTCTATACCGATTCCGATCTGAACGTCGCGTCGCAGATCAATGTCCGGCTCGAAGGCTCCGCGGAGACGGTCAATCTCGCTGGCTGGCTGGCCTTGCCGGCCTCCCCGACGGAATCAACCGGCCTTACTACCGGCTCGATCCGCGGCAAGACGCAGCACGTGATCCAGGGCAACAGCATCCTGACCCTATCGGACAACTACTTCACAATGCGCTATCGCGCGCGCGAAACCACCAACGCCGCGTACGTGGCGAACGGCGGCTGGTCGAAGTGGGTCGATCCGCAGCTGGCCGAGGGCTGGATCAAGCGCGCGCTTGCGGGCATCAATCCATTCCAGCAGCGCGTCACCAATCTCTTCAGCAACGAGGTGGATTTGAGCGTGAGCCTGGTGCAGCAGGCGGGCCGCCGCTGGGAGGGCGATATCGCGCTGAATCTGTCGAACATCAATCGCTTTGGCCTGATCGAAATTTATGAGACGATCCTACGCCGCGGCAAGGCGCTAAGCATCGAAGGCACGCCCGCGATCAATTACCCCGCGGCAAACGACGCGCTGCTGCTCGCCGCCGGCTATCTCTCGGATCTCTACATGATTCATGGCAGCGAGGCTTTCGCCGATGCCGCCAACCCCACCATCGCTTACGGCCTCGATAACGGTCGAACCTATGGCGACGTTTCGACTTCTCTTTTCGCCTTCAAGGGTCAGCTCGCCAACGTCCTTGACGAGGAGCTCACGCTGCTCCGCGGCCGCGACAACTCGCTCCAGCCGGGCACCCGGGTCAACCCGGTGTACAACCGCCTGGTCTGGAATTATACCCGCGGCATCGACTCGGGCGAGGCCATCTATGCCCTGAATTATAATATCAAGGACATGAACAACGACGGCGTGGTGGGGGCCGCGGATGCCGCCGTTGCCTACCCCCAGGGGCACGGCGACGCCTATGGCCACTACCTGACCGCCCTGACCGGCTACTATGGTCTCTTGGCCAATGCCAATTTCTCATGGACGCCGCGTACGGAAGCCGTGACGGTGCTGGGGAAGCCGGTGCAGGTTGACTATCTCGATGAGCGCAAGTTCGCCAAGGCTGCGGTCGCGGCCACCCGCACCGCCAACCAGATTCTGGACCTCACCTACCGGCAAGCATTCGATGTCGGTGCAACGACTTCCTGGGCTCACCTTAAGGACGGACGTTCGATTTCAGGGGTAGTGCGGCGATGGGGGGTCGACGAATGGGCCAGTCGTGGCGGCCAGGGGGCATACTTCCACTGGCTCACGGGCAATTCCCTGCTGCCGGCGGTCGATCCCGATCCGGCTCATGAGGGCATTCAGAAGATCGATCGGACCACCGTGGCCGAACTCAACGAGATAATCACCCAAGGCGCTGCCATTCAACAGACCCTGAGCAATGCCGACGCCCGCCTCAACCCCTTGGGGCTCGTGACTGGCGCCTTGGCCTTTGATATTGCGCCCACCGAGGTCGACGCCGGCACCACGCATTTCGAGCAGATTTACCATCGCGCCACGAAGACTCTGCAGAACGCCATCACTGCATTCCAGAATGCGAAATCCTCCACGCAGTTTCTCCGGCAACAGGAGGATACGCTGGACACTTTCCGCGAGGCCGTGCGGCAACAGGAACAGTCCTACACGAATCAATTGATCGAAGTTTACGGCACCCCGTACGCCGACGATATTGGCGTCGGTCGCACCTACGTGCAGGAATATGCCGGTCCTGATTTGCTGCACTACCTCTACGTCGACATTCCTGAGGGACTCGTGTCGGGCGAGGCTATCCCCTACGACCTGCTGCTCCATCCGGAGTTCAATGCGGCGAATCCGGGAACCATCAATTTTCACGAGGACCAGAAGATCACCTATGTGATTGACGAAACCGGCACCTACCGGAAACCCGAGACCTGGGTGGGCCGGCGGCAAAGCCCCGGGGCAATCCAATCGGCGGTATCAGAGGTATTGCTGGCACGGCTGGCGCTCTTCAAGGCCGTCGACGATTACGGTGGGGCCAAGGAGGATTTGGAAAATCTCGCCGCGGTGTTCAAGGCGAGTGTCGAGGCCAACGCCAAGCTCAAGTCCAACCTTGAGGGCTATCAGGTCAAATTCACGGTCATCGAGACCATCGGCCAGGCGCTCGCCTCGACCCAATTCGTGCTCGAAGGAGTGAAGGAGTTGGCCGACGCCTCGATGGAGGCGCTGGCGGAGGCTCCGCCCTCGGTAGTCGGTTTTGCCACCGATGCCACTTCCACCATTCGCGCCGCATTCAAGGCGACCAAGATTGGCACCTTCGGCGCCTTGCGCGCCGGAATTGTCGCCGCCCAGATCGGCCAAAATGTACTGGAGCAGACGAAGTCCTCTCTCGAACGCGTCCAGGAGATGGAGCAGAACGACATCGCTTGGGCGGCTGAGTACAAGCAACTCGTTCATGACCTGCGTGAGTCGCTCAACGATATCGTCGACAAGCAGCCGGGGGTGGATTCCGCGGTCAGGCGTTTTGATCAGGCGGTGCGCAACCTCCGGGCGCAAATTGCGGCGGGCGACCGGCTCCAGGCGGAACGCCAGACTTTCCGAATTCGCTCTGCGGCGATTGTGCAGGGTTATCGCACGAAGGATTTTGGCTTCCGGGCTTTCCGCGACGAGGCCTTGGAAAAGTACAAGCAACTCTACGATCTTTCATCCCGCTATGCTTACCTGGCGGGCACGGCCTACGACTACGAAACCGGCCTCCTCGACACGGCGGGTGGCGGCGCGGCGGCGGCGTTTATTAACAAGATTGTCAAGGCTCGCTCGCCGGGCGTGCTCACCGAGGGGGTGCCGCAATTTGGTGGTGCCACCGCGGGCGACCCCGGGCTCGCCGGCGCCCTCGCGCAGCTCAATTCCGACTGGAGCGTGGTCAAATCGCGTTTGGGCTTCAACAATCCCGATCGCTATCGCACCACGTTCTCCCTGCGCTCCGAGAATTATCGCATTATGAGCGGCACCTCTGGTGATGCTGGCTGGCGTGAAATCCTGCTGGCTGCGCGACGGGACAACCTGATGGATGACCCGGATGCCGCCCGCCACTGCCTCAGTCTTGGTCTTACCCCGGGTTTGGCCGTCCCCGGCTTCATTCTTGAGTTTTCCACCACCATCGCGCCCGGCTACAATTTCTTTGGCAAGCCCCTCGCCGGTGGTGACAGCGCCTTTAGCGCGACCTCCTTCGCCACAAAGATTCGAGCGTCGGGCATCGCCTTTACCGGTTATGTCGGCATGACCAGTCCGTCGTCCACGGCCAACGTGGTCACCGCGGTCGGCGGTTCCAGTCCCAGGGATCCGTACACCGCCTACGCCGACGCTACCGCGCTCAGCGCGACGCCGTATCTTTATCTCGTGCCCGCGGGCCTCGACTCGATGCGGTCGCCCTTCGGCAATGGTTCGATCGTCCGCACTTTCAGTGTGGAGGATCAAGCCGTGCCCCTGCCGTTTAACATCGGCAATAGCAACTTCGCCACGGCTCGCAACTGGACGGCCAGCAGTTCTCTCAACGAGGGCTGGATCGTCCGGCAGCACCAGGCATTCCGCGCCGTGCCCGATGGCACGATCTTCTCCAGTGAGCCGGGCTTTACCAATGCCCGCCTGATTGGGCGCTCCGTCTGGAACAGCCGTTGGAAGATTATCATTCCAGGCCAAACTCTGATGTCTGACCCGCGGCGGGGTATGCAGATCTTTGCCGACACGGTGAAAGACATCAAGGTGCACTTCGAAACCTATTCCACCGCGGGGAACTGACTATGATGCGTCGCTCCTGTCTGTTGCTTCTCGCGCTGGCTGCTGTGGCGCAGGCGTATCCGCCAGCTCCTGACCACACGATTTACGGATCCGTCAGGGACGAGCGGGGTCGCATCCTGCGACCGGGCTCCGCCCTTGTCGTGGTCAGCGGGGCCGACGGGGAAATTGTCCGGACGACGATCGACCAGTACGGTGAAGCCGGGGTTAATTATCTCCTGCGCATCCCGATGGACTTGGGTACGACTGGTTCCCTTTACCGGACTACGGCCCTCCTGCCAACGACGGGATTTACGATCCGCGTCATCCGCGACCAGACGGTGCTCCTTCCCATTGAAGTTTCGCGGGTGCCGCCGACGATCGGACAACCGGGCGGGCGCACCCGGCTTGACCTGACGCTCGGCATCGACAGCGACGGCGACGGCCTGCCTGACGCCTGGGAACAGCAGTTGATCGACAGCGATCGCACCGGGCGCCTGCGCTCCCTGGCGGACGTAAGGCCGGGCGATGACCTTGATGGCGATGGTCTCACCAACCTGCAGGAGTATCTGCTCGGCACCTACGCCCTCGATCGGATCGACGGCTTGGCGCTTGCCATCGTCGAGGTGGCCAATGGCCAGGCGCGCCTGCGCTTCGCGACGACAACGGGTCGCACCTATTCGATCCGCTCATCCGTCAATCTGCAGGAGTGGACCACTCAGGCATTTTCCGTCGGATCGCCGACCACGGCGGCGGTGGGCTCCTTCCCGGCGTCGCAGATTACGCTGCTGGATGTTTGGGTAGCATTGCCGCCAGGTGGCACCGCGTTCTACCGCCTGTATGCCGACTAAGTTGTCATGGCGCCGTTTTGTCATTGGCCCCGCAGTCCTCGTCGCGATCGCGCTGGCGGTTTGGCTGGCGGTTGAACCGTCGGCCCCGGTCGCGACGGTCCGCCGGGCGGACGTCGAACTGCGCGAGGGCGTGCTGTATCGGCGCGGCGAAAAACAGGCGTTTTCTGGACTCGTGATCGAGGAGTGGGGTCCGGCAAAGCGCCGGGCGGAAGTCGCGGTGCACGAGGGGCGTGCGCATGGCCTCTCCCAAGGCTGGTACGAGAACGGCCAGCGGGAAGTGGAGGAAACTTTTGTGCGCGGGGTCAGCCATGGCACGCGCACGCGATGGTACGCCGACGGGGCCAGAAAGTCTCAGGTCAAGATTCGCGAAGGCCAGCTCGTTGGCACTTTTCGGGAGTGGCATCCGAATGGCCAACTCGCCCGGGAGACGTCCCTCCAGGCCGGCGTGCCGCATGGCGACGCCAAGGCTTGGGACCTCCGAGGCCAACCCGTCGGGAGCGCGAAAGTCGAGCAGGGCAAGCTCGTGCAACGTGACTGATCCCCAACGCGTCCTTCTGCCTCTGTCCCTCCCACTGCCCGGCGCATGGCTTCCTCCTCATCAAGCACCCAACGGCCGTTGTGCGCCGGGGCGAGGAGCTCATGGCGACCGTGGCTCGGCTTGGCCTCGCTGGCACTCTTGATCCGGCTTCCTCTGCGCACGGCGGCGATGCTGCTCGGTATTGGCCTGCTGTTGACTGCGGCGTGGCTGCCCTCGGCCCGCGCGCAGATCTATGTGGTGGATCCCGCCATGGGCACGACCGGTGGCATCGCGGCGTTTTCCGCGAGTGCCAGTGGCAACGCGACTCCCGATATGACGCTTTTCGGTGCCAGCACTGGCATCGACCATTCCAACTTCCCGGTGGTGGGCGTCGTCGCCAATTCGACCCATCTGTTCGTTTTGTGTCATGACTTCATTGCCGGCCGGCCCTTTGTCCTGAAATACACGCTGCCGATCGTGGGCCCGAATACGGCGCCGGTCACCACCACCTACCTGACGCCAAAGAGCGGCGGTTACGACCTCGCGGTTGCACTGGCGCTCGACAGCACGAACCTCTACGTGCTCGACCAGGGGACCGGTTTCGGAACCGCAGGCGCGATCAATGTGTATCCGGTGAGCGGCATGGTTGCCAAATCGAGTTCGGACCCGCTCGTTGCGGCCCAGACAATCACGGGAACCGCGACAACGATGAACCAACCGAAGGGCCTCGTTGTCCACTCCGGCTCGATCTACGTCGCTAACGCTCCCAGCGACAACCTCCTGGTCTTCTCGACCAGTGCGGATGGAGATGTGGCTCCTACGAAGACCATCACAGGCCTCAATGGGCCGACGGCGGTGGCGGTGGATGCAACGACGGTCTACACACTTGAGACGGGGCTGGCCATGGTTCCGACCGTCAAGAGCTATACCCTTAGTGCGCTTGGGGCGGGTGCGAGCGTCAACGGTAGCCCTGCGACCACGATCGCATCCAACGCCTTCGGTTCCGGGCTGCGCTACCTGGCGATCGACTCCAACAAAATTTACGTCGGAGACACTGTAGATACAAGTGATCCTCAGGATCCGCCAACGTCGTCGATTCTTGTTTTTGACAAGACCACCAATGATGGCGGCAACGCCACACCCTCCACGACGATCTCCGGTGCCGGTGCTTTTCAGGCTCTCGGCGGTCTCTTTGTCCTGCCGAGTGCCGGCGCGCCGACGATTACGGGCATCACGGCGGGGGACGGGCAGTTGACGGTGGCCTTCACCGCCGGAGCGGCGGGCGGCTCGGCGATCACCAACTACAAGTATTCCATCGACGGCGGCACCACGTTCACGGCGGTCTCGCCGGCGACCACCACCAGCCCGATCAC
>SXSC01000160.1 GCA_005792355.1 Opitutaceae bacterium
CAGTCCAGGATCACGCCCAGGCCGGCCGCGTGCGCCCGGTCCACGAAATAGCGGAAATCATCCTGCGTGCCGTAGCGCGATGTGACCGCAAAAAACCCCGTGATCTGGTAGCCCCACGAACCGTCGAAGGGATGCTCGGCCAGCGGCATGGGCTCGATGTGCGTGTAGCCCATCTCCTGCACGTAGGGCACGAGCTCGTCAGCCAATTCCCGATACGTGAGCCAGCGCGGCGCCCCGCCCTCCGCCACTGGCGCGCGCCGCCACGAGCCGAGGTGCACTTCGTAAATCGCCAGCGGGGCCTCGGGCGCCTGCCGGCGGGCGCGGGTTTGCATCCACGCCGCATCCTGCCACGCATAGTTGTGCAGATTCCAGACGACCGACGCCGTGGCGGGCCGCAACTCCGCGGCAAAGGCATACGGATCGGCCTTGTCGAAGGCGGGCCCGCCGTCGCGCGGCGCGATGCGATATTTGTAGACCGTGCCGGCGCCCAGTCCGGGCACAAACAGCTCCCACGCGCCCGAGGTGGCCAGCGGCCGCATCGGATGATGCAGGGCGCTCCAGCCATTGAAGTCGCCGACCACGCTCACGCTGGCCGCACCCGGGGCCCAGACCGCAAACGCCACGCCCGCCAGGCCCGCGTGCCCGACCAGATGCGCGCCGAATATTTCGTGCAACCGGCACGCGCGCTTCGCGGCGGCGATCGCCTCCTCGCCGTCGGCCGCCGCCGTCGCAAACCCCGGCAGGTCCGCCGCGCCCAGCAACGGGGGCAATCCGTACGGCGTTTCCGCCACCCGGGTCTCGCCGTCGTCCGCGGTGACGGAGAGCTGGTAATAGAAAGGCTCCGTTTCGCCGGGGAACAGCGCCTCGAAGACGCCGTCGGGATGCACGCGCTCCATCGGATGCAGGGTCGGGAGTTGCGCGGCGATCGCCGCGGGGCTCGCGGCGTCCGAATCGAGCGAGGGAAGCCAGGCGCGGCCGGCCCCGGGCGGCGCGGGTGGCCGTCGGACGGCGACGCGAGTTGCATCCGGTTGCAAGGTCCGGACCGCGATCGCCGGCCGGGTTTCCCCGTTGGCGCCATGGGGGAGGGAGACCACATGCGGCCCGTGCAATTCGAGCGGCGATTTTCCGTTGAGGGGTGAATCCTCCCGCACGCTGTCGGCCGCGAAGCGGAGAGCACCCAGCACACCTTCGACGGCCAGGCCCGGATGCCGGGCAATCAGTTCCTCAACGGTGGCGCCTTCAGCGAGGCGATCCAGAATCTCATCGACCGTGACGCGCGTGCCGGCGACGACAGGCCGGCCCAACATGACGGCCGGATTGGAAATGATCAGTTTCTCCTGCAAGGTTGGCGTGGTGTCGTGGTTGGCCCGGCTTGCCAGCATGCGCCCAGCCAGATTCGGAGACCGATTCCGAACGAGGGCGTCGCTTTGTCAACGGATTGCCGGGCGCTCAAAAATCGTGCGTGAGAATATCGAGGGCCCGCCGGCTGATCTCCCGACCGTAATCCGTCCAACGCCCCTGACCCCAGTAGCGGAAACAACTCGTCTGCGCAGTCAACAGGTGCAACAGGGCGTTGCGATAACGCTGCTCACCCGTCGAGACGCCCGCGCGCACGACCTTTTCGTGAAAGAGCGCACTCGCCTTCTCCATCGGGCCCAGGACGTTTTCGTAGCCGTAGATCCACGAGATGTCGTTGGTCCAGCTCCCGCCCTCGACGTGGAAGTGATAGTCTTCGCGATGCAGTTGCTCGATCACCTGCGCGAGTTTTTCCGGACCTTCTCCGGCGCGGAAACGCTCCCAGATCCTTTTTTGGCGGACGGGATGCACCACGGGAAAATCCTCCTCCCGCCAGCCGTCGGCGGCGAGGTACTCGAGGTACTCGGAGGGATTGACGAGCGGGACGTCGGAGCCCGAGGCGCGGCGCACGACGTCGAGATACGTGCCGGGAAACTCGTTCATCATCACGTGGCCGTTTTCGCCGTCGGCGATTTGCGTGACGAGCGGGAGAATTTTTCGACCGCGATAGTCCCACCGCGACTGGCTGGCCGCCTCGTCGTGGGGCTGCATGTGACCGATGATCTTGGTATCGCTGCCGCGGGTCTTGATCAACACGGTGATGCTGGCCGTCTCGCCGCGCGAATTGGAGCAGACCATCCGGTTGGGCAGATGCAGATACTGGGAGCCCCAGCCCGTCTCGGGATTCTCCACCGTGTGCTCCTGCACGATCACCCACTGATAACCGCAGTCGCGGAGCGTTTTCACGAACTCGTAGGCGACGTCGGGGTGATTGGGCAGCGCGAGTTCCGACGGCATGAAACCGCGCACGCGGCTCAGGGCCTCGAAACCGAAGAGCGACGCGAAATGATTCTGCCACGCTTTCACGTGCAGCCGAAAATCCTGCGGCGGTGTGGAGGGCGCCACTGTGTGGCCCCACGTCGTGCCGAGCCACTCGACGCAGCGCCGGTAATTGGGATCGCAGGTGATCTTCCGCAGCGCGTCGAGCACATCGCCCGCGCCCATCTGCTGCAGGCCGAGGAACAGTGTGCCGGTGTAGTCGAGCGTAAGCCGCGGCTGTTTGCCCTCGTGCACGAGCTGCGGAAGAAACTCTCCGGGTCGCCGATAGCACCAGCGGTAGACGTTGGCGTTGTGCCGATCCTCCTCGTAAGGGCTCTGCAGCATGTATTGGAGGTTGCCGATGAGCGGTTCGCGGTGGGCATCGGATCCGCGGCCCGGCCCGCCGGCCGGGATGAGCGGCTGATGCATGTGCAACGCCACCGCGCAGGCCCCCCGCGCCCGGCCGAAGTCGATGCCGCTCTCGTGCAAGAACACCGGGCGGTCGCGCCCGCGATGGATGGCCTCCTCGCGTTCGCAGTCCCACCCGGAGATGTTCGGCAGGCCGTCGATGAATTCGGGAATTTCACTCATGGGAAAATCAGATGCAAAATCCAGCCACGCGTCCCGAAACGACATCTTCGATCCGACGGATTCCTTCGCTCACCGCCTCATTCGGCGACGCGGGTTTCACGACACTTTCGACCAAACGACGGGCAAGTTCGAGACGACTGGCGACGGGCAGCTCAAAGACGGCGCGCGACAGTTCGGTGGTGAGCATGACGGAACCTTTGCCGGGCCTGGCCCCCGCGCAAGCGTGCGGTCGCGCCGCCGCCCAATGCGCACGAGACCTTGTGCAGTTCACTCGCGCCACCCCACGCTCGACGAACGTTCGGCGGTTCCAGCCGAACGCGGCCGATCTCCGGCAAGCTCCGGGTGGACGAACTCGACATTCAGTTTCCACCCAGCATGGCGGCGGAGGTGACGGCTAAAATTGTCCCCACCTGAGTCACCGGCAGACGAGCTTACGTGACTTACGCACGCAAAATCGAAACGTGTATGGATCTTGGCGGCTCTAAACCATTAATCTACAATGGTGGAAATGGCGAAAAAGCGACATCCATGAAAATCCGGAGTTCATGTTTAGATTTTCATGGATATTCCTAAATCCATTTTCCACGGCAATATTTTTCCATGAAAATCGAATATTGAAAATTAGAAATTCATGGTTAAGTAACCCTTCATGCTGAAGCGCCCGTCCATCCTTGCGACCATCGACGAATACTTTGGTGTTCACCCGGCCGTAACCCTCTCTGGTCCCCGCCAATGTGGCAAAACCACGTTGGCCCGGGAGTTCGCCGGTCGCACCACCGATGCGACGTTTTTCGATTTGGAGGATGCCGCCGATCAAAAAAGGCTGGCCGAGCCGGAGCAAGCGCTGAAGCCGCTGACCGGCTTGGTGGTGATCGACGAGATCCAGCGCAAGCCCGCGCTCTTCGAAACGCTCCGCGTGCTCCTCGACCGACCGGGCGAGCCGGCGCGTTTTCTCCTGCTCGGCAGTGCCTCGCCCCACATCATCCGCGGCGTTTCCGAGTCGCTGGCCGGTCGCGTGGGCGTGGTGGATTTGGGCGGCTTCACCTTGGATGAAACCGGCCCGGACGCGCTCGGACGACTCTGGCAGCGCGGAGGGTTCCCGCGTTCGTACCTGGCGGCCAGCGATGAAAAAACTTTCATCTGGCGCGACGAATTCATCCGCAGTTTTCTGGAGCGCGACATCCCCCAGTTCGGCATCACCATCCCTGCGGAAACTCTGCGTCGCTTCTGGACGATGATTGCCCACTATCACGGGCAGACTTGGAACGGGGCGGAGTTTGCCCGTTCGCTCGGCACCAGCGAACCAACTGCGCGCCGCTACCTCGATATCCTCGCCGGCGCCTACATGGTGCGCGTGCTGCCGCCGTGGTTCGAGAATCTGGGCAAGCGCCAGGTCAAGGCGCCCAAAATCTATGTTCGCGACACCGGTCTGTTCCACACTCTGCTCGGCGTGCGTTCCCACAACGACCTCCTCGGGCATCCGAAGCTCGGCGCATCGTGGGAGGGCTTTGTCGTCGAACAACTCCTCGCCCTACTGCGCAGCCGAGACGCCTACTATTGGGCGACCCACAACGGCGCGGAGCTGGATCTGATGACCGTGTGGAGCGGTAAGCGCTATGGCTTCGAGGTGAAGTATGCCGACGCCCCCGGCACGACCAAGTCGATGCACACCGCGATCGCCGATCTCGGCCTCGCGCACCTTTGGGTGATCTATCCAGGCACGGCCCGTTATAGGCTCGACGACAAGATCACGGTCGTCCCCGCCCGCGAGATCCCCACGCTCGTCGCCGGCCTCAAGGCCGGAACCGAGCCATCCCTCCCGCGTTCCTAACGCGGGGAAAACCTGAGTTGCTCACGCGGGAATAGTTGAGCGACAAACAAAACTTCCGCTCAGAAATCGTGCGTCAGAATCGCCTCGAGCCGGCGGCAGATCTCGCGGCCGTAGTCCGTCCACGCACCCTGGCCCCAGTAGCGGTAGCAGCTCGTCTGCGAACACAGCAGGTGATACAACGCGTTGCGGTAGCGCGGATCGGTCGCGGGCACGCCGGGCTTCAGCACTTTTTCGTAGAACAGCGAGCTGACGCGCTCCATCGGCCCGAGGACGTTGTCGTAGCCGCGGACCCACGAGATGTCGTTGGTCCAGCTCCCGCCGTCGACGTGGAAACGGTGGTCCTCTTTCTTCAACTGCTCGATCACTTGCGCCATTTTTTCCGGTCCGGCGCCGGGCGCGAAGCGATCCCAGATCTTCTTCTGGCAGATCGGCTGCACGACCGGGAAATCATTCTCGCGAATGCCCAAGGCAAACAAGTGCTCGAGATATTCCGTCGCGTTCATCGCCGGGGTGTCGGACCCGGTGCTCTCGCGCATCGCCTCCATGAATTTCGGCGGAAACTCGTTCATCATCACGCCGCCGTTTTCGCCATCGGCGATCTGCGTGACCAACGGCGGCACCTGGCGGCCGGCGAGTTCCCAGCGCGCGAGGCTCTTCGCCTCGTAATACGGCTGCATCTGGGCGACGAGCTTCGTGTCGCTGCCCTGCGTCTTGATGATCGCGATGATGCTCGCCTCTTCGCCGCGGGAATTGCGGCACACCAGGCGGTGCGGCAGATGCCGGCGCTCCAAGCCGCCGCCATTCTCCGGCCGCTCGACGGTGTGCTCCTGCACAATCACCCATTGAAAGCCGCAATCCTTGAGCGTCTTCACGAACTCATACGCGGTGTCCGGATGATTCGGCAGCGCCATTTCCGAAGGCGAGAAGCCGCGCACCCGCGCCAGGGCGTCGAGTCCGAAAATGGCGGCAAAATGATGCTGCCACGCCGTGACATGCAGCCGGTAGTCTTGCGCCGGGGTCGACGGTGCGACCGCATGGCCCCACGGCGCGCCGAGCCACTCGACCGCCCCGCGGTAACGCGGCTCGCAGGTGACGCGCTTCAGGCTGTCGAAGACATCGTTCAAGCCCATCTGCCGCATCCCGTGGAAGAGCGTGCCGGTGTACTCGAGCATCACGCGCGGCTGTTTGCCCTCGTCGATCAACTGCGGGATAAACTCACCGATGCGCTTGTAGCACCAGTGAAAGACAGAGGCGTTGTGGTTGTCGCCGATCCCCGGGTGATCCATCATGTGCTTCAGGTTGCTGATGATCTCCGCCGTCGAGAGATCACCGCGGCCCGCCGGAATCAGCGGCTGGTGCATGTGCAGCGCGATCGCGAAGGCACTCTTCGCCCGGCCGAAATCGACGCGGCTCTCCGGCAGAAACACCGGCTGCCGGGCACCGAGGCGCAGCGTGGAATCGATCAGCGGTTGGGAACCGCAGAGGTTGGGTCGTTGGTCAATGGTCTCGAGCAATTGGGTCATGAAATGAGTGGGCGGGGCGGTATTCGCGGCTAAATCCTCCGCTCAGTCAAACTCCCCCGCAAATGGTGACACGATTGGTGCGGACCGATGGATTGGCGGCGCCGGACCCATGGAGTGCGGGTGCCCTCACCCGCCATTGGATTCCCCGGCGATCAGGAGGCGGGTCGTCTCGATTTCATTCCGTGGGTTTTCGCTGGTTTCCCGCGCCAGAATGAAATGTCTTCATGGCTCCCGATCGCACCAACGCTCCATCTTCCTCCCATGCTTCTCTACGACCTCTTCCCCCTGCTCGCCGGACCGTTTTCGCAGTGGGAACGGCATTTTGCGCGGGCGGGCGGCATGGGATTCGATTGGATCTTCGTCAACCCGATCCAAAAAACCGGCGCCTCGCGCAGCCTTTATTCGGTCGCGGATTATTTTGCCATCAACCCGGTGCTGCTCGATCCAGGCGCCACCGCCGCACCCGACGATCAGGTGAAGCAGATGACCGCCCGCGCGCGCGCCGCCGGTCTGCGCGTGATGATCGACCTCGTGATCAATCACTGCGCGAGCGACTCGGCGTTGACCCGGGAGCATCCGGAGTGGTTCGTCCGCGAAGGCGATGGCCGGATCAAACATCCCTCCTGCCAGCACAACGGCGAGACCGTCGTGTGGCATGACCTCGCGCAGTTCGACCACCGGCACACCCGCGACCCGGAGGGCCTGTACCGGTATTGTCTGCGCGTCGTCGAGCACCTCGCGGGGCTCGGTTTCGAGGGTTTCCGCTGCGATGCGGCGTACCAAATCCCGGCGGATTTCTGGCGGCGGCTGCTGCGCGACGCGCGGTCGCGGCACCCGCGGCTCTGCTTCGTGGCCGAGACCCTCGGCTGTGCGGCCGAGGAGACGAAGGAGACCGCGCTCGCCGGTTTCGATTTCGTGTTCAACAGCTCGAAATGGTGGAATTTCCGCGACGGCTGGCTGGTCGAGAGCTACAACCTCGTGCGCGAGACTACGCGATCGATCAGTTTTCCCGAGAGCCACGACACCGTCCGCCTCGCCGAGGAATTAAACGGCAATGTCAACGGACTGAAGCAGCGCTACCTGTTCTCCGCGCTGTTTTCCTCGGGCGTGATGATTCCGGCGGGTTTCGAGTTTGGGATGCGGAAGCCGCTGCACGTCGTCCACACCACGCCGGCCGACTGGCACGAGAACGGCATCGACCTGCGCTCCTACATCAAGCAGGTCAACACCCTCAAACAGGGTCACGCCGTTTTTCAGGAGGAGGGACCGACGCGGTTTATACCGTGCGCCAACCCGAATATTCTGCTCATGCGCAAATCGTCGACGCGGGACCGCGCCGAAGCGCTGCTGATTCTCAATCTGGATCTATGGAGTCATCAGGAATTCTCGGTGGATCATCTCCGGCATTATCTGCCGGGGGACGCTTCGCTCCGCGATGTGTCGCCGGAATTTCCGCTGGAGCAGGTGCGCGAGCCGTTCCATTACGCGCTGCGACCAGGCCAGGGCATCGTGCTGCTCGGGTCGCGCCGCTGAATCGCGGCGGGGTAGTCGGCCGCAGGCGAGTCGCGCTCACGCCTGCACCGTGGTCCGTTGGTTCCGTCCCCGCTTCGCCTCACTTTGCCCGGATGTGCGCGTAGACGTTCAGGTAGTTCTGGCCGGGATGATTCCAGGAAAAATCGGAGCGCATGCCGTTGATCATGAGTTCGCGGAAGTGCTGCGGGAAGTTGTACCACAGCCCGATCGCCCGCCCGAGCGCCGACTCGATGCCCGGCGCATTGAAATCGTTGAACACGAAACCCGTGCGCTCCGCATACGGTTTGTTCGCGTGATTCGCATCGAACACCGTGTCGATCAACCCGCCGGTGGCGCGTACGATCGGCACCGTGCCATAGCGGAGACCGATTAGTTGCGTGAGCCCGCAGGGCTCGAACAGGCTCGGCACGATGATCAGGTCCGAGCCCGCGTAGATCAGGTGGGAAAGCTCCTCGTTAAAGCCCAGCTCGAGATGGCAGTCGGGGTTGTCGTTGTAACGCTGTTTGAGGCCCTGGAAGTGTTGCGCGACCTTCGAGTCGGGGCTCGTGCCGAGGAGCACAAACTGGCAGCCGTGCCGCAGGCAGTATTCGATCGCGTGCGTGATGAGGGGCACGCCTTTCTGGTGATCGAGCCGGCCGATGAAACAGACGATCGGCTTGAACACGTCGCGCAGCCAGAACCGCTGGCGGAGCGCCTGCTTGGTCGCGTATTTTTGGTCGAGCGTCGCGAGGCCGTACGGACCCGGCAGGTGCCGGTCGGTCTCCGGATTCCAGACCTCGTAGTCGAGCCCGTTGAGGATGCCGCCGATCTTCTGGCGGTGAACGTGCAGGGTGTGACCGAGCCCGCAGCTCTGCTCGGTGTGCATGATTTCCCACGCGTAACGGGGCGAAACCGTGGTGACGAAGTTGGAATAAACGATGCCGCCCTTCATCACATTGATCGCGCCGCGGTTGGCCCCATCCTGCAACCGATCCTGATGGTAATAATACGCGTGCCGGTTCAGGCCGGTGGCGCGCAGGATGTGCTCCTTCGTCACGCCCTGGTGGGCGAGGTTGTGCAGTGTGTAGCACACCCGCGGGCGCGTCATGCCCAGCTGCTGGTAGATTTCGTAGAGCAACACCGGCACGAGCCCCGTCTGCCAGTCGTGGCAGTGGATGATATCCGGGTGCTTGCCGGTCTGGAGCATGAACTCGAGCGCCGCGCGGTTGAAGAACGCGAACCGCTGGTCGTCGTCGCCCTGCCCGTAGAACGCGCGCCGGTTGAAAAAGTTTTGCTCGGAATGGGGATCGATGAAAAAGCACTTCCGCCCGTGCACGAAGCCGAAATAGACGCTGCAATGGACCGAACGATCATACCACGGCACCCACAGATCCTTGAGGGTGAGTTCGAGGCCGAAGATCTCGCCGTAGCGCAGGCAGTCATATTTCGGCAAGATGATCTCGACCGAGTTGCCCCGGATTTCCAGCTCGCGGCAGAGCCCGAACACGACATCGCCCAGCCCGCCAACCTTGGCCACCGGCGCGCACTCGGAGGCGATCATGACTACATACATGCGGGTGGGTGGTCGAAGTGAAGCTGCCTCGCGGCGGCCGGGTTCATGGTGAGGTGATAAATTTCCTGATGCGGAACCCATTCAAGGTGATCGCCGGGGACTGTCAAAAGGCATTCCGACGGTCGGAAGGGGAGGGCGTATCCCCCGATTGGCGGTGGCGGGCCGAGTATCGGAGGGTGCCGCTTTGTCGGCGGCGTTTCGCCTGCGATTCAAGCTCGGCTGCGACGAAGCGCAGTCCTCCGAAATCGGATGACGCGGGCGGTCAGCCATGCCGCACCCACAATCCGCAATCGAGCGGGCCCACGTTTACACTCTGGCGGTCGGCGGCGGGACGATGGCGAGACCGAGCTGGGTGCGATCGACGTCGTTCGGCGTGGGATCGCGGCCGTCGCGGTGGGCGCGTTCGGTGACCGGAATATTGCCCCGGCGGCCCGCGCTCACGGCAGCAACGCCACAGGATCGAGCCCGTAGGTGTCCGCCGCCTTCCGGATCGGCACGGCGGCCAAGTGGCGCTCGCCGCGGAGAATCCGGTAGGCCAGCGACGCATCGATCCCAAGGAGCTTCGCGAGCTGGCCGGCATTTTCGTGGCGCTCCGCGAGCACGAGTCGCAGCAGCTCCGCGCCGCGCGCCCGGTGGAGCGGAAACTGCGCATCTTCCCATTTTTCGTAAAGGTCGCTGAGCAGGTCGAGGTAGTCGGACTGCTCCGCGTTGAGGGCATGCCCGGCGAGGAGGTCGATGATCTCGGCGGCGTTCTCGGCGTCCACCTGGTCGCGGATCGGGCGAACCAGATGCCGGGCCATGAGGCCGGTGTAGGTCTTGGGGATTTTCGCGCAAGGCGTGGCGTGGCGGGCGGCGGTTTTCATCGGCGGTTTTTCCACAGGTTCCGGCTGTATTCGGCGTGGGTGCGCGCGTCAGACGATTTCCCTGATCACCTTGCCCTCGACGAAGGTGAGGCGTTCGTTGCGGCCGAGGTGCGGGTAGGTGAGCTGGTGCTGGTCGAGGCCGAGCTGGTTGAGGATCGTCGTGTGGATGTCGCGCAGATGATAGGGCTTTTCGACGGCCTGCAGTCCAATCTCGTCGGTGGCGCCAACGACCTGCCCGCCTTTGATGCCACCGCCGGCGAGCCACATGCTGAAACCGAGGTTGTGGTGGTCGCGGCCCTGGCCGGACTGGGCCTCGGGCGAGCGGCCGAACTCGCCACCCCAAAGCACGAGCGTGCTGTCGAGGAGGCCGCGGCGCTTGAGGTCCGTGAGCAGGGCCGCCATCGGCTGGTCGGTCTGCACCGCCATGCGAAGGTGGTTTTCCTCGATGTCCTCGTGCGCATCCCAGGTGAGCCGGCCGGAGCCGCCGCCGGAGACGACACAGACGAAGCGCACGCCCTTCTCGACGAGTTTGCGCGCCAGGAGGCAGCGGCGGCCGTAGTCGTTGGTGGGCTCGGTGCCGATGCCGTAGAGATCGAGGGTCTCCTGCGGTTCGCGCGAGAGGTCGAGCACCTCGGGCGCCTCGGTCTGCATGCGGAACGCGAGATCGTAGGCGTTGATCCGCGCGGAGAATTCCGCGTCGTGCGGATCGAGCGCGCTCTCGTTCAGGTGGCGGATGAGGTCGAGCGTGCGGCGGCGCTCGGCGAGCGAGATGCCGGGCGGAAGGTCGAGATTGAGCACGGGCCTGGCGCCCGGGCGGAACATCGTGGGCTGGTAAATCGCGGGCAGAAAACCCTGGGCGTACATCGGCTGGCCGGCGGGCAGCGCGCCGTCGGGATCGGGCATCACGACGTAGGCCGGCAGCGAGTCGCTCTCGGTGCCGAGTCCGTAGGTGATCCACGAGCCCATGCTGGGGGCGCCGGGGACAAGGCGCCCGCTGAAGAGTTCGTATTGCGCGGCGGAGTGGACGACGGAGTTGCCGTGGCACGAGCGGATGACGGCGAGGTCGTCGGCACAGGCGGCGACGCGCGGAAACAAGTCCGAGACCTCGATGCCGCCGCGGCCGTATTTTTGAAACGTGCGTTTGGTGCCGAGGAGTTTCGCGGTCGTCTGGATGAACTGATATTTCGCCTCGCCGAAGGCCTTCGGGCGCGGCTGACCGCTCAGCTCATTGAGCAGCGGCTTCGGGTCAAAGGTCTCCATGTGGCTCGGGCCGCCGGCCATGAAAAGAAAGATGACCGATTTCGCCTTTGCGGGGAGCGGCGGACGCTTGGGTGCGAGCGGGTGGTTGTCACCCGGCGCGGCGCGCCGGCCCTGCGCGTGGAGCAGCGACGCGAGCGCGAGGCCGCCGAAGCCGCAGCAGGAATCGCGGATGAACTCGCGGCGGTTGCGCGTCGGGCGGGAGTGCTCCGGAAAACCGTCAGGGTGCATAGAGAAACGCGTTGAGGTTGAACGTCGCGAGGGCGAATTCACGCAGGGGTTGGGTGGCAAGGAACGAAACCGCGAGCTGGCGCTCGGCCGGAGTCGGGGCGCGGCCGACGGCGAGCCAGTAGGCGCGGTCGGTGAGTTTGCCGGGATCGGCGCCGGCCTCGCGCGTGAGTCGTTCGGCGAAGGCGACGGCGAGGTCGTTGGCGAGCTTGCCGTTCATCAGCTCCAACGCCTGTGGCGCGTGGGTACTCGATTCGCGCCGGCCGCAGCTCGAGAGGAGATCCGGTTGGTCAAAGGTCTCCATGAACGGCAGCCGCAGGTTGCGCTTCGCGACAAGGTAGATGGAACGGCGGAAATGCTCGGTCGTGTCCCGCGTGACCATCCATTGCGACGGTTTGTAGAGTATCTTAACGAGATCGGGATCGACGGGCACCATCACGCTCGGGCCGGCGAGCTTGGGGTTGAGCCGGCCGCTGGCGGCGAGCATGGCGTCGCGGATCTCCTCGGCGGCGAGGCGTCGTCGCGCGAAGTGCCAGAGGAGGCGGTTTTCGGGATCGACTCGGGTCGCGGCGGTGGCGAGGGCGGACTGCGTCGACTGGCGGTAGGCGTTGCTGAGAAGAATGGTGCGGTGCAGCGCCTTCATGCTCCAGCCACCCGCCACGAGCTGGCCGGCGAGCCAGTCGAGCAACTCAGGGTGACTCGGACGGTCGCCATTCTGACCAAAATCGTTGGGAGTTTTCACGAGACCCGTGCCGAAATGCTGCAGCCAGACGCGGTTGGCGGCGACCCGCGCGGTGAGCGGGTGCTGTGGGTCAGTGAGCCAGCGGGCGAGCGCGGTCCGCGGGGCGGGAGTGTCGGCGGGCAACTCCGGCAGGTCGTCGCTCACGAGGACGGTCGGCGGGCGTGGCGCGACGGCGGCGCCCTTGCGCTCCCACTCGCCGCGCTTGAGGACGTGGATTGCAGTGCGCAGCGCCGGGTCATGGCGGATGCTTGGGATGGTGGCGGGGCTGGGCGGCAGGGTGTCCTCGAGATTCTCGATTTCGATATCGAGCTTCGTCTTGTCGGCGCCGATCGCGGTGGACGCCTTCCGGTTCAACCGGCGCAGCTGGTCGTTGATCGCCTTGGTTTTTTCCTCCCACGATTTCTTCTCCTCCGCCGGCACGAGCAAAATGTCGTTCTCCTGCGTGGCGGCGAGGTAGGCCTGCAGGCGGTAATAATCCTTTTGGAGAATGGGATCAATTTTGTGATCGTGGCAGCGGGCGCAGCCGACGGTGAGGCCGAGCATGGCGGTGCCGACGATGTCCGTGCGCTCAGTGAGCACCTCGTTGCGACTGAGGGCGATTTCGGGATTGCCGGCGTTGCGGCGAACGGTACCGAGGCGGTGGAACACTGCGGCGGTTTCGAGTTCGCGGTTGCCCGGCTCGAGTTCGTCGCCGGCGAGTTGCTCGGTCAGGAAACGGTCGAAGGGTTTGTCGCGGTTGAAGGAGTCGATCACGTAGTCGCGATAACGCCAGGCGTCGGGGAGGGGCCGATCGTATTCGAAACCCTCGGATTCGGCGAAGCGGACCACATCGAGCCACTGCCGTGCGGCCTGTTCGCCGTAATGCGGACTGGCGAGGAGGCGGTCGACGAGGCGCGCGTAGGCCTCGGCCTCCGGCTCCGTCGAGCCCGCGGCGCGGAGAGACGCGCGATCGGCCAGGAACGCCTGCACCTCTTCCGGAGTGGGCGGGAGTCCGGTGACATCGAAGGTGACTCGGCGGATGAGTTCTGTCGGGCTCGCGGCGGGTGCGGGTTGCAGTTGCCGGGTCTCGAGTCGGGCGAGGATGAAGCGGTCAATCGGACTGACGGCCCAGCGGGGGTCTTTCACGACGGGCGGCGGCGCCTGCTTGATCGGTTGAAACGCCCAGAACCCGCGGGCGAGGCGCGGGACGGTGGCCGGATTCGCGACCGGGGCGTCGCCGGCGCGAGGATCAGGCGCGCCGATTTTCACCCAGTGCTCGAAGTCGGCGATGATCGCCGGGGCGAGCTTCGGTTGTTTCGTGGGCATCGCCAAGTCTTCCTCGTGGCGAATCGCCTGCAAGAGAAGGCTCTTCAGGTCGCCAGGTGCGAGCGCCGGGCCGGATTCACCGCCAGCGAGCAGGCCGGCGCGGGTGTCGAGGCGCAGGCCGGCCTTGAGTTTTTTCGCCGACGCGGCGTGACATTCGTAACAGTGTTCCGTGAGGACGGGCTCGATTTTCTCGCGGAAGAACTTGATCCCCGCGTCAAGCTCGGGCGTGGCGCGCAACGCGGCCGTCGCAGGCGCGAGGAAAAACGCGAGGGCGACGCCGAGCAACAGCCGGGGAATCCTAGGCGGCGTCATGGGGCTCGGGAAGGGTGAGGGGAAGCAGGAGCGGGAAAAAGGATGCTCTCACCGCCGAAATGCATCCCGGGAACTTTCCGACTCTGGGAATCTTGCGGTCCCAAATCTTCCTGTCAAACCTCGGAATTGAGACAAAAAGTCGAGGACCGGAAAATTTCTCGAGCCCGAAGCCGGCGTGCTCGCTTGGCGCATTTGCCGCGTCTTTTGTGCAAAATCTTCTTCGCCGAGACGTCCAGGCCTTTCCCAGTGTCGACGCGCATCCCGTGGTGACCGCGCCACGCGAAGACATCCGGCTAAGTCGCACCAGCCCGACGGGGACATCGGGCTCCACCCCACCCTCACGACATCCGCGACAGATCGGGCACGACGAACGGCGCGCGGTAATTGCGGGTGAGCAGCGGCGTGGCCTCTTTGGCGAATTCGCCCTGAAAGGACTCCTTCCCGGGGGCGAGCGTGAGCGGCACGCCGCGCGTGAGCGGCGACTTGGCGGCGTCCACGCCGTTCGCCGCGAGATGCTCGATCATGCGCCCCGTGGCTTCCGCCAGACCGGCATGGCCCTTGATTTTTTCCCGCAACACCCCGGGAGCCACGGTCGAGCCAAGGACGTGCGAAATATTACCGAGGTGGCACAGCGCGCTGGAGACGTGGCCCTCTTCGATCGGACCGTAGAGTTGCGCCGTCTTCCGGCTGCGCACGACGTCGATGAAGTTCTGCATGTGGCGGTCGACGCCCTTGAACTCCTTCAGCACCTTGCCCGCCTGATCGTAGGCGGTCGCGGTGAAATAATTCGTGGTGACGACGACGCCGCCCTCGCAGTCGATCACGTTGCCCACGCCGACGCCGCGATAGTTGTCCATGACGCCCCCCGCGCCCCGACCCTTCTTGCCCGTCCGGCCCGCCTCATCCGCCGCGCCCGCCTCACCCGCCTTGGCCGGCAGTCCGCGCACCTCGAAGATTAGGGGCGCGCTCGCGTAGTCGTGCACGACCACCTGCGTGTTGGGGGTGTCGCCATCGTCGACGTAGCCGAGCCGGCCGCCCACGCTGAGCGTGGTGCGCGGCAGACCGCGCTCGCCGAGGAACCAGCGCGCGATATCCATCTGGTGGATACCCTGGTTGCCGACGTCGCCGTTGCCGGTCACGTGGACCCAATGCCAGTCGTAGTGCAGCCGCTTGCGCCGGGGCGGAACCAGCGGCGCGGGCCCGCACCACAAATCAAAATTGATCGTGGACGGAATCTGCAGTGGGCCGTCGGCCTGACCGATGCTCTCGCGGCGTTTGTAGCAAAAGCCGCGGGCCGCGGTGATTTTTCCCAGGTTGCCCGCCCGCACCCATGCAACGGCCTCCTGCAAACCCGCGCCCGAACGGATCTGTGTGCCCGCCTGGACGACGCGCTGGTGTTTCGCCGCAGCCGCGACGAGCTGGCGGCCCTCCCAGACATTGTGCGAAACAGGTTTCTCGACGTAGACATCCTTGCCCGCCTGACACGCCCAAATCGCCTGCAGCGAGTGCTGATGATTCGGCGAGGCAATCGTCACGGCGTCGAGGTCGCCGGACGCCAGCAACTCGCGGAGGTCAACGTGCGTTTTCACCTCGGTGCCCTCGGAGGCGAAGCTGGCCTTGGCGCGCGCCAGTACGGTGGTGTCGATATCGCAAAGGGCGACGACCCGCACGCCCTTGATGCGCTGGAGACTCTGGAGGTGGCTGCGGCCACGCCCGTTGAGGCCGACGACGGCGACGCGGATGTCGCCATTGGCGCCCGCGACCTGCCCCCAGGAGCGGGCGGAGAGGGCGGTGCCGACGGTAACCAGGGCTGACGTTTTGAGGAAGGAGCGGCGGGAGAGGGTGTGCATGGGGGCGGTAATGGTTGGGGATTCAATTCCCAGCGAGGTGTTCAACTTGGGTTCGAAACTCAGAAATCGTGAAATTGGGCAACGGGCATCTCAAATCTCGGGTTCTACAAACCATGGCCATTGGGACGGAGCGAAGCTTCTCGGCCCGCTGCTTTGGCGATGTCCGATTCTCGATGACCGTTTTCCGTTTCCGAAATTCTATTTCCCGGCGGCGTATTCCTTGAAACGGGCGGCGACCTGGCCGGCCTTGTCATCGCCTTGGTGAAAATAGAAACGCCAGCGGAAGGTCGCGCTGCCGCCCGCGGGAATCGTCATGTCCCCAGCCTGCGGGTTGGCCTTGAGCGCCGGCTCAAAATCGTGCTGGCCGAAGGGATTCGCGGCGAAGAGCGCGTAGGAACGCACATGCCACCACGTTGGATGCCGCGGATTCGACGGATGATCGAACATCGCGACGCCGTAGATCTTGCCGTCCTTCGGCGCGTGATAATCGACCCACGTCGATCGCTTGCCCCAGGTGTCGTCGTTCTTCTGGCCGGAGTCGTTCACGATGGTGCCCTTGCCCTCATGTTTCTTGCCCTTGCCCTGGCTGTGCGTGGGCGTCATCCACAGGGGGAGACGAATCGCCATCGAACCTTCCTTCGTGTCGCCGAACACGACCGGTTTGCCCGCGGGGGCCTTGAGCGTGACCTCGTAGTCGAGGAAGCGGGCCTCGGCGGTGCTGCGGAAGCGAATCGTCGTTTCGTCGGTGAGATGCACCGTGCCGTCGGGCCCGGCCCATTGGTTGCGCGCCCGAATCGTGCCGACGCCAGCCCGCACGGAATGCTCGACCGACTCGCTGACGATTTTGCCGTGCTTGGCACCACCCTCGCCCCAAAAGTCGACACCGTTGACGGCGCCGTGCGTGAACCAGAGTGAGCGGTGGTGCGGGTGGTCTTTCACTTCGCCCGACACGTCCGCCTTCATCGGATAGTTCCGCATCAACTCGGTGCCGTCGGCGGCGAGGACCGGGTAAAGGAAAGGCTTGGGGGCACCTTTGAAAACGTACTCGGTGAAGAGCTTCCCGCCGAGCTCGACGCGGACGCGGTCATCGGCGCGGGTGAATTTGACGTCAGTCGCGGCCGCAGCGGTGACCGGGGCGGCGGCCACGAGCAGGCCGGCCAGCACGAGCAGGGGCGAAACGCGAGTGTTCATCATGTTCGCTAGACGAACACCCACGCGAAAGGGCGCAACAGATTTTCGCGGTGTGAAAACCTCAGCTGCGACGCAGCCGGGGCTAACGCCAGTTCAGCACCAGACGGGTGAAATAAGCGGTGTCCATCTTTTCGACCCCGCGACCCGGCTTGCTGTTGTAGTCGTTGCTTACGCCGAGGCGTAGCTTCCAACTCGGATTGGCGAGCGGCATCTCGTAGAAACTCTCGTGGCCGAGGCGGAAGTTCGCGAAGTCCTCGAAGGCCGGCACCACGGTGAGCCGATTGATGATCAGCGAATCGCCCAGCTCCAGACGGTGCGCGAAGCCAAAGTCGAGGCCGGCGCCCTTCACGTCCTTCGTGCTCGGGTTCTTGTAACCCTCATAGCGAAACGAGAGACCGAAACGACCGGTGAGCGTTTGTTTCGGCGCCTTGATGAAATCGAAACCCATACCGAAGGCGGCCACGTCGTAGAGTTCGATGTCCTTGATCCGGTCGAAACCACCTTCGTTGCGGACGTACCACGAATTCTTGCCGGAATAGCTGCTGGCGTAGTCGAGGCCGGCCTTGAACTGATCGGCGGACTTTCGGTCGTCGGCGATCTGGCGGTCGTAGGCCGTGTAGAATTGAAGGTTGTCCGTGAGGCCTTTCAGGGTCGCGCGCAGACTGGCCGCCGTGCCGAGCTGGCTCTTGTTGCCATTCTTGCCACTGACATCAACCGCGGCCTCGTAGGCCCAGCTGCGATCCAGCGCGACGATCTGCGGGTCTTTCCCGCCCGCGCCCCACGATGCGGCCACCTTGGCGACATCGGAGGTGAACTTGCCCTCGCTGTTGCTCACCTCGATGCGATGGGCTTCGGGGCTCGTGATCCGGCCATCAACCCGCGTGCCATTGGCAAAGCGCACGGCGACCGGCGCGTCGGTGGTGATGCCCACGACCTCGCTCTGCTTGATGGTGATGTTGCCGGCGTAGTCGGTCGCGACGACGACGGAACCCCCGTCGATCTTGGAGACCTTGCCGACGATGCGGGCACCCCCCTTGATTTCGACGACATCGGCGGAAATATTTCCCGCGGCAAAAACCGCGGCAAGCAGGGCGACAGAGGCCCGGATAGGGAATGAGTTCTTCATGGATTTAACAGGGTGAAAGGGTAAAACAGCTAAGCCGATGCGTCAACGTCAACGCCCTAGCCCGCATTTTTCACACTTTTCGCGGAATTCTCCCTGCGCTTGACGAGTTTCGGGCGGCGTGAGCTTGGATATCTGGGGTTCATGCGGGCTAAAACAAAACCGCCAGGCGGTTTTGAACTTAGCCCGGACATCCCTGAGGACCGCGAACGCAGAAGAAAATCTCGAACACCGTGTGGCTCCGCTCGCGAGCAGAGTGTGAAATGGCCGGGCTA
>SXSC01000161.1 GCA_005792355.1 Opitutaceae bacterium
GGCTTGAACAATAAAGTCCGAGTGGTGACCAGACGCTCATATGGTTTCCGAACCTATAGGGCAATGGAGGTGGCCCTATATCATAACCTTGGCCATTTGCCCGAACCGGAATGCGCCCATGAATTCTGCTGACCAAGCAATTTTTCTATCGTCCCGGCCGTTTGATCCGGACGCTCTCGACCGAAAGATTTTGGGCAAAAAGATTTCCAACCCCCGCGCCGCACCTGGAATTGGCAACGCGGAGTTCGCGAAGAACGCGGAGGAGAAACTCGCTCTTTCCGCGCTTTCCGCGAGCTGCGCGTTAGTTTCTGGTGCGATCATTGAGACAAACATGTTGGTCTCTGCGCTCGAATAGTCAGACAACGCGGTCTCGAACCGTGGGGCGAAAGATCCGGGCCGCGCGGAGCGACGATCCGCTTCCGCGGGGTTCCGCCTCGGTCAAGGCTGTGGCGGACGTGGACGGCATCCCGCCTTCAGTGGGGCTGATCTTCGCAGTGCTGATTGGCAACACGCCGCAGTCGAACCGGCGCCGGGCCGCATTGCACCTTCATTTTTTCGAGTCGTGACAAAATTTTACGCTGACTTGCTCTCGCCCTGTGATGGAGTGGGTGCGATAGTCCGACATGGATCTCTTGGAGGGCAGGCGACTGGTGATTTTCGGCTGCGGCTACATCGGCAGCGCAGTCGCGCGGACCGCCGCGGCGCGCGGTGCAAAGGTCACGGCGCTCACGCGCAATCTCGAAAACGGCGCAGCGCTTCGCGCGGAGGGGATCGCGGTAGTCGTGGGGGATCTCGCCGGCGAGGAATGGCACGCGCAGATTCCCGGGAAGGCGGATTTCGTCTTGAACTGCGTGAGTTCGGGCGGCGGGGGGCTCGACGGCTATCGGCGAAGTTACGTCGACGGCATGGCGTCGGTGATCGCTTGGGCCCGGCGTCAAGGTCCGGCCGGCACGATGGTCTACACGGGCAGCACATCGGTCTATTCGCAGGGAGGAGGAGTGGCGGTCGATGAGTCCACCCTGACGCACGGTGGTGGAGAGCGGGCCGAACTCCTGCTGCAGGCTGAGGACCTCTTGCGTGCGGCTGAGGGCGCGCGCAGGAGGTGGTTTGTTCTGCGCCTGGCGGGGATATACGGTCCGGGCCGTCATCATGTGCTTGACCAGGTTCGCGCTGGCGAAGTCGCGGGAGTGGGCGGAAACCGACTCAACCTGGCTCACCGCGATGACATTGTGTCGGCGATCGTGATGTGCCTCACGGCTCCGGCGGAGTTGGCAAGCGACATCTTCAATGTGGCGGACGACGATCCGGCGCCCAAACGCGACGTGGTCGCGTGGCTGGCGACGACGATGGGGCTGCCGGCTCCGCGATTCACGGGGGAAGCGTCGACAATGGGGCGGGCGGTCACGCCGGATCGGATTATTTTGAATGCGAAGCTGAAGGTGCGGCTCGGCTGGCGCCCAACGTACCCGACGTTTCGTGAAGGGTATGCCAGTTTTTTGTCGCGTTGATGCCGGGCGAATCTCTCAGTTCTCGGAACTCGCACTCAATCCGCCCCCGGGCGGAGCAATCCTCAACCCATTCGTTCCCATGGCCGGTCTCGGAAAACTCGTCAAACAAGCGGAGAAAATGAAGCGCGGCATCGATGCGCTCCAAGCGCAGCTCGATGCCAAGGAAATCGAAGTCACGAGCGGTGGCGGTGCCGTGAAGATCAAGATCAATGGCAGCGGCAAGTTTCTCTCCATCGCGCTCGATCCGGAATTCCTGAAGGAAGACGCGAAGCTGGTGTCGGAGGCGGTGCTCACGGCGGTGCAGGAGGCGGCGAAGCAGGCCAAGGATTACCACGAGGCCGAGATGCAGAAGATCACCGGCGCGTTTCAGATCCCCGGTTTCGGCTGAGCCGCGGTGCGGGCGGGGCCCGGACCGCGGCTCAGCCGAAACCGTAGGTTTTCGCGAAGCGAAAACAGGTTGATTCGCAGCATCCCAAGCCCAACCACAATCCGTCATGACACCCGCTTTCGAAAAGCTGCAGAAGCACCTGAAGCAAATGCCCGGGTTGGGCTTTCGCTCGTCGGAACGGATTGCGTTGCACCTGCTCGTCGAGAAACCGTCCAGGCTGCCGGAACTGGTCTGCGCGTTGCAGGAGGCGGCGACGGCGGTGCGGCGGTGCACGCGCTGTGGCAATCTCGCGGAGGGCGAGCTATGTGCGATTTGCTCCGACGAGCGGCGGGATCCGGCGGTGGTTTGTGTGGTGGAGCATGTGCCGGATCTGGTGGCGATTGAGCGGAGCGGGGCGTTTCGCGGGAGGTATCATGTGTTGCATGGCAAACTTTCTCCGATGGACGGGGTCGGACCCGGGGAGTTGAACTTGGCGGCACTCAACGCCCGGATTGAGGCGGGCGAGGCGAGTGAGCTGATTCTCGCGCTTCCCAACGACGTCGAGGGCGAAGCGACCTGCCACTATATCACGGAACACCTGCCGCCGGCGCGCGAGGTGAAGACGACGCGAATTGGCTTCGGCCTGCCCAGTGGTGGCGGGGTGTTGTACGCTGATGCCGTCACCTTGAAGAGCGCGCTCGAGGGGCGGCGCGGGTATCGGTAGAGCTTCGTTCACCCCGGGGGCAGGGCTGATTTTCACTTGCGGGGGAGGCGGAGTCCCCCCAAACCATCCCGCGTCCACCAAATGCGGGCGTAGTATATCGGTATTATGTGTGCTTCCCAAGCATGAGAGGCGGGTTCGACTCCCGCCGCCCGCACCACGTTAGCAGTCCCCAAATCCAAAAAATGAAGAAATCCGCTAAATCCATCGTTATGTTCGCTGTCGCCTCGCTGTTTGCAGCTGGCCTCGTCTTTGCCGAAGCGGCGAAGGTCGAGAACAAGGTTGCCGGCTGTTGCTCCAAGGCGAAAGCTGAGGGCAAGACCTGCGACCATAAGTGTTGTGTCACTGCCGCCGAGACGGGTGACAACTGCACGAAGTGCAAAGGTTCAGGCAAGATCGAGAAGGCAGCAGCAGAGCCAAAGAAGAAGAAGAAGAAGGACTCCTAAGGTTCTTCGGCGAGGCGATTTTTCACCTCTCAAGCCGCGTCCGCAGGGACGCGGCTTTTTTCATGCACTCACCCAGCGTGAGGTAGATGACCGGGCCCCGTGATTCTATGGCGCGGGCGTTGGAGCGCGCGGTCTTCCCCGGGGATCGATTTTCCCCGATATGCGCACCACAGACCGAGAAGGCAACCAGCCTCCTGGTCCCTCTTACGCGTCGGCCTCGACGCGTTCGGCGCGGAGGTTGCGCCAGCGGGCCAGCACCCGGGCCAGAATGTCATCCGGGGCCAGCCCGTAGCTGGCACGCAGGATCGCGACACTACTGCCGTGCTCGACGAACTTGTCCGGCCAGCCGACGCGCTCGACCGCGACGGAGCAATCCGCGTCCTGCAACGCCTCAAGCACCGCGCTGCCGAAGCCTCCGGCCAACACGTGATCTTCCATCGTCACGAGCAGTGGAATGCACGCGGCGTGGCTGAGCAGCAACGCGCGATCGAGTGGTTTGACGAAACGGGCGTTCACGACGCCAACGGAGAGGTTTTCCTCCGTCGCGAGTCGGGCGGCGAGTTTGAGGGCGTCTTGCACCATGCCGCCCAAAGCCCAGATCATGATATTGGAGCCTTCGCGCAGAACCTCGGCATGGCCGACGGGAAGGGCGACGGGCTGATCCTTGATTGGCGCACCGGTGCCGGATCCGCGCGGGTAGCGGATGAATCCGGGACCGGGCAGACGAAGGCTGGTGTGGAGCATGTCGACGAGTTCGTCCTCGTCCTTGGGCTGCATGATCGTCGCGTTGGGGACGCAGCGCAGGTAGGAAAGATCGAACAGACCGTGATGGGTCGGGCCGTCGTTCGGCGAAAGCCCGGCGCGGTCCATACAGAACGTCACGGGCAGGTTTTGCAGCGCGACGTCGTGAATCACCTGGTCATAAGCGCGCTGGAGAAAGGTCGAATAAATCGCGCAGACCGGCCGGAAGCCCTTGGTGGCCATGCCGGCGGCAAACAGCACCGCGTGTTCCTCGGCGATGCCGACGTCGAAGAATTGGTGGGGTACCCCGCTGGCGAGGTGCGAGAGGCCGGTGCCGCTGGGCATCGCGCCGGTGATGCCGATAATCTTGGGATTGGCGCGGGCAAAACGAGTCAAGGCCTGGCCGAAGACATCCTGAAAATTTGGCGGCGAACCCGGCGCGGATATTGTGTTTTCCCCGGTGGTCGGGTCATAGGGCCCCGCGCCATGGAATTTTTCCGGGTGCGCGACCGCGGCCTCGAGGCCGCGACCTTTCTTCGTGAGCACGTGGATGAGGACCGGCACATCGCAGTGCTTCGCGAACTCGAGATTCTTGATTAACGAGTGCAGGTCGTGTCCATCGACGGGACCAAGGTAGCGCAGGCCGAATTTCTCGAACAGCGACGACTCGACGAAAAAGTCCTTCGTCTCACGTTTCCACTTCATGTAGACGCGGTTCATTTCCACGCCGGTGGGAAAGCTGCGGAAGAAGGCCTCCACGTCGTGATGAATCTTGTTATAGGTGGGGCTCGTGCTGATGCGGTTGAGGTAGCGCGAAATCGCGCCGACGTTCTTCGCGATCGACCACTCGTTGTCGTTGAGAATCACGATCAGGCGCTTGGTCGAGCTGACGACGTTGTTGAGCGCCTCCAGGGTGATGCCGCAGGTGAAGGCGGCGTCGCCACACAGCGCGACGACATGCTCGCCGGTGCCGCGCAGATCGCGCGCGGTGGCCATGCCCAGGGCGGCCGAGAGGGCGGTGCCGGCGTGCCCGGCGCCGAAAGAATCGTGCGCGCTTTCGGGGCGATAGAGGAAACCGCTCGCGCCGCCGGACTGGCGGAGCTTCCGGAAAAAGTCACCGCCTCGGCCGGTCAGCAGTTTGTGCACGTACCCCTGATGGGCGACGTCGAAGACGAACTGATCCTCGGGCGAATCGAAGACGCGGTGCAGCGCCAGCGTGAGCTCGACGACACCCAGATTTGGGCCGATGTGTCCGCCATTCTGCGCTGTGACGGCGATGAGTTCCTCGCGGATCTCCCTGGCCAGTTGCGGCAATTGGCCGGGCGCGAGGGCCTTGACGTCGGCCGGGCCGAGAATCGACTCGAGCAAACGGGGAGGGGACGGGGACGGAGGTTGGTTCATCAGAGGGCTAGTCCTCGCGGCTGGCTTCAAATTTTTCAAATCCGACGGCGCCATCCTTCTGTTTCTTGAGCTGCTCGATCTTTAGCTCCGCGTCCTTGAGGCGGGTTTCGCAAACCTTGAGCAGCTTGGTGCCTTCCTCGAAACGGGCGAGGAGGTCGGCCAGCGGGACATCGCCCGATTCCATCGATTCGACGATAGTTTCGAGTTTGGTGAGGGCTTCCTCAAAGGAAAGTTTGGTCTTGGTGGCTTCCACAGGCGGTCACGATGGGTCGCCGCGCCCGCTTTTCAATTCATCTTTGGGCTGGCGGCGGGGGGCCTTTCCGATGCTTTGGGAGGATGGTCTTCGTACTCTGGACAGCCCTGCTGCTGTTGGTGCTCCGCCTCGGGGCGGAATTGGTGCTCGGCGCCCTGAATCGCGCGGAAGTGCGCCGGCATGCCGGTGCGCCGCCGCCCGCCGTGGCGGCGATCATGGATACGGCGACCTATGCGAAGGCCGTCGACTACACCCTCGAAAAGTCGCGCTTCGGCGTGCTAACCGAGATTTTTGACACACTCGTGCTCGCCATGGTGCTGCTGGGGGGCGTGCTGCCGGCGTTGTTTACGGAAGTGGCGCTCTGGGCGGGGCCGGACTCGGTGTGGAACCATGCGGTGTATATTTTACTGGCGGCGATGCTGCTGTCGGTGCCGTCGCTGCCGTTCGATTGGTGGGAACAGTTCCGGATCGAGCAGAGGTTTGGCTTTAACAAAAGTACGCCCGGGCTCTGGGTCATGGACAAGGTCAAGGGCGTGCTGTTGATGTTGGCGATTGGGTTTCCGCTGCTTTGGGCGCTCCTGTCGCTGGTGCGGTGGGCCGGGGGGGCGTGGTGGATCTGGGGCTTCGCGCTGATGTTTGGGTTTCAGCTGCTGATGCTGATTCTCTATCCGAAATTGATTTTGCCGCTGTTTAACAAGCTGACTCCGCTGCCGGAGGGCGACCTGCGCACGCGGCTGATGGCGCTGGGCGATCGCACGGGGTTTCAGGCGAAGACCATCGAGGTGATCGACGGTTCGAAGCGCTCCGGGCATTCGAACGCGTATTTCACCGGGTTCGGGCGTTTCCGGCGCATTGTGCTTTTCGACACGCTGATCGCGCAGCTCACGGCCGAGGAACTCGAGGCCGTGCTGGCGCATGAGATTGGCCATTACCGGCGCGGGCACATTCCCAAGATGATCGCGCTGTCGGCGGTGATGATGCTGGGCGGTTTTGCGGTCGTGGCATGGCTGGCCCGCAGTTCGTGGTTTAACCCGGCGTTTGGCTTTCCTCCGGCGCAGCTGGCGCCGTCGTTCCTGCTGTTCGGGCTGTTGAGCGGAGTCGTCACGTTTTGGTTCTCACCGCTGGGCAACCTGCTTTCCCGACGTTACGAATATGAGGCGGACGCCTTTGCGCGCGACGCGATGGGCGGCCCGGCGGCGATGGTGGGCGCGCTCCGCAAACTCGCGCAGAAAAATCTCACGAATCTTACTCCGCACCGTTGGTTCAGCGGATTCTATTACTCGCATCCGACACTCACGGAGCGGGAGGCGGCGCTGGCGGGCAACCCTTCGGCCGTCCGTTAAAATTGGCGCGCCCGTACTGAAATCCAAGCCGTGACCATGCAAGCGAGCACGTTCCACGAATGAACAGACCGACATCGATTGATGAAGGGCTGGCGCTGGTCGCCACGCCGAGTGTTTCAGTCGAAAGACGGAGCGTCGGCCAGCCGGTTCGACAGGTTAACGGCCAGCTCGAACTGCGCTTGGGCCCTGAGCTTGGCGAAGGGCGACGGCCCTACAACCGACTGCATCGTTCCTGCTGAGATTGGTCGCCGGAACGGGAGATCGATTCGTGAGATTCTCAGAATACCCCGGAGATTCGAAGGGTTCAGAGACGGGCGGGCCGGCCTCCGTGGAAGCTTTGAATCGAGGGATCGTATCTGGCTGGTGGCGGTTCCCCAGTCGGATTGACGCGGTGAACGGTGGAGCCTGTTGCCCCCAACGGGCTGATTTGGGAGTGTCCGGCTCAAAACCCGATGAGGACATCGGGTTCCACCTTGCAGCGGTTTTGTTTTCCGCGGAAATCCGCACATCGGCTGGAGGGGCACGGTTCCGTGCGGTGCAGTTCCCGATCAAAACAGCTTTTTTGTTTTTGCTGTCGCTGGCACTGGCTCACGCCGAGACGCTGACGATTGCCACGTACAACCTGGAAAATTACGGGCCGGCCAATCGGATGACCGAGGCTGGGTATCGCAAGGATTACCCCAAGCCCGAGGCGGAAAAACGCGCGTTGCGTCAGGTGATCCGCGGCCTCAACGCCGATGTGCTGGTGCTGCAAGAAATGGGCGGCCAGCCCTACCTCGACGAGCTCCGGCGCGACCTGAAGGCGGAGGGAGTTGATTATCCGCACGCGGCGCTGGCCTCCGCTTCGGATGCGGATCGCCATCTCGCGATAATTTCCCGGCGTCCGCTCACCGCGGTGGCGACCCACACGGATCTGGAGTTCAAATATTTTGGAACCATGGAGGGAGTGAAGCGGGGATTGCTCGAGGCGACGATTGCGACGGACGCAGGTAAGGTGACGATTTTTACGCTGCACCTGAAGAGCCGATTGACGGAGCGGTCGGACGATTCCGCCTCGACGATTCGGCGCGCGGGCGAGGCGACGGCGATTCGCGATCGCGTGCTGCGGCGGTTTCCGGTGCCGGCGGAAGCACGCTTCCTGATTTTGGGCGATTGCAACGACGGCAAGACGAGTCGGGCGGCCGCGTTCCTGCAGAAGCGAGGGAAGACCGAGATCAGCTGGTTGTTACCGGCCGCGGATTCGCGCGGGGAATTGTGGACGCACCTTTATCGGCGTGAAGAGACCTACACGCGGGTTGACCAGATTTTTGTTTCACCCGGGCTCAAGTCGGCGGTGAAAGAGAGTGTGGCGCGGATTTTCGACGGCGCCGGAGTGCGCGAGGCCAGCGATCACCGGCCGGTGTCAGTGGTGCTGGAGCTGGCGGCGCGAAAGTGACCAGCGCTACCTGGCGACGACGGTGATCGGCACCGTCACCTCACCGGAACCAAAACCTTTCAGGAAAAGGCTGCCGGTACCGGGACGGCCGCCTTCGACCGGAATGGTGACGTAGGTCTGGCCCTGCGGCACGATGACTTCGGGCATGATGACGCTGTCCGGCACATCGGTCCCAACGTCGAGCAGCGTGCCACCAGGAGGGGCGGCGTTGGGGAGCGCAAACGTGAGGGTGGAGCGATCGCCGGTGCGCAGCGTCAGCGAAGCAGGGGAGACGGTGATGCTGCTGGCATCGATTCGAAACGTGCCGACGGGAGAATTGCCCGTGGGACTGTTGACCGTGACCTGGTAATTGCGGTTTGGCTCGAGCGCCGGCACGAAGAAACTCAGGGCATTCGGTGAATCAAGAGTGGTGCGGGCGGGGGCGCCGTTGAAATGAATTGTGTCCTGCGGCGTGAATCCGCGGCCGACCACGCTGATGCGGGATCCGACCGGGCCGCGATTGACCTCCAGTGACAGCACATAGCGCCGGACGATCTTGATGGTTTCCACCTGGGTATAGGTCTCGCGGGTGGTGATCACGCTGTTTCCCTCGACGTTGAAATTGACGAGGTAGTAGTAGGCGATGCTGTCGCGGCCGGCGGGCAATTGGTATTCGAACTCGTAGAGGCCCGCGGCGAGCGGACTCGCCTTCATGGGAAAGCTCTTGCCGTCCATGATGATGTTGGGCGCGATGCCCGACACCGTGTTGGTGCGTGAGGCGACCCGCAGGTTGAAGGAATAAATCTGCGACGGATTCTCCGCCATCGAGCGCGGCGTCAGGTCGGTCAGGGTGACGGAGTCGCAGCCCGAAAGGAAGGCGAGGCCGAGCACGGCGGCGAGCCAGGCGATGATTGTTCTCGCGGGAGAAATTCGGTTGGTGTGCATTGGGTCCAAGAGTGAAAAATCAGACGAATTGAAATGTGTTAGTAATGATCGGCCCATTGACAGAGCAAGCTAAAGCTGAGGTGACAGCGGCTCCGCCCGCGGCGGACCCACTGCCGCTGGGCCTCTACGTGCACGTGCCGTTCTGTGCCTCCACCTGTGATTTTTGCGCTTTCTACCAAAAACAGCCGACGGCGGATGACATCCGTCGCTTTCTGGCCGGCCTCAGCCGAGAGGCGGAGTTGGTCGCCTGGTCGCGTCCGGTGACGACCGTTTTCTGGGGGGGAGGCACACCGGGCCTGCTCTCGCCGCGAGATCTGGCGCGACTGGCGGAGATCACGAGGGAACAGTGTGGCGGACCGCCCGCGGAATGGACCGTCGAGCTGGCGCCGAATTCGGTGACCGAGGCTCGGCTCGCGGTCCTGCGGGAGGCGGGTGTCACGCGGGTCTCGATGGGTGTGCAGAGCTTTCAGCCAGAGTTGCTGGAGGCACTTGGGCGACAGCATACGCGCGGCCAGGTGCTGCGGGCCTACGACCGGGTGCGCGCGGCGGGATTTGCGAGCGTGAACCTCGATCTGATGTTCGCGTTGCCAGGCCAAACGGAGGCCGAATGGACGGCGGACGTACGCGAGGCGGTGGCGCTCGCTCCGGACCATCTCTCGACGTACTGTCTCACCTTCGAGGAAGACACCAAGCTCTGGGTGAAACTATCGCAAGGACGGGTGAAACTGGATTTGGAGCACGAGGCGCGGCTCTACGAGGCGACATGGCGGCAACTCGACGCGGCGGGTTACGCGCAATACGAGGTCTCAAACTTCGCCCGCCCCGGGCACGCCTGCCGCCACAATCTCAACACCTGGCGCATGCACGAGTGGGTGGGGCTGGGGCCCTCGGCGGCGTCACAAAAGGACGGCTGGCGCGGGGGCAATGTGGCTGATCTTGAACAGTGGCTGGCGCACCTCGAGCGTGGAGCGCGGGTGACGGAGGATCGGGTCGCGGTCACGGCAGTGTTGTTGGCGGAGGATGCGCTGATTTTCGGGCTGCGCATGAACGCCGGGGTGGATCTCGCGCCGTGGCGCCGGCGGGCGCCCGCAGCACCGTGGCGGAAGGTGGAGGAGACGCTCGCCGCACTGCAGGACGCCGGTAGGCTGATGCGGGATGGCGACGTGGTGCGCCTGACCGATCGGGGGCGGCTCGTCGCGGATTCGATCGGCGCGGAGATCATGGGGGCGTTCGATGTGGGTGTGGCGAGCGCATGAGCTCTCCCCGGCACGAATCGCGGCGGGCGCACGCGAGGTTTGACGGTGCGAACGTCCGAGGTGGATTTCCAGAATTTCCCACGGAGTGAACACTCGCCCTTCGCTTGGCCACCCCGGGGCAAGCCCCGGGGCATCATGGCCAAGCGACCGCTACGCGGATCGGGCTCAAGATAAAGCCGACCAAGGCAGATGGCAAAAAAGAGAGTTGGCAAAAAAGACGAGGAACCGGCGGTAAGGAAATTCTCTTAGCGACCTCCCCTCGGGAAAGCAGCCCGATACCCGGCCTTTTTTGCCACCTTTTTTTGCCAAAAGGATTGATGGTTTGGACCCAAGCCCAACCAGGGCGGAGGATTGGGGTCTTTTTCCTCTATCCCCATTCCTGTGTGATGCAGCGCGCTCCACCCATCTATCATGAAACAATCGAACGAGAATTTCGTGACGCATTACACCAATCCCGGCTCGACCGGGCGGCGGGATTTGACAACGTCGGGTTCTGCCCCGGCAATGAGCCTCGAACCCACTTGATGAAAGCCACCGCCGCAGCGTTTCTGATGATGGTCGCGTGTCTGGTCGGCGGTTGCGCCTCGAAAGATCGGCCGCGTGATTTCGTTCCAACGACGGTGCGGTTCTTCCTCGAGTCCGCGAGCCAGGATGGAATCCCCCTCACGCTGCCGCAAAGCGGGGTCGGCCTGATTGTGAACGCAAGACCGATCCTCACCGAAGGTGACATTGTCAATGTCGAGCTGGTGCAGGTGGAGCTGGGGAAGTGCCTCTTTTTTCAGCTTTCGCCGTCAGCCACCCGGGATTTTTACCGGATATCGGTGACACACCAAGGTCGCCGGTTTGCGTTGATGATTGACGAGGTCGCCGTGGGGGCGCGCCGGGTTGACGGGCCCATCACCAATGGCGTGGTGTTTGTGTTTGTGGAGCTCCCCGAAGCCTCGCTGCCAGCGCTGGTCGAAAAATTGAAGAAGAGCTCCGCGGTGCTGCAGCGTGAGATCAGCCGCAAGGGGTGAGCGCGATGAGGGGAAAAGGACGCAGCATCTTCGCGGGGTTGAGCTTGCTGGCGGCAATCGCCGGCGCCCGGGCGGCCGACCGGTTTGCGTTTGTCTGGCCGACGCCGGGCAAGGGATGGGCGGAAAACCAGCCCCCGTCGCAGTGGTTGCAACATGCGGGCTCAGGGGATCCAGCCTCGGGCGGATTCGGCGGGGTGCGCAGTGGCGGCGCGAAGTTTCACGAAGGGATCGACCTCAGGCCGGTCGCGCGCGACCGGAGCGGCGCCCCGCTCGATGCGGTGTTCGCGGCGATGGCGGGGGTGGTGCGGCATGTGAACGCGTCGGCGGGGGAAAGTGGATACGGCCGTTACGTGGTGCTGGAGCACCCCGGGCTGACGCCGGCGGTGTACACCCTGTACGCGCACCTCGCGCGGATTGCGCCGGGAGTGCGCGCCGGCGCGGCGGTCGCGAGCGGCCAGGCGCTGGGCACGATGGGGTACAGTTCCGGGGGCTACATGATTCCGGCGGCCCGGGCACACCTGCACTTCGAGATCGGCGTGGCGATCACGCGCGACTTTCAGGCGTGGTATGACCGGCGGAAGTTTGGGAGCCGCAACGAACACGGCATGTGGAACGGTCTGAACCTGGTGGGCGTCGATCCGATCGCGTTTGCAAACGAGTGGAAGGCGGGGCGGCTGACGAGCGTGCAAGATTTTTTTGGCCGCATGGAAACGGCGGTGCGTCTGCGGATCGCGACGTATCGCACCCCTGATTTTGTGACCCGATATCCCGCGCTCGTCACGAAGCCGATGCCGCTCGGGCCCGTGGCCGGCTGGGAGGTGCGCTTCAACTGGACGGGGCTGCCGTTCGCCTGGACGCCGTTGACCACGGCGGAAGTTGCGGGCCTGCCGCCCGAGCAGCCGCGGTTGGTGGAAGTCGACGCGGCGATCGAGCGGCGCGAGCGCAGCCGAAGTCTTGCCGTGTCGCGGCGTGGCGCGTGGACGATTGGCAAGGACCTGGAGCCAGTGTTGCAGCAGCTGTTCGGGCTGCGGTGAGCGGCAGAGCCGAGAAAATTGCATCATTCCTTCTCCGACCTCTGCGTGCTGATCCCGTCTCTGCGGTGCAATCTTCAGTTCAGCCGGCCCAATCCTCTGACACCGCAGAGACCAGGCAAAACCGCCGAGAATACCCAAGACAGTTTGGCCAAAAAAAAGTTGGCAAAAAAGATGGGAAGCCGGTGGGAGCGAAATTCTTTGAGCAACCTCCCTTTCGGGAAAGAAGGCTCGAGGCTCAGGATCGGCTTCGGCTTGCGAGCTGGAGGCTGGTTGCGGTTGCCGCGGTAAGACAAATGCGGGCAAATATTAGTCAGTCAGGCTGGTTGGAGGCGCTCTGCGGTCCAGCAGAGCGCAAGGCGTGTGCTGCGAGACCAAAACAGCGGGGTGGGGCACCCCGTCTCCATTTACCTTTCAGCGTGGTCCTAACTCTGGGGCTTCAGCGCCGCCAGCAAGGCCACGAACTGGGGGTGCTGCCGGAGCGCCTCCAGATCGGGATCCTCCTGCATCCAGTCGAGATCCTTGTAGCCGAGGTGGACCGCCACGCGCAACATGCGGAGCGCGTCATTTTTCCGGCGGGAAAGCGCGAGACTGCACGCGAGATTGTAATGCGCGGTGGGATTGCCCGGCTGCAACCGCACGAGCTTGCGATCCATCTTGAGCCCGTCGGCAATCCGGCCCTGGCGGGTGTAGAGTCCGCCCAACAGCTCGACCACCTGCGTGTACCGGGGGCTGCGGCGCAGGACCGATTCATAGAAGCGAATCTCGAATTCCGGATCGTCGGTTCTTTTCTTCGACATGGGTTGGGCGGCCGGAGGTGGATCAGTTGCGGCGGGGACAGGTGCCGGTCTTGCGGAACGCGTCACAGTGCGCGCTGACCTGCAGCCGCTGCGACACCGGGGTGAGGCCGAGCTTCGACGAGACCGTGCTGCCGTACCATGACATGAACGGTGCGCTGATTTCGAAGATGCGGTCGCAATCGAGACAGACCACCTGGGCGACCTGCGTGCCATCGCCCTCGCGATAGGTGCGGTAAAACTTTTCGCCGCTGCCGATGTCAACTTCCCGCAAGACAGCGCTTCCGGTTAAAATCGGCAGCGTGCGGTAAACGGTCGCGCGGGAGACGGAGTCGTCGATCTTGCGGGCGTAGTCCAGGAGCTGTTCGGCCGTGAAGTGCTCCGCCTGGGCATAGGCGGCAGCAAAGATGGCGAGTCGCTGGTTGGTGGCGCGGTGTCCCTGCAGGGCGAGGAAGGATCGGAATTTTTCGCGCGCGGCGGTGATGCTCACCCGGCGACTGTTTTCCACGGGCCGCCGGGCTGTCAATGGGATCGTTGGCCGGGTGATGCCGCTGGAACGGCGCGTTGCGGTCAGACGGAGCGGCGGCTTCCCACCGCCGTCACAGCGCGAGCCAGTCCCGGCGCTTGGCAAGCGCCGCTCCGCGCGCCCGCCTTCGTCCCTTGGCCATCCGCCACGCAAATAAATTTGCGCCGTCCCCGGCGGCGCGCCGTGATGCAGGCGATGATCGTCGGAGTCCATCCGCTCGCCGGGTTCGACAAACTGCTCCATTACCGGGTGCCGGTGGCGATGGGCGCGTCGGTGGCGGTCGGTTCGCTGGTGCGGGTGCCGATCCTGAACGGCATGAAGCTGGCCGTCGTGGGCGAGATTGGCGCTCCGCGGGATTTTCCGATCGACCGGCTGAAGTCGCTCGCACAGGTCGTGTATCCGTTTCCCTCCCTCACGCCGGATCTGCTGGAACTCTCCCGCTGGATGTCGCACTACTATGCGTGTGGCCTCGACAGCATCATCGAGACCATGATTCCCGCCGCGGTGCGGCGCGGGGCGGGGCTGAAGCAGGAGAAGTTGCTGGTGGTCGCGCAGAAGCTGAGCGCGGAAGAATTGGCGGTCCTGGAAAAACGCGCGCCGCAGCAGGCCCGGCTGTATCGCTTGCTGGCCGAGCAGTTTCGGCCGCAGGCCAAGGCTCCGGTGCTGGCACGACTCGGGCTGACCGCCGCCGTTGTCAATGCCCTGATCAAGCGGGGAGTGCTGCGGGAGGAGTCGCGGCGCATCGAGCGCGTCGCGTACACGGACGATCATGCCGCCGGCGAACTGGTCGCAGCGATGCCCCACCAGCTAAACGCCGAGCAACAATTCGCGGTCGACGCGCTGGGGGCCGAGTTTGCCACGGAAAAATTCGGGGTGGCGCTGCTGCTGGGCGTGACCGGATCGGGCAAGACGGAGGTCTATCTGCGCGCGATCGACACGGCGCTGAAGGCGGGCGGTGGCGTGGTTTTTCTGGTGCCGGAGGTGGCGTTGACCCCGCAGACGGTGGCGCGGCTTCGCTCCCGGCTCGAGGCGATCGCGCACGGCCAGCGGTGTGTGGTCTGGCACAGTCATCTCAGCGAAGGGGAGCGGCTTGACGGCTGGCTGGCGCTCGCGACGGGTGAGGCGAGGGTGGTGGTCGGCGCGCGCTCGGCGGTTTTTGCCCCGGTGCAGAACCTGCGGCTCATCGTCGTCGACGAGGAACACGAGCCCGCCTACAAGCAGGACGAGACGCCGCGCTACCACGGACGCGATGTCGCGGTGATGCGCGCCAAGCTGGCCGGGGCGATTTGCGTGCTGGGATCGGCGACGCCTTCGCTGGAGAGTTTTGCCAACGTCGAGGCGGGGAAATACAAGTTGCTGCAGCTCCCGCAGCGGGTCGATGACCGCAAATTGCCCTATATTGACGTGGTGGACCTGCGGCTCGAGGCGGCGAAGCAACGCACGCTGCCCGCGCTCTCCGGCAAGCTGGTGCGGGCGATGCAGGATCGGCTGGAGCGTCGCGAGCAGACGATTCTCTTCATCAATCGTCGCGGCTATTCGTCTTCGATGCTCTGCAAGCAGTGTGGTCACGTGGAAGGGTGTGCGCATTGCAGCATTGCGATGACGTTTCATCGCACCGACGACACGTTGCGCTGCCATCTATGCGGCGAACAGCGGACGGCGCCGACGCGTTGTCCGCAGTGCGGTGCGCCGGACATCCGGTGGCGCGGCCTTGGCACCCAGCGGGTGGAGGAGGCGGTGCGCCGGGTGCTGCCGCGGGCGCGCGTCGAGCGGATGGACGCCGACACGATGTCGAAGAAGAACCGGTTTCGCGAGGTGCTGTCGCATTTCCGGGCCGGCCGCATCGATGTGCTGGTGGGCACGCAGATGATCGGCAAAGGGCTCGATTTCCCGAATGTGACGCTGGTCGGGCTGGTCGATGCCGACATCTCGATGCACATACCGGATTTTCGCGCCAACGAGCGGACGTTTCAGCTCCTGGTGCAGGTGGCGGGCCGGGCGGGGCGCGGCGACCGGGCGGGGGAAGTGATCGTGCAGACGTTTACGCCGCAGGCGGAGGCGATTCAGTTTTCGCGCCACGCCGACTACGCCGGGTTCGCCGCCGCGGAGCTGAAGCTGCGGCGGGAATTTCACTACCCGCCGTACCGCCATCTGATTCAGCATCTGTTTCGCGGGCCGAATCCGGAGAAACTGAAATTCTTCGCCGAGCAGTGGGCGAAGCTCGTGGAAAAAACGCTGGGCGACCGCGTCGAGTTGCGCGGTCCGGTCGCATCGCCGATCGAAAAAATCAAGGACGAGTACCGGTGGCAGCTGTGGTACTTTACCAACGGTGTGACGAAGGTGGTGCCGGAACTGATGCGCCTGCGCGCGGGATTCGCCTGGGCCGACGACATCACGCAGCTGTTGGATGTGGATCCGGTGAATCTGGCTTAATCCGTCCGCAGCGCCTCGACCGGGCTGAGTTGCGAGGCGCGGATGGCAGGGTACAAACCGGCGACGACCCCGACGACGCCACTGAAGAGCACGCCGATGAACAGCGCGGCGGGCGAGAGTTCCGGGCGGTTCGCCGGCACGACGACTTTCTGCAGAACCGCAATCAGACCGATGCTGGCGATCATGCCGAGGACGCCCCCGGCGACCGCGAGCGTGAGGGACTCGGCGAGAATCTGCACGAGAACGTCCATGCGTTTGGCACCCAAGGCGCGGCGCACACCGATCTCGCGGACGCGCTCGCTGATGGAGGCGAGCATGACATTCATGATGCCGATGCCACCGACGATGAGTCCGATGGCGGCGACGCCGCCGAGGGAAACGACGTAGCTCCGGCGGGTTTCCTCGAACCGCTGCAGCAGGTCTTCGCGCGTTTCGAGCCGGGTGTCCATGATCCCGCGGTGCGTGTGGGTGAGCACGTTGCCGACCTGTTCGAGGGCGTGGGGCATGTCGGCGATGTCCGCCAGTTGCACGCTCAGGACGTCGACATTTTCATCGATGCGGAACAAGGTTTGCGCAGTAGTGAGCGGAATGAACACGGCCGAGTTTTTCGAATTGAACCGGCCGCCGCCCATCGGGAACTGGTATTCCCGCAGCACGCCGCAAACCGTAAACGGCAGACCGTTGATGGTCACGATGCGGTTGATGGGATCCAACCCGGGTGGGATGAGGAGTTCGGCGACGGACGATCCCAAGACGACCACCTGCATCTGAAATTCATTATCGAGTTCGCCGAGGAGGCGGCCTTGCGCGACTTCGAACCGATCCATGATGAAAGTTGCGGGAATGACCCCGCGCACACTCTGGCTGGTGGCCCGCCCCTGGAAATAGATTCGCGCTCCGCCGGGGATCAAGACCTCGGCGGTGACGCGCTGGGCGAGGGGCACGGCGGCGAGGATCGCATCGACGTCGTTGAGGGTACGACCGGGCGAGAGCATGGCCTTGTCACGTTGGGCGTCGGGCGGACGTCGGGCCACGACGCTGATGCGCTCGATCCCGCCGGTTTCGTAAATCATGGTTTCCCAACCGCGGAGCAGCCCCTTGACGACACCCAGCATTCCGACCAAGGCCGCGGCGCCGAGCACGATGCCGAACAAGGTCAGAAACGATCGGAGTTTGTGCGCCAGGACCTCGCGCCAGCCACTGACCACGCCCATAAACAAGAGCCGCATGGCGGGGGCGGGCTAGTGGCTGCGGCCGGGCTTGCCCGAGCGCGAACCGGAACCACGAGGTGGCGGTGGTGGCGCCGCGGGATCGACTTCGCGCCTGGCGTTTTTCGATTTGATGGGCCCGGTGGGTGTCAGGATGGGAACGTCGCCTTCGAATTCGAGCGGCCGGGTACGTGCCACCTCATCGCCGAATTTGAGTCCGCCGAGAATTTCAACGTAGCGGGTATCGGCGATGCCGATTTCAACCGGGCGGATTTCAAAGGCGGTCTCCTTGCGGATAAAGACATAGCGAAGCGCTTCGGCAGTGGAGAAGACCGCGGAGAGGGCCAGCGCATTGACATTTTCGGCCCGGGCGAGGGTGAACATCACCGTCGCCGACATGCCGGGCCTCAGCCGGCCGTCGGGTTCATCGAGGATCACATCGACCGGAAAAACCCGGGTCCGATCACTGGAGCTTTCCAAGGCGCTTGTCGCGATGCGTTTGATGGTGCCGGTCATCTGCACGTTGCGCATGGCATCGACGCGGACGCGGGCGACGTCACCCACTTTGAGGCGGGCGACATCAATCTCGTTGATGTTGGTGCGGACCATCAGAGCGGAGAGATCGGCAACTTCGCCGAGGAAGGTGCCGCCGTTCTGGGACGAGGCGCTGGTGATGACCTGACCCTCCGTGAGGTCTTTGAGGAGGAGGGTGCCGTCGTGAGGCGCCTGGATGATGGTCTTGGCGAGCTTGTCGCGCAGGTTGGCGAGTCTGGATTCGGCGATGGCGGTGTCGTTTTCGCTCAGCGAGAGAGTGATGCGCGAGTCCTCCATGTCTTTGGAGGTGACGACGCCCCGCTTCTGGAGTTCGAGCTGACGATTGTGGTCGCGGGTGGCGCGGAGCGTTTTTAGTTTTGCGGCCTCGATGCTGCGCTCCATTTCCGTGAGCTGGGTGAGGATGTCCTGTTGATCGAGCCGCAGGATTTCGTCGTGGCGGGTGAGTCGTTGACCGTCGATCGCGCGAATCTTCGCGATGCGGCCGTTGATTTCCGAGCGGATATCAGTCGAAAAGACCGCGCGCAGCCGCCCAACGGCGATAATCTCCTCGGAGATGGTGGCCGTGCGCACTTTCGTTATCGGGACGGTATCCTCTCGTTTGGTGCCAAAGAGACTCGGGCTGACGTTGCGCCACACGATCCGGCTTCCCCAGCCGACGGCGGCCAATACGACGAGGGCGACAACCGTGCGGAAAAGGGTTTGGGACCAGCGGGAAGACTTCACAAGGGGAGGAAAGAGTAAGAGACGCGGCAGAATGCATTTGGAAACACGTCGCGGTGCGATTCCGCGAGCAGAAAAGGCAGCTATTAGATGCGAGGCAGCGATCGCGAAGCGAAATTGCTACGACGGAACGCGGCGGGGCGCGTGTCGCCGGGCTTGCGCTTTTTGGGTCGAGCAGGCACTTCGAACGCATGGCCATGGCGGAGCGCAACGACACGACACTTTCGCAACGATGAAGATCTATTTTATGGGGATCGGGGGCACGGCGATGGGCAACGCGGCTTTGCTGGCCCGCGCCGCGGGGCACGACGTGCTCGGCGCCGACGTCGGCGTTTATCCGCCGATGAGCACGGTGCTCGCGACGGCGGGTATCACCGTGCACGAAGGTTACGACGCAGCGCGACTGGCGGCGCTGGCGCCGGATCTGGTGGTGATTGGGAATGCGATGTCGCGGGGCAACGCGGAGGTCGAGTGGCTGCTGGAGACGCGGGTGCTCGCCTTCACGTCGCTGCCCGCCCTGTTGCACGACTCGATCCTGAACCGCCGGCGCAACCTCGTGATTTGCGGGACGCACGGGAAGACCACGACGACGGCCTTGACGGCTTTTCTGCTGCGCGAGGCGGGGAGGGATCCGGGTTTCCTGATCGGCGGCGTGCCGCAGGATCCGCCGCTCGGCGCGCACCTCGGCAACCTCGCGGATCCGTTTGTGATCGAAGGAGACGAATACGACAGCGCGTTCTTCGACAAACGCAGCAAGTTCATCCACTACGCGCCGCAGATCGCGGTGTTGAACAATCTGGAGTTCGATCACGCGGACATTTTCCGGGATCTGGCCGACGTGCAGCGCACTTTTACGCACCTCAGTCGAATCGTCCCGCGCAATGGCTGCGTGGTGTTGAATGGCGACGATCCGAACCTCCGCGCCCTGGGTCCGATGGCGTGGACCCGGGTGGTGCGGGTGGGGGTGGAAGCCGGCAACGACGTGCGGATCGCCGATTTTGCCGAGACGCCGACGGGGGTGACCTTCGGACTTACGTGGCGGGAAAAGCCCTGGGCGCAGGTGCGATGGGCCCTGTCGGGTTTGTTCAATGCGCGCAATGCCGCGATGGCGGCGACGGCTGCGGGGCTCGCGTTGAATTCGGCGGATCCCACGGGGCTCTCGCTGGGTTCGCTGGCGCGTTTTCGCGGAGTGAAACGCCGGCAGGAAGTCCGGCTGGCCAATTCGCGAACAACGGTGATCGAGGATTTTGGGCACCATCCGACGGCGTTGGCGGAGACGCTGCATTCACTGCGGGCACGGTATCCTGGCGCGATGCTGACGGCGGTGTTTGAGGCGCGGAGCAATACAGCCCGGACCAAGTCCATGCAGGCTGGTTTCATGCGGGCGCTGGCGCTGGCCGACGATGTTTACCTCGGTGCGGTCAGCCGGGCTGCGTTGATTCCGGCCGACGAGCGCTTCGATCCCGAGGCGGTGGCGCAACAACTGGAGACGCAGGGTGTCGAGGCGCACTTTACCGCAACCAATGCCGCGTTGCTGGAAAAACTGGTTGCGAATACGTTGGCGGCGGCGGTGGCGGTGAAGGCCAGATCGCGCGTGGTGGTGTTTTTCACCAACGGGAGTTTCGACGGCATCATCGACAAGTATGTGGTGGCGGCCGGGTAGGTGCGCGCTGCGGAGTCCCCAATTACCGCTTGCGTCGGGTCGGCGAATCACCGTTTTTCGCCGCACGTAATTCCCCTATGAATTTCCTGTGCAATCGCGGTGTGCGTCGCTTTCTGTGGCCTTGGCTCTTGCTGGCCGGCACCTGGCCCGGGGCGGCGGCATCCGGCGCGGCGCCGGCGAAGGTCGCGGCGGAAAACCCGATGCTCGCGGGCGTTTTCCCGACCATCGTACGGATCGAGGCGATCCAACTCCGGCCGAGTGACGGCCGTCTCACCAAGCGCTGGAGCGGTGGCAGTGGCGTCATTATCTCGGCGCAAGGTCACGTTCTGACCAATTGCCATGTGACCGAGGACGGGGATTTTTTCCGCGGTTACCTTTACGACGGTTCACATGTCGAGGCGAAGCTGGTGGGGCAGGATGCGTTGACCGACCTGGCCGTGCTGCAGCTCGATCTCACGCCACGGGCGAAAAACGCCGCGCCGCTGGTGGTCGCGAAATTTGGCGATTCAAACGCGCTCGTGGTGGGCGAGGAGGTGTTTGCATTGGGCAGTCCGGGCTTTCTCTCGCAGTCGGTCACGCGCGGAGTCGTCTCGAATCCGTCGCTGGTGCTGCCGGAGCAGACGGTTGGGCGCATGATGCTGCGCGGCGAAGATGTCGGCATGCTCGTGCGCTGGGTATTGCACGACGCCCGGATCTTCGGCGGCAACAGCGGTGGGCCGCTCGTGAACGCCCGCGGCGAAATCGTCGGCATCAACGAAATCGCACTGGTGGGCTTGAGCGGGGCGATTCCCAGCGCCTTGGCGCGCGTCGTGGCAGACCAGCTCATCACCAAGGGTCGCGTCACCCGCGGTTGGTCGGGGTTGACGGTGCAGCCGCGCCTTGAGGCCGACGGCGAGGCGGTCGGCGTGATTGTGGGCGACGTGGCGGTGGATTCGCCGGCGGCGCGGGCGGGGTTTCTGCCGGGCGACATCATCTTCGCGTGCGACGGTCAGGCCATCGAGGCAGCTGAGGAAAAAGCCGTGGCGCATTTTAACCGGCTGGAAGCCAGCCAGCTTCCCGGCAACGATTTGATCGTCGACTTTCAACGGGCAGGAAAAAAACAAACGGCACGGATCAAGCTCAGCGTGCGCGAACCGGCGCGCGCCGACGATGCGGAACTCCGCACCTGGGGCGCCGTCACGCGCGACCTCACTTCGAAGCTTGCGCGGGAGGAGCGCCTGCCGGATGCGCGCGGAGTCTGGTTGGAAAACGTCCAGCCCGCCGGTCCGAGTGGCCAGGCGGAGCCGGTGCTGCGTCGCGGGGATGTGTTGATCTCGGTCGATGGCCGGAGGGTCGGCAGTGTGGCGGAGCTGCGCAGCTTGACCGATGAACTCATGGCTGGCGCACCCAAGGGTGTGCGGGTGGTCCTCGCCACCGTGCGGCGCGATGGGGCGCTGATCAGCTCGGTGGTCGAATTGCGGCTGCAGGACGAACGCAATTTTCCGCCGCAGGCGCGCAAGGCGTGGCTCGGAGTGGCCTCGCAGCCGTTGACCACCAAGCTCTCGGCGCGGCTCGGGATCAAGGCGGACGGCGGGGTTCGTCTCACGCGGATTTATCCCGGGACCAAGGCCGAGACGGCCGGACTCCAGGTTGGCGATGTGATTCTCGCGATCGACGGAACGGCGGTGCCGGCGCGGCGACAGGAGGACACCGACGTGCTGACGCGGCAAATTCGGCAATATCGCTCGGGCACAAGCGCGAGGTTTTCCCTCTGGCGGGAAGGCAAGGCGACGGAAGTAAACGTGACCCTCGAGGAGCAGCCGGTTCCGTCGGCCGAGATGGCGTGGTGGCAGGATCCGCACCTCGAATTCTCGGCGCGTGACATCGCGTTTGATGATCGCGTGAAATTGCAGCTTTCGCCGACGGCGAAAGGGGCGCTCGTGGAGAGTGCGATTCCCGCCGGCTGGGCGGCGCTGGCCGGCCTGCGCGCCGACGATATTGTCGAGAGTGCGGGTGGAACCCGGGTCGAGGCGCTGGAGGATCTCAAACAAGCGCGCGACCGGGCCGCGAAGGGCGGCCAGGATTGGTGGGTGCTGCTGGTCCGGCGCCGTGGTCAGACTCTCTTTGTCGAAATCAACCTGAAACCGGCCAAGCCACGACCATGAATCGATTCCGTTTTTTCCCTCTTGCCGCCACGTTCACGTTGGCAGTCCTGACGAAAGGGCCGATGGCCGCCGCGCCCGACGCCGCAGCGTCCGCCGGGCGGACGCTGTTGAAGCGTTATGCCGACACCGTGGTGGGTGTGGAGCTGGTGGTCACCGTCAAAATGAAAATGGGCGATCGCGAGATGCCGCCCCGGGAGCAAAGGATTGAGATCAATGGCACGGTGATTTCCGCCGGAGGGCTTACGGTGACGACGCTCGCGGGCGTCGATCCGCAGGTGCAGTTTGATGCGATGCGTTCGTCGCCGCAGGGGGCGCGCGGGGCGGAATTGGTGGGCGCCGATTTCAAGGAAGTGAAGCTGCGCCTGGCGGACGGCCGCGAAGTGCCGGCGCGTTTTGTGTTGAAGGACGCGGATCTCGATCTGGCTTTCATGGCGCCGGAAACCGCCGAGCCCGGGCGCGAGTTTGCATACGTCGACCTCGGCCAGCCGGCGGAGGGTGTGGTGCTGGGCGACTATTTCTTTGTCGCGCGAGCGTCGAAGGCCCTGCAGCGCGTGGCGGTGGTCCGGCGAAGCGAGGTGCTCGGTATCGTGGAGAAACCGCGCCGGTTCTTCCTCCTCACCGAGCAGTCGGTGGGCACCCCGATGTTCGATCCGGAGGGGCGGGTGCTGGGAATCGCATTGCAGCACTTCGCCAACGGTCGTCCGACGGGGACCGTGGTCCTGCCGGCCGCGGACATTGCCGACATGGCCAAGCAGGCGGCGGCGTCGATGGCGGCCTCTGCGAAACAGAATTAACCCGATTGGGTGGCGTGCGCCGCGCTGATCAGACGACGCAACACCCTCTTGAACTTGTCGAGGTCGAGCGGTTTGGAGAGGTACTCATCCATCCCGGCGGCGAGACATTTTTCGCGGGTGCCTTTGGCGATTGAGGCGGTGAGCGCGATTATCGGGGTGTGCTGGCCCGGGAGTTCGGCAGCTCGAATCAGTTGGGCGGCCGTGTAGCCGTCAACCTCGGGCATCTGCAAGTCCATCAGGATGGCATCGTAGGGATTGGCTGCGGCAAGCTGGACCGCTTCCGCGCCACCCTTGGCGATATCAGGCTCGAATCCGTGCCGGCGCAGAAACACCTGCAGCAGGAAACGGTTCGTTTCCATGTCGTCCACGATGAGGACTCGGAGCCGGCGCGCAAACGGCGGATCGGATTGAATTTCCTCCTCCGACCTCTCGGGGAGGGCCACAATGGGAAGCGACAGCCAGAACATGAACTCGGAGCCCTTTGCGGGCTCGCTGTTGACGGTGATTTCACCGCCCATGAGATGTACCAGGCGTTGGCAAATCGCGAGGCCCAGCCCGGTGCCACCGTAGTTTCGCGTGGTCGAGGAATCGGCCTGCATGAACATCTGGAAGAGCGATTTTTGTTTCTCTGCGGGTATGCCAATGCCGGTGTCGCGCACCCGCACGAAGAGCCGGCCACGTGGATCGGTGCCTTCCGGTGCGGTCCAGCTGAGAAAAACAGTAACCGCTCCGCCCGGCGTGAACTTGATCGCGTTGTCGACCAGGTTGAGGATGATCTGGCGGAAGCGGAGCGGGTCGCCCGCTAGCAGCAGGGGCCCGGCGAGCTGGGCCTCGAACCGCAGGTCGACCTTCTTCTCCAGAGCGCGGGCGCTCAACAGTCGCAATACCTCGTGGGCGGTCTCCGCCGGGGCAAACGGCAGACGCTCCAGCGAGAGTTGGCCGCCTTCGATCTTTGTGAGGTCGAGGATGTCGTTGATCAGTGACCCCAGACGTTCCCCTTCGCTGGTGATGGTGGAAATGTACCCGCGTTGCGACTCTTCCAAGCGTGTTTCAGACAGCAGCTTGGCAAACCCCATCACAGCGTTCAACGGCGTCCTGATCTCGTGGCTCATGACGGCGAGAAAATCACTCTTGGCGCGGTTCGCCTCGTCCGCGGCGTTTTTTGCCTGCTGCAACTGCCGTTCGGTATCGGCATGGGCGCGGAGTTTGGTGCGGAAGAGAGCGAGCTGTACTGCCGCCCAGAGCACGACCCCGCTGCTCAGGCCAGTTGCGCCGAGGATCGAAACCCGGGACAGCAGCATGGTTCGAAACGACGCGGAAGAAGGATAGCCGATGACTTGGCCGGCCCATTCAGCCAGAAGCGCACCGGCCAGCGATAGAATGACGACTGAAAGACACGCTGCTCCCGAGAAATCCTGGCCGGCCCCGTGGCGTTGGACGTACGACCGACTTGCGGCGCAGAACGCCATGGTCGCCGCAAAAACGCCAATGGAATCAAGACGCCATTCGACCAGTGACGTGATAATTGTGTGGAAGGTGGACATGGGGCAGCTCTGGCGAGGAGGCTGCTTTCCACCATCCGCAGGGGCAATTTGCGGATTTACTTATTAATTGCGTATCGCAACTCGCGTAGGAACTAAGTGTTGCTACGGAGATAGGGAGAACACCCCAAGGGTGTTCATGCGGCGCATTTCGCGCCTTACTGCGCCTGACGTGCGACCTTGCGGACGAGCGGTTCCTGGCCAACTGGCAGTGCCAGCAGATCGTAATCTTCGAAGCCCGTGATCCTCACTGTGGCAAACTCACTGACTGGGGCGGTGATTGGAAGATAGACGCGGCCGTCGATATCGGGCGCATCGGCCTCGCCGCGGGCGACACCCGGTTCCTCGACCAAAACTTTCAGCGTGCGCCCGACGTAACTCTTGCTGACCTGCGCCGCGATTTCCTTCTGGAGCTTCATCAGCCGATGCCAGCGGGCCTCCTTGGTCTTCTTGGGAAGTTGTTCCTCCATCTTGGCGGCGCGCGTGCCTTCTTCCTGCGAATAGCGAAACACGCCGAGGCGCTCGAACTTCGCCGTGCGGATGAACTCGCACAATTCGTCGACGTCAGCCTCGGTTTCCCCGGGAAAGCCCACGATGAAGGTCGTGCGAATGGCGATACCCGGGATGCCGGCGCGAATCCGGGTGATGAGATCCCGGATATAGGCGCCGGTGGTCTCCCGCTGCATTTTCTGCAGCATGGAATCGCTGATGTGCTGCAGCGGAATGTCGATGTAGCGCGCGACTTTTGGGCACTCGGCGATGGTGCGGATGAGTTCGTCGCTCCAGTGTGCCGGGTGGGTGTACAGCAAGCGGATCCAGAACTCGCCCTCGATGGCGTTGAGTTCGCGAAGGAGGGTCGTGAGCGCGGTGCCGCGGGAAGAGTCGACCGGAGTGCGCGAATTTGGGCGCTGCTCCCACGTATCCATGCCGAAAAACGTCGTGTCCTGGGATATGAGATTCAGCTCCTTCACCCCCTCGCGCACGAGTTGGCGAGCCTCGGCGACGACGCTTTCGACCGTGCGACTGCGGTGCCGGCCACGGATCTGCGGGATGATGCAAAAGGTGCAGGGGTGAGTGCAGCCCTCGGCGATCTTGAGGTAGGCGAAGTGCCGCGGCGTGAGACGGAAGCGCGGCGTGTCGTAGTCGGGGATGTAAGTCGAACGGCCCTCGATGAACGATGCCGGAGCGTCGTCGGCACCGCGCTCCTTCGCATAGATTGCCTCGATGATCGGCGCGACCTTGGTCACCTGATCGAGCCCGATGAACGCATCGACCTCGTCGTGCAGTTCCGTCGTCAGATCCTTCGAAAAGCGCTGGGCCATGCAGCCGGCCACGATGAGTTTCTGGCTCTGGCGGCGCTTCTTCAGGCCGCGCTGCTGATGGACCTCCAAGATGTGGCCAATCGATTCCTCGTTGGAGGAATCGATGAACGAGCAGGTGTTGACGATCACCACATCCGCCTTTTCCGCCTCGGGAATCACGACCATGCCGGCCTGGTGCAGGTGACCGATCATGATCTCGGAATCGACGAGGTTTTTCGCGCAACCCAGGGAGATGAGGCTGACCTTGATCATGCCGGTAAACGAAAAACGGCCCCGAGAGGTCGGGGCCGCTGGGAAAGAGGGCGAAGGTTGCCGAAGCGAACTACTTCTTCTTCGCGGCGGCCTTCACGCGCTCTCTACGGCGCTTAAGATAGGCGGCCCGGCGTTTGCGTTTGATGTACTTGTTCAGTTGTTGGCCCATGGTGATTGATGTGGTGAACGGGCGATGTTTCAGAGCGGGTGGGGCGAGTCAAGCGCCGCGGCGGTGCGGAACGTTCGGATTACAGCACCGGTCGCGAGCTGAGTTTGTCCCATAGCTCCAGCAGGCGGTGTTCGTCTTCGGGGTGCTGGCGGAGGGCCTGGTAGAAAAGTGGCGAAAGCGCCGGGCGCACGTCCTCCCCCCGCGCGAGCGTCGCGGCTGCGAGGGTGGCGGCCGCGTGCGTGAACTTCTCCCGTTCCCAATCGGTCATCATTGCGGTGGAGAAACGACGCAAGGCCGGGGCAAAAGTTTTGCCGCGAGAGATGGCGCGCCACGCGTGGCTTGACCACCGTGTTGCGTCGGGAGCAGGGTGGGGTATGATCTCGAAACTGCTACCCCTCGCAGTCGCCGGCCTGCTTACCCCGTGCGTTTCGGCCGCCGAGCTGACGCTGCACTCGTTCAAAAAACAGCATCTGGAACAATACTATTGGAGCGAGGGCGCGATGCTCGGTGACCTGAATCGCGACGGGAAGCCCGACGCCGTGTTCGGCCCGTACTGGTGGGAAGGCCCGGGCTTCACGAAGCGCCACGAAATCTACGCGCCGAAAAGGACGACGACCGTCAAGGAGACCGACGGCACCGACCGGACTTTCCCGGGGTTCGAGGGTGGTTTTGGGAAAAAGAACGCGTACTCGACGGATAATTTTTTCGCGTTCGTGCACGATTTGAACGGCGACGGCTGGAGCGACGTACTGACCTACGGCCTGCCGCACACGCCGGCGTATCTCTATCTCAATCCCGCGGGCAAGGAGCAGCATTGGGAGCGCCATACCGTGCTCGATGAAGTCGACAACGAGTCGCCCACGTTCACGGATCTCACCGGTGATGGCAGGCCCGAGATAATCTGCGTCAACGGCGGCAATTTTGGCTATGCGTCGCCGGACTGGAGCAATCCCGCGGCGAAATGGAAATTCACGCCGATCTCGACGGGCGGATCGTGGCAGCGGTATACGCATGGCCTCGGGGTGGGCGACATGAACGGCGATGGCCGCCCCGACGTGCTCTTCAAGGACGGCTGGTTCGAGCAGCCGGCCTCATTGGTGGGTAATCCGGCGTGGAAGGTGCATAAATATTTTTTCGCCCCGGCCAGCTCGCAAATGTTCGCCTACGATGTCAACGGCGACGGCCTGACGGACGTGATTACGGCACTCGCCGCGCATGGCTTCGGTTTCGCGTGGTATGCGCAGCTCAAGGAAAAAGACGCGAACGGCACGCCGGGTTTCAAGCCGCACATTTTCCTGAACCAACAGCCGGCCGAGAACCGCTACGGCGTGGTGTTTTCCGAGATCCACGCGGTTGAATTGGTGGATATCGACGGCGACGGGCTCAAGGACATCGTGACGGGCAAGTGTTTTTGGGCGCACGGGCCGACCGGGGCGCCGGAGGCGAACGCGCCGGCGGTGCTGTACTGGTTCAAACTCGTGCGCCACAAGGATGGCACGGTGGACTGGGTGCCAAACCTCATTGATGACAACTCGGGGGTTGGGCGCCAGGTGGGGTTGGGCGACGTCAACGGCGACGGCCGCCCTGATATCATCATCGGCAACAAGAAGGGGGCGTTTGTGTTCACCAATCAGGCGCGCCAGGTGGGCCAGTCGGAGTGGGAAAAGGCGCAACCGAAAGTGCTTTTCCCCAACGCGGAAAAAAATGCCTTGAGCGCCAAGGACGTGGTCGTGCACACGCTGCGCGCGGCCGATGTCGCCAAGGCCAAGGCGGCCGCCGTCGAAAATCCGCCGCTGGCCGGGAACGGCGTGCTGCCGACGGGCCGCGACGGCCAGCCGCTCAACACTGACTTCGAGACGGGAGATCTGCGGGACTGGACCGCGACAGGAACGGCGTTTGCCCGCCAACCGATCTTGGGCGATACGGTGTTGGCGCGGCGCCCGCCGATGCAGAGTGCTCACGTGGGCAGGCACTGGATCGGCACGTATGAAAACGGACTGGGTGATGGCGCGACCGGCACACTCACGAGCAAGCCGTTCCGCGTCACGCAGCCGTGGGCGGCGTTTCTGCTGGCCGCCGGGCCGTTCGAGACAACACGGGTCGAGATCGTGGACGCCGCAGATCAGAAGGTGCTGCTCAAGGTTACGGGCAACGACACGCGCAAGCTCGTGGGCAGGACCAGCTCCACCGAAACGCTCGCACCGATGATCGTGGATGTGCGCGCCTGGCAAGGGCGGGAGATTTTCCTCCGCGTGATCGACGAACAGGCGGTCGGCGCGTGGGGTCACCTCAACTTCGACGACTTTAGATTTTACGTGCAGAAGCCGATCCTTCCGGGCGCGATTGAGGTTAAGTAGGGGCGGACGACTGGTTCTTCGAGGTGGACGAGACGAGCGGGTCGCAACTTTGGTCTCCGCTTGAAGTGATTGTGAAAGATCCGGCCAGGGCGCGGGCGAAAGTGAAGGCAATCATGGCGACGGTGGAAGCGCGTCAGCAGCGCATGGTGCAGGCGGTGCGTGGGGCGTGCGAGGCGGGGTGAGGCGGGGTGAGGCGGCGGGCGCGCCATATCCTGCAGCTGCAGCTTGGAGGGGCGCTTGCCCGAGCGACTGAGGTTGGCCCGGTACGGCGGTTGGAAACCGCCGATCCTGTCCGCTTGGCGCGTGAAGAATACAGGGATGTGAACTTCCGAGTGCCGCTCTGGAATTGCAGATTGCCCGTCAGCGGGCCGGTGTCATTTTGACCGACGATTTCTCCATGAAAAAAACACAGCCCTGGCTTGCTCTTGTCACGCTCACGCTCGCGCCGTCGGTCTTTGCGGCCGACCCCAACGCGCTCACCGCCGCGGAAAAATCCGCGGGCTGGAAGCTGCTCTTCGACGGCAAGTCGCTTGACGGCTGGCGCGGTTACAAGGCCGAGGCGGTCGGTGCCGGTTGGAAGGTACAGGAGGGCGCGCTCGTCCTCACCGTTGGTAGAACCGGTGACATCCTGACAAAGGTAGAATACGCCGACTTTGAACTTGTGTTTGAGTGGAGGATCGCGGCTGGCGGGAACAGCGGGGTGTTGTACCGTGTGGGGCTCGGCGAAAGCGCGATCCCCCGCACCGGCCCGGAGTATCAAGTGCTCGACAACGAAAAGGCCAAGGACAGCAAGCTGGACAACCATCTTGCCGGGTCGCTTTACGATCTTGGCCCCGGGGCACCGCGAGAATTGCCGAAGCCGCCCGGGCAATGGAACTCGGCGCGCATCATGGTGCGCGGTTGGAAAATCGAGCACTGGCTGAACGGCAGGCAGGCGGCCGTGGCTGATCTCGCCAGTCCGGAGGGGAAGGCGTTGATCGCCGCAAGCAAGTTCAAGACGTGGCCGAAGTTCGCGTCACTCGCCAAAGGTCACATCGCGCTGCAGGACCACGGCGACGCGGTGAGCTATCGTGCGATCAAAATTCGCGAGCTGAAGTGACGGTGGAGCGCGGTGGGAGGGGCATTACGCCCCGACTCGGCGGTCCGACCGCGAAACGCCGGGGCAGATAGGCCCTCCTCCAGTCTACCCGAGCGCCTCACCGCCGAGGATTTTCCCGCCTTCGCGCCGCCAGCGATAGACGAGCGGGGCCTTGGTGCGCTCGAGTTGCTTGAAGAGCGACGGGGCGGCCCGCTTCGGCAGTTCGAGCAGGGCGAGGCCGGTCGCGTCGCAGTTGAGCAGGCGCGCGTACGGCTTGAAGTGTTCGACGCGACCGATGACCCGCGAGAGATTGGGGGGCGGAGTGGCGGGTGCGCGACGATCCAGCGCCAGAAAGCAGTAGGGCAGACTGCGCAGATCAATTCCGGCGCGCTGGCCGAACTTCACCCAGTTGGGGTCGGCGAAGATCTCCGAAGGAGGCGGGGCGAAAAAATGGCACCAGTCGCGTTCGTTGCCGGCGGCAAACACCGGACAGGTGTGGTGGTGGGTGCAGGGAGCGATGGCCGGAATCGTGGGACGAAATTCATCGCGCAGGGCGCCGAGTTGGCGGCTGATAGCGTGAGTGCCGGGCTCCACCCACAGCACGGTGTTCGACCGCGCGATGACCGCGCGCAGTGCGACGAGCGCTTCAGCCGGAAGTTCGTTCAAAACGTGGCTGATGACGAGCAGGCCGATCGGCTCGTCGGAAGCCAGGAAACCTGGAGTGGCCTGCGCCGCGCGGAGAGTGGGAAAGGCGCGCTGCGCGGCCTCGACCGCATGGTCGCACGCGAGGGGCGAGTGGTCCCAGAGGGTGAGCGACCCGAACCGGGCGACACCGAAAAACTCGATGACGCGCCGGGCGGCGATCCCACTGCCGCATCCCCAGTCGAGCACCGAAACCTCTGCCGGTGGAGCCCACTGGCGCAGGCGCAGTTCGCGCAGCACGTGATCCCATTTCCAACCGATCCGCTCGCCGTAGGTGAAATCGTAATTGGCGAGATCGGCGGCCGACTCCCAGTAGGGGCCGTCGGCGGCGATGTTGCCGAGGAAGCGCCCCCGCAGTCGTTCGAGCACCGACCAGTCGAGTTCGGACCAGGTCATGGGCGAAGACTGAAATTGAGATGCGTGGCGAGCCGCTGGGTGCGGATGCCGTAGAACGCGGCGAAGTCGCGGAGGCGGGACGCGCGGCCGGCATCACCGGGAGCGTGCGACTTGATGGCGGCGATCATGAGATTCTTCGCGGTGTGTTCGGTGGAGATGAACTCAAACACCTTGGTGCGATAACCGGCCCATTCGAGGAGCTGCGCGCGGAGCGCATCGGTGACGAATTCGGTGTGGCGCTCCTGAAAGATGCCGTGGCGCAGGGCATCGGCGAGGACGGGTGGGGCGGTGAGTTGGGAGCGCAGTTCCTTCTGGCAGCACGGTGCGACGACAAGCAATTGTGCGCCTGCCGCGAGGCCGCGGGCGAGCGCGTCGTCGGTGGCGGTGTCGCAGGCGTGCAGCGCGATGAGGACGTCAGGGGGATTTTCGATTTTCGATTTCTGATTTTCGATTTCCCCCGGCACGATCTGGCCGGCGGTGAACGTGAGATTCGAAAAGCCATTTTCGCGGGCGACCCGGTTGCAGAGCGCGACCAGTTCCGGTCGCAGCTCGATGCCCTGGATGTGCGCGCCGGCGCCGAGGATTTGGGCGAGAGCAAAGGTGAGATAACCCTTGCCGCTACCGGCGTCCACCACCCGCTGCGGCACGGGCGACGGCTGGGTGGCGCGAGCGGGAAACGCCTCCTCGACCAAATGCGTGAGGAGTTCGGCGAACTTCTGGATCTGGCGGAACTTGTCCGCCATGCCCTCACGCGGATGCCCTCGCTCGTTGATGACGCCGAGCGCGCCCAGCCACGGCGCGGAGACGGGAATGAGGTGGGTCTTCGCCCGGTCGTGGGACCCCGATTGAGCCGGGGTGGCGGCGGATGCGACCGGGGCGGCAAGGAGCTTCAGGCGGGAGGAACCGTCCGCTTTCGACTCGAACTGCGCGTGCCGGGTCGTGGTGAACAGATGGGCGTCGAGGAAATCGCCGCCGATCAGCGGTTCGAGGAGCGACAGTGCTTCCGCGGGGGCGTGGTTCTTCGTGATGTCGCGGGTCCCGTGGCGCCAGACGAAGGCAAGGTGCGGGCCGGTTTTCAGCGCCACGGGGCGCACGAAGAGATTTTGCAGCGTGGCGTCGGGGCCGCGGTGCTTGCCGAGCGTGAGCTTCACGAGGGTGCTCTCGCGCACGGCGGCGCGGAGCATTTCGAGGCAACGGTCGCGGGCGGATGGTTGTGTCATTTACCGAAGCGAAACGGGAGCCACGTAGAAGTCCAGCGGTGTGCGGCGCCACCACCGTCCGGTCGCGCGGCGGGCGGCCGCATCAGTGAAGTGATATTCGTAACGCACGACGCGGACGTAGCGCGGTGGTTTGTCGGGGAATGGGTTGTTGGCGAGCAGCGGGAGCACGGTGCGGTTGCCGCGCAGGAGTTGTTCGCACAGCGCGAGCACCCAGGGATTGTGCTGGGGCGGGCCGAGCGCGGCGAACCAGAGTTGCCAGTCGAGCCGCGGTTGATGGGGCGCGACCCAGGTCGGGCGGCGCAGCAGATCGCCGGGTTTGTCGGGAAACTCGTACGCGTGCCACGCGCGGCCGTCGTCGCTGCCCTCGAAAATGAGTTCGGGCCGCGGGTTGGTCATCACGGCGAAAAGGCCGTAGTTGTTGAGGGAGCGGAATGGGGCGACCGCGTCGGCCATGGCTCGGAAGACCGGGGGCAGGGCAACCCGTGGCATGACCGACGGAAGCGCCTGGACGAGAGTGTAAACAAACGCCAGCGCGGCGAGTGACGCCACGCTGACGGCGGGCCAGCGCGGTGCCCGCTGGCCGTCGGGCGGGACGCCACGCTTCGCGTCCGGAAATAACGCACGAAACCGAAACCTGGATACAATGTAACGTAATACGTTACATGTTTTGGGGGAAGCACAGCCGCGCACGGCGCGCCACCAGGCGTCGTCGAGGCAGAGGAGGCAGAGGGCGATGGCGAGGAGATTGAAGAAGGTGTAGTTGCCGGTGAGGGCGATCGCGACCATCAGGCCGGCGAGGATGAGGCTGGCGTTGTGTCGCAGGGCCCGCGGGGCGAAGAGAAAAAACGGCACGACGAGCTCGATCACGAACATGCCGGCGCAGGACGCCCGGTGCCACCAGGTCGGGAGTTGGTGGGCGAACCAGCCGAGCAGGGTGGGCAGGGGCTGGGTTTCGTAGTGAAACGTGAGGGCGCTCAGGTTGCGCCACGTCGGATCCCCGCTGGCGAGCTTCACGACTCCGGCGAGGAACATCAGCCGGAAGAGCAGCCACCAGAGGATCAGGCGGGCGAAGCGCGGTGGCTCGTGCGGACGCCAGAGCGGCAGCATTTTCCACGGGGCGAGCAGGAGAGCAAGGACGGTGGTTTCGAGCAGGAGCGCATCCCATTGGAAGTTGAAAAAAATCTGGCCGGCGCACGACAGCGAGAGATACGCGACCCAGAGCAAGCCAAGGCAGAACACGGGGGCGACGCCCGCGAAGAGCAGGAGCGCAAGCGCGACCCCGGCGGCACACAGCACGTGAGGAAATTTTTCAGTGCCGAACCACCAGCAGAGCGAAGGCAACTGGGCGAAGGCGGAACCGCCGAGCTGTTCGCGGACCGCGGCGAAATAACGCGTGGCCGGGAGCAGGCCGCGCGGACCGACGAGGGCGTCGAGCTGCGTCCAAAAGGAAACAAACGCGATCAGGTGGATCGATGCGAGGAGACGCAGGAACAGCCACGAAGCGAACGCGAAGCGGTTGCGGCCGGGGTCAGGAGGGGGCGACGGCAGGGGCGGGGCGCCGCCGGCCGCAGTGTGATGGGCGGCGATTTCAGCCGCGGAAGGGTTGGCGGGGCGATCCACGGTTGGCGCCCTACTTCGGCAGGAAATCCGTGGTCATCGCCGAGGTCACCGTAATCTTCCCTTTTTTCAGAATGCCGAGATCCTCCAGCAGGGCGATCTGAGTTGTGAAACGCGTCGGGTCGAGGCGGCCAATTTTGGCCGGGCCGCCGTCGGCCTCGCGACCGGTGACGAGCCGGCCATCGATGATCGCCTGACGGGAAAATCGCATGAACTCGTCAGTGTTGTTGGCGTTGGCTTTTTTCATGGCCTCGTGTGCCGGTTTCGGATCGCCCTCGAGGTAGTCGCGCCAGCCGCGTAGGTAGGCGCGGGTGAAAGCACGGAGTTCGGCCGGATGTTCCCGCGCGAATTTCCGGCTGGTGATGAGCACGGCGTAGCCGCGGAAACCGGCATCCCAAGTCGCGAGGAAGCGCGGCATCTTTCCGCCGGCCTTGGTGATGTGGTAGGGCTCGGCGATGTAGTAGCCCTGTTGCAGCGCCTCCTTGTTGCTGAGAAACGCGGCGCTGGAAAAATTTTGCGCGACGACGTTTACCGTGAGGCCATATTTCTTCTTGAGGAATTCAAGAAAGGGCCAGCCGGGGCGGGCAATGATGGTCTTGCCCTGGAGGTCTTCGAATTTGCGCACCGAGCTGTCGGCGTGGACGAGGATGCCGGACGGATCGTCCTGGAAGACGGCGGCAAACTGCACGAAGGGCATCCCCTCCGCCTGTTGCAGGAGAGTCCCGATGTCGTCGGCCTGGCCGATGTCGGCCTTGCCCGTGGCGACGCTGGGCATGACATGGGTGCCGGGACCGCCGGGGATGAGCGTGACGTCGAGGCCCTCGTCCCGGAAGTAACCGCGCGCCTCGGCCTGGTAGAATCCGCCGTGCTCGGGCTCGGCCATCCAGTCGAGCTGCACGGTGATTTTGGCGGGTGATTTTTCGGCGGTCGCCGCGATCGCGTTGGTGGCGGCGAGACCGAGACAAAGAAAACGCAGTGGGTTCATGGGGGAAGATTTTGAAAAATGAGGAACTCATGAATGGCAAAGTGCGAGGAAGGACTGTGGCGGAGCGGCCGCGATCGCCTCGAGGGTTGCCGGGTGTCGGGCGGAATTTCGGAGGGCGCCGCTTCGTCGGCGCCGTGGCGTTTGGATTCCGACTCGGCCGCGACAAAGCCCATTCGACAAGCTCAGGGTCCCTGACGCAGCCCTCCGAAATCGAACGAGAGCAGTGCCAATGGCGTGCCGACCATCGGGAGACGCGGGTCGTGGCGCGCCGCTGGGCAGGTCAACGGTCGCTACGCTCGTACGAATCATGCCAGTGGTGGAGGGCGAGCCAGGCGAGCCCGATGACGGCGGCATTCATGATAAAACCGAGCACGCAGGTGGAGGCGGCGGTGGCAAAGAGCGCGGGGTACTTCGCCTGGCTGGCATAGATGACGGCCTGGAAACCGATGCCGCCGCCATCCCCGGCCGAGGAACCGGCGTTCATGTCGGCGACGACCGCGCCGATCGGGGCGATGGTGGCCGCGATGCGCAGGCCCGTAAAAAAATAGGGCAGCGCGGCGGGAACGCGCAGCAGCAGAATCTGTTGCCAGCGCCGGGCGCGGTAGAGCGCGAAAAGTTCCACCAGATGGCGGTCGGTGGAAATCAGGCCCTGCGTCGTGTTCACGACGATTGGGAAAAATGCGATGACGAAGGTGAGCAGGGTGACGCTCTTCAGTCCGGCGCCGACCCAGATGACACAAATCGGTGCGAGCACCGGCAGAGGTGTCATTTGGAGCGCCATCAAGTACGGGTAGAGGCTTTGGCGAACGAGCGGTGACAACGAAAGCAACGTTGCGAGCACGACGCTGGCGGCGACGGCGAGGGCAAAGCCGAGGAGGGCGCCCTGGGTGGTGTTCCAAGCCGCCCGAGCGAGGACTTCGTGGTGTTCGAGGAAGGCTTGCCACACGGCGCCCGGCGCCGGCAGGAGGAAGCGCATTTCCTCCGCGAGGTAAAAGTGCACTCCATACCACACGGCGATCACGAGGGCACCGGTGCCGGCGGGGAGGAGGAATCTGAGCAGCGCGCGGGTCACAGGGATTTGTCGGTGGCGATGCCGGGCGCGGGGGCCGATTTTTCGACGGAGCGGAGGACGCGGGAGACGCCTGAGACCAGGTCGTGATAGTCGCGGGAGAGCCGGGTTTCTTCGGTGCGCGGGTAGGGCAGGGGGACGGCGATCTCGGTGTGCACGCGGCCGGGGGCGGAGGACATCACAAGAATGCGGTTGGAGAGAAACACCGCCTCGGCGACCGAGTGCGTGACGAAAAACGCCGTCCACGCGGCCTGGCCGCGAATGGCGAGCAGTTCCTCGTTGAGATGTTCGCGGGTCATTTCATCGAGGGCGCCGAACGGGTCGTCGAGCAGCAGGATCTTGGGCGAGAGCGCGAGGGCGCGGGCGATCGATACGCGCATCTTCTGACCGCCGGACAATTGCCGCGGGTAGGCGGAGGATTTTTCACCGAGGCGCACGAGATCGAGCACGCGCCGGCGGGTGGCGGTACGTTCGGCCGGCGCGACGCCGCGCAGTTGCTGCGGGACCTCGACGTTGTGCGCGACACTAAGCCAGGGAAGGAGCGTGGGTTCTTGGAACACGAAGGCGAGGTCGGCGGCGGCATCGTCGGGGGTGCGACCATCCACGATGAGTTTGCCCGCGGAGATCGGGCTGAGTCCGGCGAGGAGGCGCAGGAGGGTGGACTTGCCGCAACCGCTGGGTCCGATGAGTGAAATGAAGTCGCCGGGCCGGGCCGCAAACGAGATCGCATCGAGCACCACCGGCCCGTCGCCGAAGCGCTTGGCGACTTCGCGGAATTCTACGATGGGCGGCACGGGCATGTTTCTACGAGTGGGGAGGGCGGAGCGCGGGTGTCGAGTGGGAAAATGGAGCCGGGGTTTCGGGGACGGCTGTGGGTTGACGGTGCGGCGCAACGGGCGGGTCGATGGAGGGACGCTTGCCCAAGCGCCCGCGAGCAACGGTCGCTGTTCGGCGGTTGGGCAACCGCCGTTCCGCAGGGCTCGCGACACTTCCGATCAACTCGCGCTGCACCTCAGGGCAGGTCCACCTGAATGATGCGGACGGGGTGTGCGGCCGGCTGTTTCGATTTTTCGGGGTCGAAACCCTCCCATCCGGATCCCGCGATAAAGGTCGCCCGCCCGTTGGCGATGGCGATGAGGCTGAGGTCGGTGAGGTGCGGCAGCGCGGCGGCGAGGACGGTGACCCCGGTCACCGATTCCATTTCGGGAGTGAAAGTGATGCGGACGACTCTTTGCGGCTCGACGCCGTTCTGCGTGGCGACGAGACCGGCGGGAGTGGCGACGAGGCCATCGAGGCCGAGCAGCGTGGTGTTGGGCGGTGGAGCAAACGCGCGGATGCGACCGGAACTGACCTCGACTGCAAAGAGCCCGTTGGAGTAGTCGGCGACGATCAGCTCGCCCTTCCAGAAGACGAGGCCCTGCAGCGAAGCAAACACCTGGGAGTCCACGACCTTCTCGAAGTCCTCCGCGTCGGTGGAGAATTTCCAGATCACCGGGGCCTTCGAATCGGTGGCATAGATGGTGCCATCCGGACCGACGACGAGATCGCCGAGCCCATGGTCGCGACCGTCGCCCGGCAGGGGAATCACGCGCCGGAGTTCGCTGGTGGCGAGATTGAATTCGGCCAGGGCGGCGGTGCCCTTCAGATCAGGGGTGAAGCCGGCCATTTCCGGGACGGCGCTCATCGCGACCCAGAGCGCGTTTCTGCCCTCGTCGATTGCGATCCCGAACATGCCGAGCAATTCCTCGTCGTCGGCGGTGAAGCGGGAAATCTGGCCGGTGCGGTCGCGCCGCCAGATGCAGCGATGATGCACATCGCTCAGGAGCAGGTCGCCGGTGCGGGAGTGAAACGCGATGCCCTCGATAATTCCGGTGCGCCCGGGGAGTTCCGCAATCGTGTCAGCCTCGCCCTGGGGGGCGCGATTCGCGGCGAACTGTTGCAGGACCTGCAGAAACGGCGGGGTGCCTTGGACCGAAGCGAAGGCGGGGTCGCGTTCGACCGGCATTGCGACGCCGAGGGCGGCGAGGCGGCGGAGGTAGAGGATGCTGCCGGCCGTGTCTTTCGTGAGGGCCGAGAGTGCGGCGACGTTGTAGAGGTAGCGCGGCGAATCGGGCAGAAGTTTTAGTGCCGCGGTCGTGGCGGCGAGCGCGGCGGGGTAGTCTTGGCGCTGGGTGGCGGCGCGCGCCTCGGCCCGGTGGTCAAAGTGGGACTTGGAGGAGGGCTCCGCGGCAAAGAGAGAGACGGCGGCGAAGGCCGAGGTGACGAGCAGGCGCATGCCGAACGCTGGCATCCGGAACGCGTGGGAGCGAGCTTGTGTGTTCAACCGGCTCGGCCGCGCCTGCTTCGCGGGGTGGGGGCACCCCGCCTCCATCGGCGAGACCCGACGTGGGTAGGGTTCAACTCACTCGTAGCGCAGCGCGTCGATCGGGTCCAACTGGGCGGCTTTGCGGGCCGGATAGAAGCCGAAAAATACGCCGACGGTGGCGCTGAAGCCCACGGCAACGACGACCGAGAGGGTGGAAACGAGAATGGGCCAGCCCATGTAGTGGGCGACCAGCTGGGATGCGCCGACGCCAAGCAGCACACCCATGACGCCGCCGAGTGTGCTGAGGAGCACGGCCTCGATGAGGAATTGGGTCAGCACATCACGGCCGTGCGCACCGATGGCGAGCCGGATGCCGATCTCCCGGGTGCGCTCAGTCACCGAGAC
>SXSC01000162.1 GCA_005792355.1 Opitutaceae bacterium
ACGAACCTGCCGCCGGAGCCGCAGGCGGGGTCGTAGATGCGGCCTTTGTAGGGGCGAGCATCTCGACGAGGCAGCGCACGACGCAGGACGGGGTGTAGAACTGGCCGCCGTTCTGCCCTCGGCGCTGGCGAGCATTGTCAGGAAGTATTCCGCCGCGGCCATGTTGTTGCGGAGTTTGTGGGCGGTTAGCCTGACCATTGCTTTGAAGCCGGGGTTCGCGGACGAGTTGGTGGAGCCGGGGGAAGAACGAGATTGAGCCATGGTCGCAACCGCCACCACAGCTCGTGGTGGAGTCTCGTGCAATCAATGAATCGCTTGGCTACGTCCACGACAGAATCTTGTGCGGCGTGGTCTGGGGCCGCGCAGCCTATTTCACCCCTGCGAGCCACCGACGAAGGTGGCGGTGCCCCCGCAGAGGCGGTGCCAGGAACGCAGCAACTCCCGCGGTACGCGCAGCACCGTGATGAACTGCCAGCCTGTGCCAGGCTCCGGTTGAAATCCGAAGACGTGATTGCCGTAGACGCGAAACTCACGCTGCGGGTGCACTCCGGCCAGTTCCTCCAACCATGCTCCATGGCCGGCGGACATTTCGCCGGTGATGCGCCGAAGGCGACGATGCGGTCCAGCATGCGATGTAGTGCGGATTCCGGCCAGCCACAGCTTTGCCGGGCACGTAAGACACCGTGTTCGGAGGCGGCCCAACGGGGTCAGCAAGGTTTCGGATCGTGATATCTTAATCCTGGAACGCGCCCGATTCTTATGGTCGGCGTGGCAGCGCGTCGCCGGGGGCAGCCAAGTACGTTTACGTCGAAGCAAGTGTGGTCGGTGCCAAGGGATCGCCTGCTTGTGAGATGATCGCGCGACCACTGACTCACCGCTCCCATGTAGCGGACGGCGCGCAGAAATATCCCGCCAGCACGTCGCTCGCCCAATCGCGGTGTTGAAGTTCGAGGTCGCGGACGATGCGACCAATGGAGAACCACTCCTTCGGCGGTAGTTCTGCACGGGGCACGATGAGGTTTACACCGCCTTGCGTGGTGACGGCCTCCACCAGAAACGGAACGTCGCCCCCCGGCGCCCAGCCGAGCGTCACGCGGGCCTCGTCCACTCCGGCGCGAACAAGTTGTTTGGCCAGCTGGCGCGCCCGTAGTGCCCCGCATTTGTCAACCTTGTGCGGGTCCTTGCCGGAGAGCGCGCCGCCGCCGATGGGCACCAACGGCCCGTAGTGATCGATCACCAGCTTCTTGCCCGAAAGCCCGTTATCGCCTTCGGGTCCGCCGGTCGCAAAGTCGCCCGCGCCATTGAGAACCAGTTTCCCGGGTGCAAAAGTGGATGAAATGCCGGGCAATCCACTCGCTTCCAGGTCCGCCAGAATCTCTCGGATGATCGGTAGAAGGAGTCGATGCTGTTCCTCGCTCGATAATCCCGGCCGGTGCTGGACGCTGAGAATCAGGTGTCGCCACTTCGCGGAGCTCGGCCGCTTGGCCACTTCCAGCGAAGCGAGGATTTTGAAGTCGGGGCCAAACGTGGCCGCGAGCGCGCGGTCACCGCGCAGAAGCGCGAAAAGCCGGCGTCCCAATTCGCCGGCGACCCAGTGGGCGAGCGGCAGATAATTCGTCCGCTGGTCACCGCAGGCGTAGCCGATAACGATGTTTTGGTCATCTGAAAAGGGACGGATATCGGATTCCTGCGCCGGCAGCTCCTCCTCGCAGAGGTCTGTCGTGATCTTCAGTTGCCCGGGCTCTGGAGGCCACAAACCGCCATAGCCGGCATGGGTGTAGACGTCTCGGACAATTCGCTCGACGTCAACGCGACCGGTTCCCGCCGCGATCCGTCCGTCGACAAAGACACAGCTCCGGTGGACCGCGACCTCAACTCCGACGAGGGCGTCGGGCTTTTGCTGGAGCGCGTCGGTGACAATACCCTCGGCGATGGCGTCAGCCAGGCGGTCGGGATGTCCCGGTGAAACGTATTCGGCGTGGTCGTTCATGGCAGCGGCAGTTGGATGATTTGGTTTACCCAGGTTTTGAGGTCGTCGGCGTGGCCGGGGTGCGTGAGAGCCGCCACGACCCGCGTGCGGCCGAGTGCGCTGCGCTGGTCGTCCCTCGCCGGGCCGACATAGCCGTCCGTCGCGATCATGATGACCCGCGGACGTTTGTTTTTTGGAATGCGCGCAAAATGCCCCAGCACGGCATTGATGTCGGTGCCGCCGGTGTTTTGGATCGCCGCCTTTGCTAGGTCCGTGCCCTTCAGGTCGCTGACCACGGTGGAGAAGGCGAAGATAGCCAGTTCTCCCCGACGAAAGGGTTCACGGCAGACGGCGGTCAAGTGATGCAGGCAGGCCGACATCGACCCACTGACATCAAGATACAGGTGCACGACGGGCACGCGGAGCAGACTCGGCCGGATCTCGTTCAATGATGAGCGATAGACCAGCGGACTATGGCCGTAAAACGTTCGCAGCGCACTCACTCGGCGGTCGCGCGCATCTGGAATCACCGTCTCAATCGTTTGCTCTTGGGCGCCCAATTGGCGTCGATGAACCGCCGGGCTGCGCCCACAGTTCACGCCGCAGCGCCGCAGCACCTGAGCGAAGGCCCGCTTAAAGGCGGCCCCGGGTTGCTCCGCCTCGCTCAGAAAGTAATCGGCCCCTTCCTTTCCTTCGTCGCGACCTGAGATGCGAAATGGCGGAGGCGGCCACCCCTCGACGATTCGGCGCACCACTTGGGTCAGGAGCGGGTTCTCGCATGGGACTTCGCCGTGGTTCCCGAGGAGCACGAGGTCTGGGATGCCGTCCTCGTCCTTGCCCAAGGACTGCCGGAGGAGTTCGTAGATGTCGTAGTAAGTGATGGCGCCGCCCTCGGGACCGTAGAGGAGCTGTACCGCGCGTGCTTCGCGTTCCGGCAGGCCGTTGAGCGCGGCCTCGAACGAACCCGGCCAGCCCGGTGGCGGACGCAGCAACCGCTCGGGGAATTTGCCGTAGGAATAGAATCGCGTGAAGAGTCCCACTCCGACCGTGCGGCCCACCGTGCGCGCCAACATCGAATTGATCACCGCATCGAAGACGATGTTGTCGAGCGGGGTCACCCGCGGAAACAGCCGGGTGTGCCCGAGGATGACGTGGTGCAGTTCGTGCAGGATCAGGAGGAAAAGGTCGCCGTCCTCGCGGCAGTGTTCCTCGACAAACTGCCGGTTGAGCAGAAGCCGCGGGGTCGCCCGGCATTCAACGCAGGCCGTCTCCGTCCGGTCGCTGAATTTGATGTTCAGGAGGCCGAAGAGCTTTTCCATCTGGTAGGACGCGGCTGGCAGGACGTTGAAGATTCGGTCGCGAATCGCGGCGGCTTCCGCGGTGCGGGGACGATGGGCGAGGAGGTTCATTGCGGGAAAGAAAGCGGTTCGTCGAATGCCACCGGATTGGCGAGAAGCGTATCCCAAGAGTAGTCGGGGGCTCGCCGGGAGAGGTAGAGAGTGCTGACGCAACGGGAGAGCACGCCGGCGCAGCGGCGCGGATCGCGGCAGAAATCGGGCTTGGGCCCGCGATGTTGGACCTCCGGATCGTCGGTGCCCAACAGGTCGAATGTGATGCCAAAGTGTTCAATCGAGGGCTTCCAGCCGATGAGGAAGTCGCAGAGACGTTCCGGAAAAACGGGCTGGCCGATCTGCGCGAACAGGTGCTCGGGTTGCCCCCATCTTTCCCGCACGGTATTTTTCCACGACAAAGCGCCGTCGAGGATGTTCATGACGAAGCCGTCCCCCTTGGGGTGATCGCGAAAGAGCAGTGCGAAGGTTAGCGAATATGCCACGACCCGCGGCGAGATCATGCGCCCCTGCAACTTCACCTTGGTGCGGGGCGGAGCGCTCATGTTGTGGAGCATGTTCATCGTCAGGCCGCCGCCTTGAGGTCGCTGCCATCGAGGCCGAATCGCGCCCATAGCTGCACGAAAGTGTTTCGCAGGAGGACCGGCGTGATGTTGGCATAGCCGTCAGGGAGAAACGCCTGCAGCAGGTTGCGGGTGTAGCGGTCGCAGGGTGAGTCCGTGAGGGCGCTGCAAAGATTGGCAACCTCGCGGCAGCAGGTGAGCTTTTGGCCGTAGACTTCGTGGGTGGAAACCGCCGGTCGCAGCACACGGCAAAGTTGCGACGCCAGTGTCTCCGCCGCCGTGGCCGCGATGGTTTTGCCGGATCGCAGCGCCAGGTACAGCACCAGTGACACGGCCGCACGGAGCTCGTCGCCCGGTTGCGAAGCTACGGCCTCCATCACGAGGCTCGAGAGGTCGGCTTCGGAAAGCGGGAAACCGGCGCGGCTCGCAACGGCGACGCGCTCCAACGGGTCTGCGATATTGAGCAGTTCCTTCCACGGGTCGCCCTCCATCAGGCCGGCGATGGCCCACGCCTGCCGGTGAAGTGCCAGCAGCGTGGCGCGGTCGATGGGGCCAGCGGCGAGCCCGGGGTGGCCGTGCGCAATGGCCATGAACAACGTCGTCTCCCAGTCGGGCGGGCGCGTTGCCTCCTTCGCTTCAAGGTCGAGCGTCATCCGCGCCGCATGAATACCGAGGGTGGTCCGGAAGAGCATGGCGAGCCGACGACTGGAGAGCCGCGTGCCGCTCCCGCGCAGCTGGGATTCCAACGCCACGAAATATCCGGCGATGTCCGGCGGTTTGGCGCAGAGCAACTCGAACGTTGCGGTGGTTCGTGCCACCAGCGCCCGGACGTTGACCGGGAATTCATGCCGCCCGCGAAACTGGTCGACCAGCAGCCCATTCTTCTCCGAGTCGCTGAGGTCGCACCAGTCCGGCACCGCGATGAGAAAGCCAAACCGGTCCGCCAGCGCGGGGTCCAGCGGCTCGGCTCCGAGATAGATATCCCCGGGCTCCTGGTCGTCCGTCGGCGGCGGATTCATCGCCGCCCAGCGGTAGCGGAGCTTTTCCAAACGAACGCCTTGGACTCTCTTTTCGTGGATGATCGAGAACAGCTTGTTCTGCAAATCCGGCCGCGTGCGGTTCAGTTCGTCGATAAAAACCACCTCGGCGTCCCAGATTGCCGTGGGCGTGCTGATGTAGTGGAGCGAAGTCTGCTGCGCATTAGGCACCGGGATCCCGACTAGGTCGTCGTAGTTTACTAGCGATGCGTTGTAGAAACGGTAGGAGAGCCCGAGCGCCTGGGCCAGCCGCTCGAGGAGAAAACTCTTCGCCGTACCGTGCCTCCCGATCAGCAGCAACGGCTCGCTCGTCGCTAGTGCCGCCAGCAGGACGGGCTCGAGTTGGTCCCAACCGAGGAGCCCCAGAGGCTTGGTGAGCAACGACACCGAAGCCTTTAGGATGAGTGGAGTTGCTACCGGCGGCGCCTTGGCTGGTGCCTTGTTCTTCATGGAGTGTTGGATTCGTGCTGGGGTTGACACGCCTCACGGCAGCTCCCACGGGAGTGCGGGTTTACCGAAATGCCCGTAGTTCGTGGTGGTGGAGTAAATCGGACGCAGGAGCCCGAACTGCTCAATGATGGCGCCAGGGCGACCATCGAAATTCTCTGCGAACTTGACGGCGCGCGCGTCGTCTCCCGTGCCGCGAGTGTCGACCAGGAATGACACCGGTTTAGCGATGCCGATGGCATAGGCGACCTGGACCTCGGCAGTTGCGGCCAGGCCGCTGAGCACGATTTGGCGCGCTACCCAGCGCGCGAAATAGGCGGCACTGCGGTCGACCTTGGAGGGGTCCTTGCCCGAAAAGGCGCCGCCACCGTGGCGGGCGTAGCCGCCGTAGGTGTCCACGATGATTTTCCGGCCGGTGAGGCCGCAGTCGCCTTCGGGTCCGCCGACATCGAAGGCGCCGGTCGGATTGATGAACGTCCGGATGCGTTCGTGATGCCATGGGCCGAGCGCCGCCGGCAGGAGCCTGCCGCGCACCCACGCGCGCAGTTCCTCCTGGTCGAATCCCGTCGCGTGCTGCGTCGACACAACGACATCGGTGACCTCGACGGGCCGCGTTCCCTCGAAGCGGACGGTCACCTGGGACTTCGCGTCGGGCCGAAGCCACGGCACTTGGTTCACTTTGCGCTCGTGGGCGAGCCGGCGGGTGAGGGCGTGCGCGAGCGCGATGGGAAGGGGCAGCAGTTCCGGCGTCTCGCGGCAGGCGAAACCAAACACAAGCCCCTGGTCGCCGGCGCCCTGGTCAAGGCCGCGGCCGACACCGCGGGCGATGTCCGGGGCCTGCTCGCCGATGAGGTTCGTGATCTTCACGCCGTCGGCGTGAAAGCGGCGGGAAGGATCGTTGTAACCGATGTCGCGGACGACTCGGCGGACGACGGCCCCGACATCAACTGCGGCCGCGCTGGTGACTTCGCCGGCAACAATTACGTTGTCGTCCTTGACCAGGGTCTCGACCGCGACGCGGGAGTGCGAGTCCTGCGCCAGCCAGGCGTCGAGCAGGGCGTCGGAGATGCCGTCGGCGACCTTGTCGGGGTTGCCCTCGGAGACGGACTCCGAGGTGAAAACGTGGGAGCGTGCGCTCATCAGGCTGCCCTCCCTTCCTGCATCGAGCGAACGGGTTCGCCGAGGCGGGCATGCAGTGCGAGGTGAGCGAGCGCGAGGTCGCGCAGTTCGCGGGCCGTCGCGAGGCAGCTGGTGCCGAGCGACTCACGAATGCGGGCCTTCGTGTAATCCGGGCGATGGACGTGGAAATGGAGCCACCACGTTCCGTTGTTGATATACAGGTGATGATTCAGATTCCGCGGATTGATGCGGAGAGCTAGCGTATTGGTAGACATGATGCGGAGCGATAATCGCACACAGCACCAGGGGAGAGGTTGGTTGGCCGGGGCGTTCGCCCAGCCCACATCGTGAAGGGCAGCTTGCCCCGCACTTTCCACCGTGGCTTCTCCAAGCCCGGTTGGCAGACCCTCCTTTTGACAGGCGAGTCACTCTTGATGTCGTGTACTAATTAAAGAACAGAAGAAAGCATCGCCGCTTCTCGCGATAGCGCAAGCAGGATACCGGGGCTATGACGGAGAAACATGCCGTAATCCAATCGGCACGCTGAAGAGGAAGCGAATGCAAGCGGAAGCCCGAGGTGTAGTTCGCGTGAGTCGCTGGGGTGCCATCGCGCTCCGGCGCGCTGAGCCGGACGGAATGCCGCACAAATGGAAGCACACGACGAACCGGTCCACCGGAGTCACTCGTCCGTCACATCACCAAGCGGCAACTCGCCTCCGTCCGGTCCCAGCGGCAGCACCTCCTGCTTGCGGACATTCTGTTTCTGCAGTTTCTCCCAGGCGCTCTCAAAATCCTGGCGAAACCAATCGCGAAGGGTGGCGGCGGCGGCGGTTTTGAGCGGCAGCTTTTGCGCGGTCTCCAATTGGCTGACGGTGGCGAGGCTGAGGACAGTCACCGGCACGCTGAGCCGGGTTACCTTTTGGAGGACGAACCGCGGCTCAGGTCCCAGCAGCTTGGCGACGGTGCCGGAGCCTTCGCCGTAGACCACGAGGTGCACGTCGCTTGCCGCACCGGTCATCTCGCAGCGGGGCAGAAAGTCAGCCGAGTCATCTCCCTTGAAATCGAAACGCACCTGCCCCGGCGACTCGGCGAGCCGCGGAGAGTGGGCGTTACCCGAACGAATCAACGCCGCCAAGATCCGCGATGGCACCTTGGCACCGCTACGGATGCCGGCTGCCCGGAGTTGCTTTGCGCCATCCGGGGTGATCGTGTAGCTGACGATTCGCTCCTTGTCCTTCGTCAGAACATTTGGAGCAGTACCGGGTTTGGAGAGGAAAAGAGGCATGAGGGGAGATGTGCCCGACAGGCGGGCTTTCGGCAGGTGTGTTTCAGACTGGCAGCATCCGGTTCAGCTCGGGCTCGGGCCGGCGGCCTATTTCGCGCCTCCCAACCAACGGTGAAGTTGGCGGTGCCAGGCACGGAGCAACTCGCGGGGCAGGTGCAGTACGGTGATCAGGTGCCAGCCCGTCTCGGTCTCCGGTTGAAAGACGAAGACATGATTGCCGTAGACGCGAAACTCGCGGTGCGGATGCATCCCGCTCAACTCCTCCAGCCACTGAGCCACGGCCGGTGGGCACTTCGCCGGTGACGCGCCGAAGGCGACGATGCGGTCCAGCATTCGATGCAGTGCGGCCTCCGGCCAGCCGCAGCGCTGGCGGGCGCGCAGTGCGCCATGGTCGGTGAGGTAGATGAGGCTCATGATCAAAACGAGGGTTGATGGCGGATGAACGATGATGTGATCCAACTGCGGCATCCTATCACGCGGGGTCGGACATCGGTGGTCCCAGGAGGCTTCGCCTCGGACGACGAGACCACGGACCACGGGACGACCAGACCTTCGGGGAGAATGGGTATCTCGGGTCGGGGGAGAACGGTCAGGCGGAACGAGAGGGGAGCGGATCGTCGGCAGGACAGGAGATGCCGACCTCCGCCAGTTTGAGGGCAGCCCATGTACCGCGCCGTCCGAGCGAGATGTAGGGATCGATCACGGCCAGTTCCCCGGTCTTGCGCCTCCCATCGGGCGTGAAAGGAGGCCTCGTCAAAGGGGGCGGCGTGGGCCTCAGCCCAGAGGCGAAGGTGTCGGCGGGACACTCAGGGGCGCGCGGCGAACCGATTCGGCCTGCCCGGTAGAAGTTCAAGGTCGGCGCGGGTCTGTGCCTTGCCATCCGCCGCGTGCATTACTTCGGCGACTTGCGCGGTGACTGGGTGCCGGTGCCGGCGGCGGACTGAACCGTTGGTTTCACTCCAATCGGCAATTTCACCCTTCGCTGAAAACGAGCGAAACACTGAAACAAAAGGTTTGCTCAATTTCACTCAATTTGCCATGTTCACCGCGCGATGAAAACTACTGAAACACTGAACGAGCGCGACCTCGAACCGCAGTTTGAGGCGTGTTTGCGCGGGTTGGTGGCCCGGGTGCCCTTCCTGAATCTGACCTCGCTCCGCAAGGATGTGCCCGTGGCGCCCGGCGCCCGGGACCGGGCCGACCGGCTGGCGAAAGTGACGGCGGGCGGGCGCTCGTGGACGTGGATTGTGGAGGAAAAGCGCCTCGGCCAGCCGCGCGAGGTGCGGCATGGCCTGCTGCAGCTGGCGCAGTCGTTGCGAAACCTGCCGGCGGGCACGCCCGGCTACGGTGTGCTGCTCGCGCCCTACCTTTCGGAAGAGTCGGCCAACCTGTGCGCGGAGGCGGGCGTCGGCTACGCGGACCTCGCGGGCAACGCGCGCCTGAGCTTTGACCAGGTGTTCGTCGAGACACGGGTAGCCGCCAATCCCCGGCACGAAAAACGGGCCGCGCGCTCGCTGTTCGCCCCTCGCGCCGCGCGCGTGCTGCGCGTGCTGCTGCAAGGGCCGTTGCGCGCGTGGAAAGTGGCGGAGTTGGCCGCCGTGGCCGGGGTGAGCTTCGGTTGGGTGAGCGCCGTACGCCAGCAATTGCTCGCGCGCGAGTGGGCGGCGGAGGCGACTGGCGGCCTGCTCGTGACCAAGCCGGCGGCGGTGCTCGATGCCTGGGTGAAGGCGGACGACTGGCACAAGCGGACGCGCACGCAGGAATACTCGGTGCTCAGCCCCGACGCCGTGGACTTGGCGGGGAAATTGCGCGACCTGCTGCGGGAGGAGCCGCCGGTCTTCACTCAGTGGGTGGCCGGCTGGCTGCGTCATCCCTATACGACCCCGGTGGTGGTGACGGCCTATGTGAGACGTTTTCCGGCCGACGCTCTGCTGCGGGAAAAATTGCTCGCACGGCGGGTGCCGAACGGCGGTGGCCTGCGGCTGGTTTTGCCCAAAGACGAAGGCGTGTGGAACCCCGTGCAGAGCGTGCAGGGTTTTCAGTTGGTGTCCGACGTGCAGATCATCCTCGATCTGGCGCGGGCGGGTCTGCGCGCCGACGAACAGGCCGGGGAGCTGCGGCGGGCGCCGGACTTCGCCGGAGGCTGGGCATGAGCAAATTCGACACATTCGACGCCTACCCGGCGGAAAGCCTGCCGGCAGCCGAGGCGGCGCTCCTGACCGTGTGGCGCACCCTGGAGCGTTACCAAGACGACCTGGTTCTCGTGGGCGGGCTCGCCGTCCACTACCTCACACGACGCAGCGTGGCAGGTTTGCCGGGCGCGGTGACGATGGACGCGGATTTCGGCATCACTCTCGGCGCCACCGGCGGCCAGTATGGCACGATCCAATCCGATCTGAGCGGACTCGGTTTCAAGACGGAAAACCGCCGCCTCGTCCGCCCCTGCGGGACGCTGAATCTCTACATCGATTTCCTCACGGAAGCACCGTCGGCGACGACGGGCTCCCGCTGGGTGGACGATGTGGTGGCGAGCGTCATTCCGGGGATCAACCGCGCGCTGGCCTGCCGGCGCAAGGTCGCGATCGAGGGGCGCGACCTCTACGGTGCGGCGCAACGGTGCCACATCCCGGTCGCCGACATCGGCCCGTTGCTCGTCTTGAAGCTCAACGCGTTTGGCGGACCTACGGGACGACGGCTGCCCAAGGATGCTTACGACGTCCTGCTCGCCGTCACCGCCTATCTCGACGGGGCAGAGGCCGCAGTGCAGGGCTTTCGCCGCGAGGCGGAGACCGGCAACACCGGCTACGCGTCGGCGATTACCGCCTTGAAGAACGATTTCACCGCGCCGGAGAAAGACGGTCCCACGCGGGCGGCGGAGTTTTTCCCCGGCAGCTCGGCTAAGCGCGAACGGCTCCGGCAAACGGTCGCTACCGCGGGCCGGTTTCTTCTGGGAGAATAGCGCGGCAAGTCGAAGCTCGCGAACGTGAAGATGCGTTTGGTCGTTGTCTCTTCGCACGAGACCTCAGACAACCGCTGTCCTATGGCGCGACAATCGTCACCGCCGGTTCAGTTTTCCCGTCCACCGATGGCGCGGATGCTGCGCATCCACGAAGAACTGCAGGACGGTCGGCTGACCAACTGCACGAAGCTGGCGGAACTCCTTGAAGTTTCGACGAAGACGGTGATGCGCGACATCGCCTTCATGCGCGACCGGCTGGGGCTGCCGGTGGAGTACGACGAAAAGATCTACGCTTACCGCTATGCGTATCCCGTAAGATCGTTTCCGACGGTGCAGGTGAGCGAAGGTGAACTGCTCGCGCTGTTGGTGGCAGAGAAGGCGCTCAAGGAATACGAGGGCACCCCGTACCACGGGCAACTCGCCCACGCTTTCGAGAAACTGGCCGCAGCGTTGCACACCAAGGTGACCTTTGCGCCGGAGCACATGAACAGCGTGTCGTTTCACCACACCGGGCTCGGCAAGACCGACCTGAAGGTGTTCGACCGGCTGGCCCATGCCTTGCAGGACTCACGCGAGGTCGAGTTCGACTACGTCAAACCCGGTGCGAAGGCGGTCGAAACCCGTCGGGTGCGGCCGTACCATCTCACCAACCGGGACAATTTCTGGTACCTGGTGGCACACGACACCGGACGGAACGACCTGAGACATTTTGCGGTGGCCCGGATGCGGGATGTCCAGGTGATGGAACGGAAGTTCGAGCGACCGGCCGACTTCGATCCCGAGGCGCATTTCGCCAAGTCGTTTGGCGCTTTTGTGGGCAAGGGCGACCACCGCGTGGTGGTACGTTTCTCGCCGCAAGTGGCCGACCGCGTGAGGGAGCGGGTCTGGCATCGATCGCAGGTCGAGAAAGAGTGCAAGGACGGCAGCCTCGAACTGACCCTACGGGTCGACAACCTCGACGAGGTGGAGCGCTGGGTGCTGGGCTGGGGCGCCCACGTCGAGGTCGTCGCTCCGGAGGAACTCATCGCACGCGTACGCGACGCCGCGGAGGGCGTAAGAAAACTCTACCGGAGGTGAAGCCCACGGACTGCGGATGTCCTACCGGTGTTGCTACTCTCACGTGAAATGAAACCTGCGATACAAAATCTGTCAGCTGACTGACGGCCGAAAGTCAGCGATGCACTTATGAAACACTCCGACACCAACTGGACCATAAACCAAATCATCGAGACCTTCTTCGAGAATGACATCAATCCCGCCTGTTGGCTCGGCACGCAGATTTGCGACGCCGCGTGCGCCAATGCCCGGGTCAATGTCGCAGAATACGAGGCCGCGGTCCTGTCACCATGTGCTGACACCTGGATCCTTTTGACCTCCACTACCGTAAGAGTTCTTCCCGTCGAGGCGATGTCAGCCGATCGTTCATTCGTACGGGTGATCGAAATGCTGGAAGCGAGAAGAAAGGACTACTCCGCTGTGATCGACACCCGCAACATCCTGACGCGCACTGGGCCGAAGACCGCATTCGTGGATTCCAAGGTGATTCCTGTGATTGGTTCTACCAAGGAGATTGAGTGCGCACTGCTGAGTTTGGGAAAGGTGCACAAGGCCTGCCGACATTGGCATGAGAGGCATCCCGAAGACGTAAAACGATTCCGCTGATATCATGTTCCGTTTCATCCACTCCGCCGACTGGCAGTTGGGCGCACGGTTTTCTCAATTTGGCGCCAAAGGTTCCGCGCTGCGCGAGGCCCGGCTCACCACCTTGCGGCGAACCCTCGACCTTGCCCGGCAGAAATCGGTCGATGCGTTCCTCGTGGCAGGGGACTTGTTCGAGGACAACCAGGTCGATGAGGCGCTCGTCAGCCAGGTGGTAGGGATGTTCTCTGATTACCACACCCTCCCGATCTACCTCCTTCCGGGAAACCACGATCCCTTCACCGGCCCGGACTCCGTTTGGCAGCGACGTTCCTTTGCCAAGGCCCCGGCGCACATCCACGTTCTGACCCGAGTCGAGTCCATCGATCTTGGCGGCGTCTGGCTCCTTGCCTCTCCCCTCCAGCAAAAGCTTTCTACCGTCGATCCGAGTCTGAAGCTGGTCGACCTCGCGGCGTCCGTTCCGGCCGGTGCCATCAAGGTCGGCATCACGCACGGAGCGCTAGCGATTGAAGGGAAGCACCAGCCCAACGATTTCCCGATTGCGCTCAATGCCGCCAGTAGGGCGGGCCTCGACTATCTGGCCGTGGGCCACTGGCACAACTGGCTGCCTGACACCGATGGCGGGCGTCTCGTGATGCCGGGGACGCCGGAGCCTGACCAATTCGACCAAGACCGCTCAGGTCGGGTCGCTTTCGTCGAAATTGACGCTCCCGGCGTCGCCCCGCGCGTGGAGGCCCTCCAGGTTGCGACGCTCGACTGGAAGCGGCTGACCTTCGATTTCCTGTCGGCCGACGCGTCGCGTACGTCGCTTATCCACGCGTTGTCGTCGCTGGCCGCAAATGCCATGCGAACAGTACTGCGCGTGGAACTCACCGGCACGACCGCGCCCGCGCAACTTGCCGAGGTCCGAACTTGGTTGGAGGGGAAGTTGAGTCCGTTTCTCGTCGGGCAGCTCTTCGACCGGTCGAGTATAGCTCTCTCCGCCGCGGAACTGGTGGACCTGCAATCCCGCCACCCGATTTTGGCGCAGGTGTTGGCTGACCTCGATCAAATCGAAGTGTTTGCCACCGGCGCGGGCGGTCCACCGCGTCCACCGACCGACGCCACCCTCACTCTGATCGAGGCCCAGCGGCTTTTGGCCCAGTCGAAGATTGAATTGACCGCGCTCAGCGCCGAGCACCTCACCCGCGCACGACAGGTGCTGCTCCAGACCATGCAGGAGGTGGCACCATGATCCTGCATCGCATCGAACTCACCCATGTCGGCCCGTTCCGGGACACCGTGAACCTCGGACCCTTTACCCCCGGTCTGAATGTTCTCGGTGCGCCCAACGAAACCGGCAAGTCGACCGCCATGATTGCCGCGGCGCGCGCCCTCTTCGACAAGCACACCACCAAGGGCGAGGAGTTGAAGGGCCTGCAGCCCGTCGGCACCGAACTTGCGCCGCGGGTAGCTGTCGAATTTGAAACCGCCGCGGGTCGCTTCCGCATCGAAAAGAGTTTTCTCCAGTCGCCGCGCAGCCTGCTCAAACAATGGCGGGATGGCAGTTGGCAGCTGATGGCCGAGGCCGACGCCGCCGACCAGCGCGTCCAGTCGCTCCTCAATTCCACGTTCCCCGGTCGTGGCGCCACCAATGCCAGCCACTGGGGCTTTTTGGGATTCCTGTGGGCCCGCCAAGGGGAGCCGGTGGAGTGGCCCAAACTCGACGACAACGACGTCGGCCAGCAAATCCGGCATCGTCTGGCGCGGGTGGAGATCGACCCGGTAATCGAGCAATTGCGGGATCAGCTCGGCGAAACTGCCGATGCCGCGATCACCTCCACGGGGCAGGCGAAGGCCGGCGGTCCCCTCCGGCAGGCGGAGGACGAACTGGCCGCCATCCAAACCGAACTGACGGCTCTGCGGCAGACCCGCGACGACCTGGAGGCGAAGCACAAGCGGTACAACGACGCCACCGCCGAGGTGGGCAGACTTGAAAAAGAGGAGATCGATCTCACCCGCCAAGCCGGGGAGCTTTCCCAACTCGCCCAGGCCGTGGAGCGGCTGCGGGGCGAACTGGAGGCGCGCGAAGGAGAATTCACCACCGCGAAGGAACGACTGCAGGGGGTCATGAACGATGTGACCGCCCTCGCGGAACGAGACGTGGAACTCAAGAGCGCCCAGGATGCCACGGCCAAGGCGGAGAAGGCCGCCAAGGATACCGAGGAGGCCGTCTCGGGCCTTCGTCGCCAAGTTGACGAACGGCAAATCAAGCGACCGGAACTGGAAGCCCAGATCGCGAAACAGCGCGAGAAGCGCCAGCGCACGCAATCGCTCCTGAAACTGCGGCAGACCCGATCCGAGGCTGAAGCGCTGGGCAAACTCTACGGCAAAGTGCAGAAAGCCGCGGGGCTCCTCGCTGCCTTGCAAGAGAAGAAGGCAAAGCTGCCCACTATCACCCCGGCCAAACTCAGGAAGCTGGAGGAGCTCGCCGAAACGGTCCGGGATGCGAAAGCGCAATTACAGGCCCTCGGCCTCACCGTCGAACTCACGCCCGACGCGAGCGCCACCATTGAGCTTTCCGAATCCGGCGCTCCCCAGCGGGAGTCGCTGCCCAAGGGTGAGACGAAAATCCTCCATCGCCCCCAATCGCTCGACCTCAAGCTGAAGGGCTGGGGACGCGTGGTCGTCCGTTCCGGATCCAAGGAAGCCCAGGAACTGACGAAGGATCTCACCGCCCAGGAGGAGTCGCTGCGTGAGGCGTTGCTTGATGCTCAGGTCGCTTCGGTCGACGCGGCCCGGGACGTCGTCGCATCACGCAAGGACCTCGACACCCAGATCAAGGCCGCCGACGAAACCTTGACGGACCGGTTGGGAGATCACGAAACACCCGCGGAATTGAACGACGCCCTGACGGTGGCGAACGGTCGTGTGGCGGTGTTGGAGCAGACCCTTCAGGTCGGCGCGGAGGAACAGGCTCTTTCCGTCACGGAACTCGAGGCCGCCGAGGCACGGGAGGCGGCCGATGTGAAAGCGGCCGAGGCCGCGCTGAAGTCCTTTGACAAGGAACTCTCCCATCTGCGCGAACGGGAGCGAGAGGCCGGCGAAGTTCACCAAGAAACGCTGCAGGAGTCAGCCCAACGCCAAACCCGCCAACGCACGCTGGAGACCCAGATCGCAGACCTGCGGAATCGCCACCCCGCGGGAATCGACGGCGCAAAATCGCAGGCGCAAACTGCGTTTTACGAAACCGAATCCCGCCTAAATGGGACGCGGGCGAAGCTGCCTCCGGACTTTGAGAAATTGCCGGACCGGAACAAGCGGGCGGCGGCGTCTCTGCAACAGGTCACAAACGAATTGAGGACCAAACGCACCGAACAGTCGGAAGCGAAAGGCTCCCTCGAAACACTGGGCGGGCAAGGCCTCTACTCTCGTGAGACCGAACTTATCGAGCGGCAGGCTGAAGTCCAACAGCGGCACCAGGCGGCTCAAACCTTGGCATGGGCGGCCCGGATCGCTCACGACCTGATCGAATACCGCAAGCAAGCCGCGACGAAGGCCGTCCTTGCCCCTTTGGAACAGCGGTTGAGCGCGGCATTCGCCGAACTCACCGCCACGCCGAACCGGCGGGTGTTCCTTGATGAATCGCTTCGCATCGCCGGCGTGGGCCGGAGTCGCGAGGAGGCCCATGCCTTCGCCCTGCTTTCCCAAGGTGCCCGGGAGCAGTTGCTCCTTTGCCTGCGGATTGCAGTCGCCCAGGAACTCGCGGTCACGGAGCCGCAAGTCCTGATCCTCGATGACGTCCTCGTGAACACGGACCCCGTGCGGCAGCAACGAGTCCTGGAGACCCTCGCGGCCGTCGCGACCCGGCTGCAGGTCGTCATCCTCACCTGCCACCCGGACCGTTACCGCGGCGTGGGGAATGCGTTGGCGTTGGGTTGAACGTCACGAGGGGACTCGCCCGCCCGCTCTGATCGGCTTCTGCAACGGTTACTTGTTAGCTATGCCGTTTTGCCTTCCTGCAGACAATTTTGATCATCTTGGACTCCATTTCGGCACCTGAGGCACCATAGTGTGCCTCTCGATGGTGATCCGGGCAGAGTGCGATAACGTTCTGCGGTGTGTCAGTACCATCTTTGGCTAACGCGATGATGTGGTGGGTTTCCAAAAACCGTTGTCCGCTGGGGAGCAAGAATCCCTGCTTCCCGCAGTACTCACAGCGTCCTCTTGCGCGGTTGATGACGAAGTCCCGGACCTCGGGGTCCCGTTGGTAGGTTGAGTGAGTAGATTCAACTCTGCTGGGCGCCTGGTTGCCCTCAGGCGGAGTCAGATCATCGAGCGCGGACTGCTTCTTCAATGGCCCGCCAAAGAACTTCAGAGCAAACGCCTCGTGTTTGTCAGGGATATGCGCCCACCCGCGGTACGCGACTATACTCTTATTGTAGCCAGTCGCTTTCTTCAACGCGCGCTCAAAATCGTGGAGCTTCACGTCAACGACCCTGAGGGTCGGCATGTCAATCACGACAGATGCCGGCCAATTCGAGTCAAAAGACTTATCCTTCGGGTCCCAATAGACCATCGGTTCTGCAGCGCGGCCGATATACATGCAGGTCGTCTGGTAACTGAAAATCAGCAGCGTGCCTTTTTGGATGTCCCGCATGTTCTGCTTGGCCGGCGTAACGCCGAAATCCCCGCAGGGATCACGTTTGTACAAATCCTCCTGAAAGAATTTTGCTACATCCGCTGGAGTCTTGAAAGAATCGTCGAATTTGCTGAGTTTGATTATTCTCATGTTCCAGTTACTCCGTGTTACTTGGGATTATAAGGTCACAATTACTGAGGGCAAAGCGCACCACGTAATAGCCGAAGTGGCATTCAAGATCGGTTGCCAAACGATGGAGCGAATCTTGTCGTCAGTCCGGATGCAAGTTCGCGGTTCCCTGAGCCAACGCTGGAAAGCAGACGGGGTCCCGGTGGGAGCAGCATCAAAGGTAACGATGCGATCGAGTATCCAGTGCAAGGCGAAGTCTGCGGTTGGGAGTCGACGGGTTCGGCATGCTCACCAATAAAACATCAACCCGTCGTCGCTGGCGGTGCGAAACGCTCCGCGAAATCTGCGGTATGCCTCCAGCATCCAACGGCGATCTTCAGGCGACCCAGCTGGCACAGTCCCTCCAGTTTCCCGGGCGAGGCGGGTTGCGAACACGAGGCCAACCTGCCGGCGCCAGTGTGTTTTGAGGTTTCTTCGATTGCCGACGCCACGCACGAGCGGTGTGATCGTAGGGCTCCGCGCGACAAAGTGTTTTTTCGCTTGGGCCGCGAACGCCACGAAATCATGGTATAGCTCGGCTGACGTTTTCGGGCCGATGCAGCAGTTCCCGCTGTCTGGAAAGTCGATCAACTCGACAAACGGCTTTCCCCGAAAGCGGCTTGGATGGTTCCAGACCTCCTCCGGTTCCACGCCCAGCGCGAGGAGACTGAGTTCGCGGCGCCATTCGTTGTAGACCGAGTACGGCCCGTCCCAGCCGTCGAAAACCCGACCGCCTTTGCCCACGCCGTAAACGCCGAGTTTCATCCCGTCGCGGCGACGGTCCCCGGGGCTGACGAAATAGACGAAGTCGGCATCGTCATCGTCCTCGTTGCAGTGGCGCCGGAGCCACCTCGCCTTGCTGCTGGCAATCGTTTCGAGTCCCATGGTTTTTTCTCCTGTTGCAGGTTGCGGCGATTGAACGGCGGCATCGTATCACGAGGGGTCGGACATCGGCGGTCTGAGGGTCAGGCTATTGCCTTAAAACGGAGAAAAAAAAGCTACTGACGGCATGCGAAGCGTGGGCGGGCGTCTGAGGGACGGTTCGCTGGTTGCCATGAGCAGGCCCGGTAGCGAATCTGTCGTTACGATGCCTCCGAACTCTGGCGTTTCCTACCGACCTCGTCAGTCGTCGCCGTGCGAACTTGCCAGTCGCAGTCACGGTGTCGCGGGTGCTGCTCGAAAACGCTCTCAGCACTGCCCCCACGGACCACGGATGTCCGAGGAGGCGTGCTAACTTTGGCCCCATGTATCGCGACAAAGTCACCGGCAATCTCGTTTACTCCCCATCGGATTTGATCCGCTTCATGGAGTCGCCGTTTGCAACCTGGATGGACCGCTACCATCTGGAAAACCCCGGCAAATTGACGCCGGACGCGGACACGGAAGAGCAGAAACTGGTGCAGGAAACGGGCAACCAGCATGAGCACAAGTTCGTCACCCGGTTAAAGGCCGAAGGGCGCGATTTCGTCGAAATCGCCCGGCGCACGCCGGACCCGGAGGCGGACACCCGCGTCGCCATGGCCGCCGGGCGCGAGGTGATTTACCAAGCCTGCCTCTCGCTCGCGCCATTTCGCGGACACGCCGATTTTCTTATGCGGACGGACAGCCAGCATGAAGGACGGGCGGTCTACGAAGTCTGGGACACCAAACTCGCGCGGAAGACCAAGCCGTACTACCTGGTGCAGCTCTGCTGCTACGCCGAAATGCTGGAGCACGCCCAGGGCGTTCGACCCCGGACGCTGCGCGTGGTTTTGGGGAACAACGAAATTCCCTCGTATGCGACGGAAGATTTTTTCCATTACTACCTCCAGTTGAAGGACGCCTTTCTGACGCAGATGGCCGGATTTGATGCCGACAGCCCGCCCGTGCCAGAGGCGCGCGCCAACCACGGCCGGTGGCAGTCGCACGCGGAGCGCAAACTCGTGGAAATGGATCACGTCTCCCAGGTCGCGCGAATCAGTAAGGGACAGGTCAAAAAATTGAACGCCGCCGGCATCATGACCGTCGCCCAACTGGCCAAGGCGAAACCCATCCGCCTCGCGGGGCTCACCCAGGCAATCGCCGACCGGCTGGTGGAACAGGCCCGGTTGCAGGTGGCGACGAACGCCCTGCGCAAGAAAGCCCCCGCCGGCACTCTGGTGCCACCCCTGTACCGCGTGATTCCGGCCGATCCAGACCATCCGCGACAGGGACTCGCGCTCCTGCCGCCGCCCAATCCGAACGATTTGTTTTTCGACATGGAGGGATTCCCATTGGTGGAAGGCGGGCTCGAGTATCTTTTCGGCGTCACCTATCGGGAGAAAAAGAAACTCCTATTCATCGACTGGTGGGCACATGATGCGACGGAGGAAAAGAAGGCCTTTGAGGGCTTCATCGATTGGGCGCACGCGCGTTGGCGAAAAAATCCCTCGCTGCACATTTATCATTACGCCCAGTACGAAGTGAGCGCGCTCCGACGGCTCATGGGACGCCACGGCACGCGGGAGGATGAGTTGGATGAGTTGCTGCGCAACGGCGCCTTCGTCGACCTCTACAAGATCACGCAGCAGGGCCTGCGCATCGGTGAACCGAGTTATTCGATCAAGTACGTCGAACACCTCTACCGCGGTCAGCGCAGCGGGGACGTCAAGGCCGCCGGAGAATCGATCGTCTACTACGCCAACTGGGTCGAAAGCGGCCAGGACCGCGACTGGCGCAAGGCTCCGATCCTGGAAAAGATCAGGGATTACAACCGGAACGATTGTGACTCGACCTGTCAGCTGTATGACTGGCTCCAGTCCGAGCAGAAAAAGTCCGGGATTGCCTACCTTCCACCTGCCGAGGCGAAACCCGCCGCCGAACCCGATCCCGAGCAGGCGGCACGGGCGGCGGAACGCGCGGCGTTGGTCGGTGCAATGGAAAAGAACCTGCGCCGAGAAAAAGACCCGAAGCGGCAAATCCTCCACGAAACGATGCTGCACCTCCTCGAGTTTCACCGGCGCGAATCGAAACCGGTCTGGTGGCGCATGTTCGACCGGGCCGAGCAGGACCCTGCGGTATTGGAGGAGGATATCGCCTGCATCGGTGGCGCCCGTCGGGCCGCCGGTGGTCCCGTGGAAGAGAAGCGCTCACTGGTGTTCTCCTATCATTTCAACCCGGATCAGGACACGAAGATCACCGTTGGAGATCGCATCCGAGCCCTCCCCAACCTGGTGGCTACCATGGAAGTCGTGTCGATGGATCCGGAGGTCGGAGCCATCGGGGTGAAATTGAGCCGCAAGGTAGTCGACGAACAGTTTCAAGGGGCACTTCCGCCGGTGACTTCATTCATCCCGGATGAGTTTGTCTCGCCGGCAGTCCTCGCAGCATCAGTCGAGCGCCTGGCGACGGCCTGGGCTCAGGAGGGCGAACTGCCCGTGGCATTTCGCCGGTTGCTGATGCGCGAACCACCGCAACTGGGAGGAAAGGACCAGAGCTTGAGGCGGAAGGGTGAAAACGTCGTGGATGCCGCGATTCGCTGCGTCCAATCGATGCAAAGGTCCGCTCTGTGCATTCAAGGACCGCCCGGAACCGGCAAAACCTACACCGCCGCCCGCGCGATTCTCGCTTTGCTGGCCAAGGGGAGAAACGTCGGCGTGACCTCCAATAGTCACAAGGCCATCGAGAACCTCCTCCGGGAATGTTACGCGCAGTCGGACGGAAATTTCGCCCCGCTCTACGTCACGAACAACCCCTCTGAGGAACTGCTCCGCCAGTGCCCGGGGATTGTGGTGAGCAAGAGCGCCGAGGCGCATGGTCGGTACGCGGGCGGCCTGGTGGCAGGGACGGCGTGGCTCTTCTCCCGAGAGGAATGGACGGCGGAATTGAACCACCTCTTCATCGACGAGGCGGGCCAGGTGTCGCTCGCCAATGTGGCGGCGATGGCCGCAGCGACGGAGAATCTCGTCCTCATCGGCGACCAGATGCAGTTGGAGCAACCGGTGCAGGGGACGCACCCGGGAGAAAGTGGACTCTCGGTGCTGGAATACTACCTCGATGGCCACGCCACCGTTCCGACTACGCTCGGGCTTTTTCTGGGTGAAACCCGGCGGCTGCATCCGGACATTTGTCGCTTCGTTTCCGATCTCGTGTACGACGGGCGGCTTCAAGCCATTGCCGGGAACGAGAACCGGCGAATCGTGCTCTCGAAGTCCGGAGAGCTTATCACGACCGATGCGGGCATCGTCTTCTCGGCGTTGGAACACGAAGGCAACACCCAGGCCAGCGCAGAGGAAGTCGACCGGGTGCTGGCGATCACCAACGAGCTCGTCGGTCGGCCCAAGATCGGGCCAGACGGGAAGCCCAACGGGAAGCTCGCGATCAACGACATTTTGTTCGTCGCGCCCTACAACATGCAGGTGCGACGACTGCGGGAGGCGTTGCCGGCTGGCGCCCGCGTTGGGTCGGTGGACAGGTTCCAAGGGCAGGAAGCCGAGGTGGTGATCGTATCGATGTGCTCCTCGTTTGGGGAGTACGGTTCGCGCGGCATCGAGTTTATCCTCGACCGCAATCGGATGAACGTGGCGCTGTCGCGGGCGCGGACCCTGGCCATCGTCGTGGGAGACCCCCGTATCGCCACGACACCGGCGTACTCCATCGATACAATGCGCCGCATCAATCTTTACTGCCGACTCATCCGGGAGCACGGCGCACGAGGTGCCCTCGAAAGATGAACCTCATTTGGTCAACAGCGCGATTTCGCAAGTATCGTAATTCTGGACGAAGGGGGGAAATGACACCCGGTCCCAGCATCCAAGTTGCTGGAAGAAAATTGGATTTTCAGGGGGATCGGATCCGCACTCGCACGGGCAGACTACTCGTTGCAGCGGCTGCTCGCCGCCGCCGTCGCGCAGGGCCTGATGGGCGTGCATGAGATCACCGCTGCCGAGGCGCCGCAGTTCGAGAATTGGATCGAGCCCGTGCCGCCGGCCCGCTGCTCCACTTCCTGACGCACCGCCCGAAAAATTCCTCGTCAGTCCCCGGGAGCGTTGGCAGTGATCAAGCTCCACTTCCTGCCTGTGCCCGAACCCGCCGCCACCGCCGTCTTTCTCAGCTATGCCCGCGAGGACAGCGACGCCGCCCGCCGCATCGCGGAGGCGCTGCGCGCCTTTGGCCTCGATGCGTGGTTCGATCAGGGCGAACTGCGCGGGGGCGACACGTGGGACCAGAAAATCCGCACACAAATCCGCACCTGCGCGCTGTTCGTGCCGGTTATTTCCGCGCAGACGCAGACGCGCACCGAGGGCTATTTCCGCCGGGAGTGGAAACTCGCCGCCGAGCGCACGCACGACATGGCGGCGGGCCGGGCGTTTCTCGTCCCCGTCGTGATTGACGGCACGTCGGAGTCGGCGGCGCTGGTGCCGGAGGAGTTCATGAAGGTGCAGTGGACACGCCTCGCGAACGGCGTGCCCACCCCGCAATTCGTCGAGCAGGTGAAGCGCCTGCTCGAAGCGCCGCGCGGGGCGGTGAAAGTAGCGCAAGCGTCCTCGCCTGCTCCGGTGCCGATGGCAGGCGGGACGCCTGCGCTACCTCAACCGGCCGCCCGCCGCGTCCCGGCGGCCGCCTGGGGAATCGCCATCGCCGGCGCCATCGCTGTGGCGGCGTTTTTGTGGCTGCGGCGTCCCGCACCAGCGCAAGCCCCGGAGCTGAGGCGGGACGCCTCAGCCACGACTGCTCCCGCGCCAGCGTCCGCGACCGACGCGAAATCCATCGCCGTCCTCCCGTTTGAAAATCTCAGCGCCGAGCCCGACAGCGCCTACTTTGCCGATGGCATGCATCAGGAGGTCCTCACGGCGGTGGGCAAGGTTTCGGCGTTGCGCGTGATCGGCCGCGCCTCGGTGCTCGCCTACGCGGATGCGAAGAAACGCAACTACCGCCAAATCGCCGCCGAGTTGGAGGTGGGCACGGTTGTCGAAGCCACGGTGCGCCGGGCGGGGAGCCGCGTCCGGATCGCCGTGCAACTGATCGAGGCGCGGTCGGCGCGGCAGTTGTGGGGCGACACGTTCGAGCGCGAGCTCACGGATGTCTTCGCGATCCAGTCGGCCATCGCGCAGGAAATCGCCGGGGCGCTCAAAGCCAGCCTCACCCCGGGCGAGCGCGAGCAAATCGCGCAAAAGCCGACGCAGAACCAGGAGGCCTACGATTTGTATTTGCGGGCGCGCTCGTTGCTGGAATCGGCCCCAACGAATCCGCCACGGGAAACCAGCGAGCAGGCGATCATCATGCTCGAGCGCGCGGTCACGCTCGATCCGAACTTTGCCCACGCCTATGTCAAACTCGCCCGGGTGCATAGCATTTTGTATTGGTTCGGCTCGAGGGATCCCACGCCGGAGCGGCTGGCGAAGACCAAGGCGGCGGTGGATGCCGCCATTCGGCTCGCGCCGGGACTGCCCGATGCGCGGATGGCGCAGGGCATCTACTATTATCGCGGCCTGCTCGATTTTGGGCGTGCCCTGGCGGAGTTTCGTGCGGTCGATGCCAGCCGGCCCAACGACGCCGAAGTGCTCAGCTGGATCGCGCTCACGGAGCGGCGGCTGGGTCGGTTTGCGGAGGCGCTCGCCCATGGCGAGCAATCCGTCGCCCTCAACCCCCGCGATCACGCTGCGGGTGAATCACTGGTCAACAACCTGCGCGTGATGCGTCGCTATGCCGCGGTGCGGGACTCCGCGGCGCGGTTCCGGCGATTCTTTCCCGATTCGATTCGATTCCAAAACGCAGCCTCGCGCGCGCAGTTCGAACTGGATGGCGATGCGGCGGCTTTTCTCGGGCGCGAGCGCGCGGCGCGCTTGCCCGAGGAGACCGTGGGGAAACTACGTGCCCATTTCGCGCTGGCCATGCTGGCGCAGGACTACGCCGCAGCCGAACAGGTGTTGGGCGATCCGCGACTGGAGTATTTGACGACCTTCGACGTTATCAATGAACCGGTCGCACTAGCCCAAGCGAACGTGGCCCACCTCCGCAACGACCGCGCCACCGCGCGCGCCAGGGCGGACGAAGCGATCACGGCTTTGCGGAACGGGAAATGGTCGCTCCGGCAGGAGCCATACGTCCGGATGGCCATGGCGCGGGCCCATGCCCTGGCTGGCCGGGCGGACGACGCCCTGCGCGATGCGAGTGCCGCGTGGGAGCAGATCGTGGCACAGGATCAGTCCGGTGCGGTCGCCCTGCGGGAAGAGTATGCCGAGGTGCATCTCGTGCTGGGGCGCGATGCCGATGCGCTCAATATTCTGCGGGAATGTTTTGCCGGCGCGAGCCGCCGCGGCCCCCAGGAGACTCGCATCAGCCCGCTCTGGTCGCGGCTCAAGGGCGACCCGCGGTTTGAGGAAATCCTGAAATCGGCGAAGCCGCTGTGAGAATTGCCGATTGCCAAATGCCGATTGCCGAATTCCAGAACCCGGTTTGTTCGCATTCCAACCAGCCGACACCGGCTGCTGGCAGGAAACTGGATCTTCATGAGGATCGGATCCGGGAGGGATTTTAGGTAAGGGTGCCGGGTGAAAACGGATTCGCACGCCTTTAGTTCCAGCAATCTCTAAACCGATATCCCCGGTTGGGCCAATCTGGCGCGTTCACAATCCCACCGGTTGTTGTGCGGTCCGTGGATCAACGTCTTGGGTGACGCGCCTTACCCTGCAAGCGGACGAATCGGCCCGAGAAACGGCAGACCGTTCCTAAAACGTACGGTGTTGTGAACAGGGTTCCTGCCACCGATCGACGCGTGCCGTTCAGGTTGCGGGAGCACTCGCTCCACAGCCACATTTCGCCAGCACTTTCCAGACAGTACTGGGCGGCGCATGAATCTCCCGGGCAACAGCGCGCACACGGTGTCCCAATCGAGCTGCAGTTTCTTGGATTAGCCGCACGATCTTCGCATCCAGCGGCGGCCGTCCCAACCTCTTTCCACGCCCGCGCGCGACTTCCAAACCGGCCAGCGTCCTTTCCTTGATCAACGCCCGCTCAAACTCGGCGACGGCCAGGAGCACCCCGAGTTGTAGCTGCCCGACTGGATTCTGCTTCGAAGTATCGATCCCCAGGCTCGTGCAGATCAGGGCAACGTTCCGCATTTGCAGTTCCCCGACGATGATTGCCAGGTGAGTCAGACTGCGACCAAGGCGGTCGAGCTTGTAGATCACGACCTGATGGACACCGCCGGCCCGGTCTGAGCCAGCATGTCGTCAAGCCCCGGGCGTGTCGATGTCGCGCCCGACGCGGCATCCCGGAAGATCTGGGGCGATAACCACCCCCGGACGCGGCAGTACTCCAATACCTGGTGCTCCTGCGAATCAGTTTCCTGCTCAGCGGTCGAAACCCTGAGGTGGATGATGGTCGGATTTTTTGGATTCATGAGAGGATGCGTTTTGCATCGATCTCACCGTGGTCAGTTCGAGCTGGTCTGCGCCCTCGGCGCAGCGTTCCGTGTCATCCTAGTGTGCCGACCGCAAAGTAGCGTGACAAGTAGCGGCGAGCGCCAGCGAGTGGAGCGCGCCGGTGGTCCACTCGCTGGCGCTCGCAGCTACACGTCACGAAAGTTATTGGTCGCGCCACTAGGCCAGAAATGGGGTCAGCCTGTTGCATGTTGCATTGGCAAGTTCGGCGGGGACTCGATTGCCAGCAACGCGGGCAAGTGCAACATGCAACAGGCTGACCCCATTTCGACCGCGGTTGGCGTCGTGTTTCCAGCCGTGGATGAAGACAATCAAGTTCAGATCCACATCGCGGGCCCGGGCGGCGCGCACGACACCGAGCGCACGTTCGAATTGCGATACTGGCAGCGAAGGGTTATTGGGATCGAGCCAACGCGGCTGCTGCCAGAGTTCGCCCTCATCATCGAACTCGATCACCTGCACGCGATCGAACCCGTCATCCTCTTCCGACGAGAGGGGCTTGGCGGGCTCTCGCTCCGGCGGTTCGTGGAACGTCTTGTAGTCGGAGAATCCCGCGAACTCCGGCGGCACAGGGTCTCGGCGGTGGACCGGATCGTGAAATGCGAGTGGCTGGCAGGACGTCTGCATCGCTACCGTGAGTCCCCCAAAAACGAGAACGCCAATCAGGCCGGCACGTTGGCGAAACATGGACTGGGTTGATTGTGAGTGACGCGTAGTTTCGGGCAGGAAGTTCATGAGAAGCGGAGTTGCTGCAAGGAAACTGGATTTTCAGGGGGATCGGCTCCGGGAGGGGTACGCCAAGGACGCCGGCCAACAGAAGGAATCGGACCGCTGCAGTATCAGCAACCCCTAAACCACCCTCTGCGGGCGCGGAGCTGTTGATCCGGAAAGGTTGATTTTAGAAACGGGCGTTTTGACCTTCTCGCTCGCATAGTCGCCGGTGGGGTCCGCTAGCATTTGACTCGTAAGGCGCCGGTTGGCACGGCACATGTTTTCGCCCCGCCAAACTAATCTAGTTCCCCATGAAGACCTCAATTTGGATGGCAGCGGTGGCTTTGATCGCGGCTTGCTTTGTCGGCTGCATGAATACTTCGCGCTACAAGTCCTTACCGGACGATTGGGCGAAAGCGGTTGAACCGTCGCCAAACTCTAACCCCAACATCTCCGGCACCTACGCGAATGGCGGCCAGAATCGAGGGGTGAAGAACGACGTTGGCTCTCCCATATTGCAGGAACTTTTTGTTCCACGACAGGACCTGCCTGAGCGTGGCAGCGGAGTGCAAATTCTACAGCGCGATTTGCATACGATTGAGGTGACGATCTGGGGTGGCTCAAAGGCATTGTACCAGAAATTGGTTGTCACAGAAACGGGCTCCACCACCGGTGGGTTCACCCTGCCGAGTCGCAATGCCTCACTCGCTCGTGGACAAGGCCTCATGGCGTTGGCGGGGGTTACGGATGTTCAGCTGTTTAGAGGGTCGGACGGATATCTTTACGCGCAATTCAAGACTAGCCGTGCCGGAGTGGTTTTTGGAGTTTTGCCGATGGGGCAGTCAGAGGAAGGATGGGTGCGTTGGGCACCTGTGGCGCCGTCGACATAACTTCGATCGGGAAATGACTGCCGGCAAAGTAACAGCGGCGGCGAATCAGGCTGGCGAATGGCTGAAAAAGCTGAAGATGGGAAATCTCAAGTGGCCTGGTGGCTGCGACCGCATCGCAAGGTCTGACCCAGGCTGAAGCACAGCGCACGGGGTCGTTCCGCAGACGTTCCTATTTGGGACACACAGAATCAGATGCCACCGAGACTGGGTTCTGCGGGCTTGGCCAAGGATCGGTTGTTGGTATCCCGTAGATGCCGGCCGAGCCGCTCGTAGTAGAACCCGTTGGCTAGGAAGCCGACGACGGTATCGACCCAGACTTTACCCTCCTCGGGCAGCGCGAGGTACTTCTGCAGAACTGTAAGGGCCATACTGACCAGCAGGAAAAGAAGGACCAATCGGATCCCGACCACCCAGCCGAGAACGACTGACTTCTGGATGAAGTCATACCCGCTTTGGCCACCGTTCTGTTTGTAGCAGTAGATCACACCGGCGATGGTGATGAGCACAGTCACGATGGCTTCCACTGCACTCCACATGTCGAGCGACTTCCCAGAGGGGTTGGCGAATGAGGCGACCATTGCGGTGAGCACCGACAACAAGGCGAAATACGGCAGCGCTTCGCGATCATCCAGCTTCCGATCGCGCAATCGTTCCTTCAACGGGTCATATTTGGTGAAGTACATGGCTTAGCTCCTTTCGGTTGGTGTCTGCTTAGCCGTGAGCGTCTTGCTCGCGAGCCTCACGAGTCCCTCAGGCTATGCCCAGCCCGGCGTGCGGTCAAGCGGTGGGGTATCTGGCAGCAGGAGGGCTCGATAGCAGCCGGCAGGAGGGGGCGTTTCCAGGACGTTCCTTTGCGGAACGGGCGGGAATGGGGTCTGACGACCGCCTGCCAACCGGGAAGTATGCACTCGCCACCGATGGGAGCGATTTTTCAGTGTGACGGCGTACGGTCCCACCCACTCAGCTCCGCAATGTCCGATCCCGCCAAAGCCGTCTTCCTGAGCTATGCGTCGCAAGACGTGGCGGCGGCACTCCGCACTTGCGCGGCACTGCGGGCGGCTGGGGTCGAGGTGTGGCTCGATCAGGATGCGTTGGTCGGCGGCGATGCGTGGGACCAAAAAATTCGCGGGCAGATCGGCGCGTGCGCGCTGTTCATGCCGGTCATCTCGGCGAATACGCAGGTGCGGGACGAGGGGTATTTCCGGTTGGAATGGAAGCTGGCTGTCGACCGGTCTCACCTCATCGCGCAAGATAAGGCGTTTTTGCTCCCCGTGGTGATCGACGCGACGCCGGACGCCTCCGCGCGGGTGCCGGTCGAGTTTCGCGCGGTGCAATGGACGCGCCTGCCCGGCGGGGAAACGTCGACGGCGTTCGTGATTCGCGTGCAGAAGCTACTCGGAGGGCCAGCGGCGGAACCCGCCACCACCGCGCGTCCGCTTGAGGATGCCCGCGGGCGCGGACCAGCCGCGCCCCTACTCGCGCCACCGTCTGCGCCGACCCTGAGCTCGGACGTGACGGCCAGAAATCTAGAACTTTCTACTGACGTGCGGCTCCCGCTCGTGGGCGGATTCGAGACCTTCGTGCCGCAACGCTCGCGTTGGCGGCGTGCGCTGCCGGTCGCGGTGACGGCGGCGGTGACGCTGCTGGTCGCCGGTCTGGCGGCCTGGCGTTTATGGCACCGCGCCGCGACGCCGCCGGTGGTCCGGTTCAAATTCGTCGTGCCGGATGGCCAGACGTTCAGGGGCAACATCGCGGTCTCGTCCGACGGTCAAGCCTTTGTTTACTCGGCGAACGAAGGTATCTACCTGCGCAAGTTGGGTGAATTGGAGGCCCGCGTGATTCCGGGGACCGAAGGTGTGCTGTCTGGGAGCCACTTCTCGCCCGACGGGCAATCCATCGTATTTCAGAGCAGAAACAACCAAGAGCTGAATCGGATTGCGATCAGTGGCGGCAGTCCGGTCGTCATCGGCCGCACAGGTCTTACAAGTAGAGTCAGCTGGGAGACTGACGACACGATCCTGTTCTCCAGCAGCAAGGGGATATTGCGCCTACCCGTGTCGGGTGGAAATCCCGTGCTGGTGATCGCCGCTCAGGGCATGGAACGTCTCATTGCCCCACGACTCCTGCCCGATCGCGACACTGTGCTGTTCACTTCGAGGTCTGGCGCAGACTTCACGGCGCGGGATGAGGCTCGCGTGGTGGCGCAGCGAATATCGACGGGCCAGCGAACCGTGTTGGTGGAGGGTGCGAGCGACGCCCGCTATGTCTCGAGTGGGCATCTCATTTACCTCGTCGAGAATGCACTGATGGGCGTCGTCTTTGATGCTCGTCGGCTGGTCGTCAGCGGACGGCCGGTTCAGCTGGTGCAGGGGGTGAACCGGCGCGGTCCGCCAGGCGCGGCCCACTACGGCGTCGCCGACGATGGCACACTGGTCTATAGCTACAGCACACTCTTTGCGCCTTCAGGCACTTGGGTTCTGGGCCGGAGTGATCGCGTCGGCACGGTTACTGCCCTAGCGCTCCCGCCCGGCCCCTACAATACACCCCGGGTGTCGCCGGACGGCACACGTGTCGTCGTGGTGGTCCAGGATCCGAAGGAAGACTACCTTGCCATCTACGATCTAGATGGCCGGGCGGCGCTGCGACGGCTGACGTTTGGCGGGAAAAACCGGTTTCCGGTCTGGTCGCGCGACAGCCAGCGCATCGCCTTTCAGTCGGACCGGGAGGGCGACCGGGCCATCTTTTGGCAGCGCGTGGACGGCAGCGAGCCGGCCGAGCGATTGACGAAGCCGGAGAAGGACACCGCACACGTGCCTGCGTCGTGGTCGCCCAAGGATGAGACACTGCTGTTCAGCGTCGTTCCGGTCGCCGCCGACAGCGCCGCCATCGGGGCGATCCGGACGTACACCCGCGCGAGCGGCACGGTGGCAGCCTTCGGCGGGGTGGAAGCCGCGACGATGGGCCCGGAGTTTTCGCCCGATGGCCGCTGGGTCGCGTATGCGAGTGGTGGCGGAACTTTCACGATGGACGGAGAGCGCAGGATCTACGTTCGGCCGTTTCCGGCGACCGGCGCCTACTTTGAGGTGCCCACGCCCGCGGGCGCGCTCCTCATGAGCCACCCCTTCTGGGCGCCCGACGGCACCGCGCTTTACTTCGCCCCGAACCCCGGGCAATTCGGCGTGGTTTCCCTGACGACAAAGCCGACGGTCGCTTTCGGGAATCCGACGCAGCTACCGCGCCGGTTCAATTCAAGCGCGCCGAGCGCGCCGAGAGGATTCGACCTCACGCCGGACGGCGATTTCATCGGCCGGATCGCGCCGGGGAGTGGCGACGAGAACGGCAACCCGGAAATTCACGTGGTGCTCAACTGGGTGGAGGAGCTGAAGCGGCTGGTGCCGGTGAAGTGACGGGCATCGACCCGGGCCGTCGCTGTAGTGCCGACGAACTCTCCACGCTACGTGCCGCTGCGCAACGAACCGAAAAACAGCGCGCCGCTGTATTGAGCGGGCTGATGGCCGACGATTGGGCCATTTCGGAGCGTGCCAAAACCCACCGTATTGTAGACAGCGTGTCGGCGCGAGCCCGACCGCGGTAGGGTGTTTATCCCAACTGAGCCCCCCGTTTTAGGAACACGGATTTCGATGACTTCCGGTCTACCGGCCGGGTGAAACACGGCTTGAGCCGTCGACCTCTCTAGCAATCCGATAGCATCTGTAGAACGCCAGTTCATCTTCGACAGCGGCGCCAACTAGAACCCGACACGTAAGTATCTGGTTTTACGTGGGCGCCGGCCTGCGTGAGCGGTAGTGCTTGGGGCCTTTACGCAGACCCCATGATCACCCCGGCTCAA
>SXSC01000163.1 GCA_005792355.1 Opitutaceae bacterium
GCTCCGCGCGCGGCCTTCACCGCTCCCGTCGAACCCGCCGCGCGCGGCGCGCACGGCCCACCAAGAAACCAGGTCCGGCGCAGTCGCGCTCCGTCCCGTGCTCATTGCCGCGATTTCAGAAACGCGACAAGATCCGCGAGTTCCTGCCCGCTCAGCACCGCATCCATCCCGGGCGGCATCGGGGAGACGGCGCCGGGCTCAAGTCCGGCCACGTCAGCGCGCGCGATGTGTTGCTCCGTATCGATGCCGGTCGCGAGCACGACCTCGTCGGGGGCGTCCTTGCGCAGGATGCCACTGTGGGTGTCGCCCTTCTTCGTCGTGATCGTGACGGGATCGTAGCCGCGGACAAACGTCGCGCTGGGAAACACGATCGCCTCGAGCAGTTCGCGCTCGTTGCGAATCTTGCCGATGTTGGTCAGATCGGGCCCGAGCCGCCCGCCGCGATAACCGATCACATGGCACAACGCGCACGCGGTTTTCTCGCTATTAAACACCGCCTGGCCGCGGCGGATGTCGCCATCGCGCGAGCTCGCCAGCAGCGTGTCGATGCGGGCGTTTTCGCGCGCGAGGTCGGAGTTCAGGAGTTTCAGCACCGCCTCGCCTGATTGTTGCACTGCGGCCGGGTAGCGGGCGAAGAGCGGCTTGAGCACATTGGCGCGCACGCCGGGCAGACCCGGGGACTGCTGCAGCGCCGCGACGAGCTTCAGCCCGAGCGCTTCGCCGGGATTTCGTTCAAACGCGGGCAATAGTTTGGGGACCTCAAGCGCGCCGACCGTGCGCACCTTTTCGGTGAGGGCCAGTTGTTGCGGAGGGCTGAGCGGTGCCCTGGCCAGAACGGTGGCCGCGGCGCCGCGCACCAGCATCGGCTGCCGGGCGTCGAGGTGCGCACACAGAAAATCGAAGAGCGGTGTCTCCACCGGCGCAAGCGCCGCCGGCGTCGCGAGGGCGAGCGCATCCAGCCGCACCTCGGCTGGCACGCGGGCCTCGCGCCCCACGCGGGCGAGCGCGGCCGACAGCCCGGCGTGTCCGGCCTTCGGCAGCGGCAGCAGGCGGGCGGTGGCGACGCTTTGGCGGACCAGCTCCGCATCGCCGTTGGGGATAAGGACCGCAAGCGCATCGAGCCACGCGGAGGGAGTTTCTTTCAACCCGGAGGCGGCCATCGCGCGCAGGGCGATCAGCCGCGCAGCCGGGTCTTTGCCGGCCAGGGTGGAGGCCAGCAGGGATTGAATCGCACTGGCGGCGGCGAGTTGGGCGAGCTGCGGTTGCAGCGCGGTGCGGTCGTCCGCCGAGGCCGACGGCTCCGCGAGGCGCTGGGCAAAAAAACTGGCGAGCGCGCCACCCCACTCCGGCCGATGGCTCACGATCCAGCCGGCGGTATGTCGCAACATCGGCACCGTCGACTTCAACCAGGGAATGACATGCTCCGCGCTGAGCCGTCCGCCCTCCATCTGATCGAGCGCCATCAACGCCACCCGGACTACGCGCGTGTTGGGTGACGATTTAAGCTGGAAGAACAATTCGTCCGGACGGCCGATCTCGATCAACGCGTAGATGATCGCGTGCTCGCTGACGCGGGCGGCCTGATCCTCCGGCGTTCCGCTGACGGTAAACTTGGTTTCGCCGAGCCGGCCGGCTGCCGAGATCAGGGCTTCGACTGCGCCGGGCGTGCCAATGCGGCCGAGCGCTTCGGCGGCCGAACGGGCGAGCGCGAGGTCGTTGCCCGAGAGAAGAGCCGTCAGCCGGTCGTTCGGGTGTTGATCCCGCCACAGGCTCACAACCTGCAGCGCCGTCTGGACGACGGACGCGTTGGCGTCGTTCAACGCCTGACGCACCCCCGCCCGCGCCGCCACGCCGTCGAGCCGCGCCAATGTCCAGACGGCATTGCGCCGGGCGGCGACCGAGGAGGCGTTGAGCCCTTGTTGGGTGAGGGCTGTGACACCCGCCGCACCCCGTTGCCCCAGCAGGTGCATGGCCCTCTGCACCACCTCGGGCCGTTCGTCCGCGAGCAACGCCGCCAGATCGTTGGGCGGCAACGTGGCCCACGGCAGTTTTTCGCCGCGGGGATCGCCGACCTTGGTCGCGCCGGTTTTGCGGATGCGGTAGATGCCGCCGAGTACGTCGGGCTTGGCGAGCTGCGAGGTGGGACAACAGATCTTGTACCAGCCGCCGGTGTCGACGATGAGCAGGCTGCCGTCGGCATCCTCCAGCACATCGGTCGGTCGGAAATCCTGGCTGTCGGAGGTGACGAAATCGTTGTCGATCGTCTTGAACGTCGCACCGTCGGTCACGAGCTGGTGGCGGGAAATTTTCCGCAGGTTGAAGTAGCAGACCAAGAGATTCTCCTGGAAGTCGGCGCCAAAGACCTTCGAGCGATAGGTGGTCGAGCCGCACGGAGCCGCGGCACCCATGTGCGTCATGATGGGCATGAGATCGCCCGTGCGCGGGTGTCCGGCAGAGGCGGCGTTCTCCTTGCCATAGACGCCGCCGTAAATGGAGTGAATCAGCCCGTCCCGCTTGCCGGCGGCCGGAAGCTGGAAAAACGTACCGCAAAGAATGCGTTCGCCCGTTGCCGTGAACGTCACGCCGACGGGGTTGTCCATTCCGCCCGTGAGGACGGGTTCGAGTCCCGTGCCGTCCGGCCGCGCGCGGAAGATGTGCGCGGCGCGCGTGACGAACGGCCTGCCGTTGCCCAGCGTGTGCTTCTGTTCGGCGAATGCCCCCTTCGTCCAATAGAACCAGCCGTCGGGCCCGAGGTAGGGCCCGTGCAGATCGTTCGCGCAACCCGTGAGCGTCTTGCCGTCATACCACGCCACGCGCTGGTCGGAGACGCCGTCGCCGTTGGTATCGGTGAGTTTCCAGATATGGGGCGGCGCGCCGACGTAGAGCGAACCCTCGTAAAACATCGCACCCTGCGGAAACATCATGTGCTCGGCGAAAACCGTCGAACGTTCGAATCGCCCGTCGCCATCGGTGTCCTCGAGCCGCACGACGCGGTGGGGTTTCTCCTCGAATTGTTTGGGGGCGCGTTCGCTCAGCCCCGACGAGTCGGTGGCGTAGAGCCGGCCTTGATCATCGAACGCGATCGAAATCGGCCGGTTCACCAGCGGCGGGCCCGCGACGAGTTCGACCGTGAAGCCCGCCGGCACCGTCAGGGTCTGCGTCGCAAACTTAAAGGAGGCCGGTTCGGATGCGGAGGCGGCGGCGCCGGAAACGACGGCCGGTGTCGCCAGGAACGAGGCGAATCCCAGCAGGGGGATGGCGGAGCGGGCGCGGAACGCCCAAATAGAGAGGTGGGGTGAATTCACGACAACGCCGGCCAACACACACACCTTGGCGGGCGGTGGCAACGTGCAAACGGGGGCGTGAACCGTCGGAGTGGGCATTTCCCGGTTTTCGGTGGATTGATTGGGGCGCGTTCTGCCGTACGGCAGAGTCACCGCGCTCTACGGTCCGGTAGAGCTTGAAAAATCAGTGAGGGATCCGAATGGCGCTTGAACAAGATCGAGAGCGTTTTTGCTGAGAACCTTGCGAGTCCACTTACGGCGGAGCGGAGGGCGCTGGGGCAGGAGGGCAAGGGAATGGGATTGGTCTCGGTTCCTGTTTTTCTCCTCCCACAGATTCATAAAAACCGCAGATGGCCGGCCTTCGGTTCAGCCGCCCCAAGCCTGTGCCACCTTGGCCGAACAACTCAGTTCAACCACGAATCGACACGAATGAAAACGGGTGTAGCGCGTCACGAAATTCCCGGAGGATTATTGCCTGATAAATGCGGCACACCGATCGCGCTTTCGCGTGCAACGACTGAAGTGCCTTGGTCGGGGATGGGGCCCAAACCGCCAGTCTTTTGTCAGAAAAATTGAGTCAGAAAACCTCCTGACTCCGAAGTTGGGGAATCTTTTTGCCGCATTTTCCTGACAAACTCAGCCTGGACTCAACGCATCGGAGTTGAACCGCAGATTTCGCAGAGCGCGCGGATAAAGGCAGGAGCCGAAAAAAGGCAGCAGGCGGATATGCTCCGGAATTCGTCGCTAACGCCTTGGCGGCCCCGCCGATTTCACCCACGTTGCCCGCTTTCACGCCCACTCCCATGCACTTGCCTCTGCTCCGCCCCCCGCTCCTCGCCCTCCTCACGCTCGCCTGCACCGCGTTGGTTCGCGCCGCGGCCCCCGCCGTCGATGGCGTCGCCTTCGTCAAGACCGCCGGCGGCATCTCGGAATACAAACTTCCCGCCAACGACCTCGCCGTCCTGCTGCTCGAGGACCACTCCGCGCCCGTGCTCACCGTGATGGTCACCTACCGCGTCGGCTCGCGCAACGAGGTTACCGGCACCACCGGCGCCACCCACCTGCTCGAACATCTCATGTTCAAGGGCAGCACGAATTTCCATCCGGGCATCGGCAAGGGCTTCGACACGCTCATGGACAGCATCGGCGGCATCAACAACGCCACCACGTCCTACGATCGCACCAACTACTACGAAAACCTGCCGAGCAATCACCTCGACCTCGCCCTCCAACTCGAGGCCGACCGCCTGCGCGGCCTGCTCCTCCGCGAGGAGGACCGCCAGCCCGAGATGACCGTGGTGCGCAATGAATTCGAGCGCGACGAAAACGATCCGGCCTCGGCGCTGTTCAAGGAAATCGGGGCCACCGCGTTCATCGCCCACCCGTATCACCACCCCGTCATCGGCTGGCGCTCCGACATCGAGAAGGTCTCAATCGAAAAACTCCGGGAGTTCTACGACACGTTTTACTGGCCGAACAACGCGACGATCACCCTCATCGGCGATTTCCAGTCGACGGCCGCGCTGACGCTCATCAGGAAATATTTCGGCGCCATTCCCCGCTCCCCGAAACCGATCCCGCAGGTCTACACCGAGGAACCCGCGCAGAGCGGGCCGCGCCGCGTCACCGTCCGGCGTCCCGGCGAGCTCGGCGTCGTCAACGTCGCCTACAAGGTCCCGCCCGCCACTCACGCCGACCATGCGCCCCTCGAGGTGCTCGGCGCCGTGCTGAGCGACGGCAAGACCAGCCGGCTCTACCGCGCGCTGATCGACACCAACCTCGCCATCGGCGCCAACGCGGGGAAGGACTTCGTGCGCGATCCTTCGCTCTTCCTCCTGAGCGGCATGCTCGCACCCGGCACCACGCACGACCAGGTCGAAAAAGTGCTGCTGGCCGAGATCGAGAAAGTGAAGCAGACCGGCGTCACGCCCGCCGAGGTCTCCCGCGCGGTCAACAAGCTGCTCGCGGGCATCGCCTACGCCCGCGACGGCTCGTTCGCCATCGCCGGCCAGATCAACGAGCCCATCGCCGTCGGCGACTGGACGCTGTATTTGACGCAGCTGGACGCCCTGTCGGCCGTCACCGCGGCCGAGGTGCAGCGCGTCGCGCAAGCGCATTTCAAGGAGGACCAAAGCACAACCGGCTGGTTCGTCCCGCAAGCCGACGCACCGGGAAAATCCGCGAGGGTGCTTCGCCCTGACGACGACGCGCAGTTGACCAGGTCCGCCGCGCGCGGTCCGCATTATTACCGCGATCCGGCGTTGGAAAATGGGGGTGCGACGCCGTCTTCGCGTACGCCCCCGTCCCGCTCAGCCTCGCCCGCCCTGCGGGACGGGGGCGTCCCGCCTCCAAGTGACGCGAGCGGCACCGCCCTGATCGCGCCCAAGGTCCGCCGCCGCACCATCGCGGGCCTCGATGTGCTCACGCTCAAGACGGCCATCAAGGATGTCGTCACCCTCCGCGGAGTCATCGCCGCGGGCGACGTGTTCAACCCGCCCGGAAACTCCGCCATCGCCGATCTCACCGCCGGCCTGCTCGACAAGGGCACCGTGCGGCGCGAAAAATTCGCCGTCGCCGAGGTGTTGGAGCAAACCGGCGCCACGCTGAACTTCGGCACCGGTTCGCACACGCTGAACTTTAACGCGAAATGCCTGCGCAAGGATCTGCCGCTCGTTCTCGGGCTGCTCGCGGAGCAATTGCGCACCCCGCGTTTCGACGCGGAGGAGTTCGCGAAACTGAAGAAACAGATCGCCGGCCGCCACCAACGCAATCTCGAGGACACCGATTTCCGCGCCCAGGGGACGTTCTCCCGCGCGATCTTCCCGGCGGGCCATCCCAACCGCCCGCCGGCCGATGAACAATACCTCGCCGACATCGAAAGCGCGACGCTGGAGCAGGTGCGGGCGTTTCACGCCGCGTATTACGGGCCGGCCAACGCGCGGCTCGTCGCCGTCGGCGATCTCGACGAAGCCGTGATCGACCGCGCGCTGGGCGAGGCCTTCGCCGGCTGGCGGGGCGGGCGCGGATTCCCGACCGCGCCGAAAGCTCCGCCGCTCACCACCGGACGCACCGAGCAGGTCAACATGCCGGGCAAGACGAGCGTATCATTTTTCATTGGACAGCCGTCCGGCCTTCGGTACCGCGATGCCGACTACCTGCCGCTGGACATGGCGACGTCCGTGCTCGGCAGCGGGTTCTTTTCGGCGCGACTCCTCGATATCATCCGCAACCGCGAGGGCCTGACCTATGGCATCGGCGCGTCGCTCTCCGCCGACACCCATGCCGACGGCTCGTGGGGCATCCAGGGCACGTTCGCGCCGGAGTTGCTGGAAAAGGGGGCGGCCTCGACCCTGCGGGAATTGCGGCGCTTCCACGCCGAGGGCCTCACCGCCGCGGAATTCACGACGTTCAAGGTCACGCTGACCGGCTCCTACCAGGTCGCCCTCTCGACGACCGTCGGGCTGGCCGCCACCCTGCTCAACGCGATCCAGCGCGGTTACGGGCCCGAATGGGTCGATGAATATCCCCGCCGGCTGGAGGGATTGAAATTGGACGACGTCAACGCCGCCATCAAGCGCTTCATCGACCCCGACCGGATGGTCACGGTGCTGGCCGGCAGCCTTCCGGCTGGCTTCGGAAAGTGAGATTTGCGGCGACGCAATTCCGATTCGGCCAGGGACGCGTGGTAGGGACGCCTCTCCGAGGCGTCCGCTTTTCGGAAGGCAATCCCGATCGTTTTCGCGGACGGCTCGGAGCGCCGTCCCTACCGGCACCGCTGGCGAGGTGCCTCCTGCGACCGGTGGGGTCGACCCGCGGTGGGGACGCGCTCTCCGTACCTTCCGCAACCAGGAGCGCAGGATCAGCCGTTGACGCAGCCAGACGCGACCGCAATGGTCCCGGCATCAAGCGATGAAAACCTTCGACCCGCTGCTGACGGCGATTGAGCCGCTCTGGAAGCAGATTCAGATCCTCTTTGGCGAGCATCACTTTCTCACGATTCTCTGCGCGTTTTTCGCGGTGATGATGACGATCAGTTTCTACAAATTTCTGCGGAACATCAGCCCGGCGTTGGTCGCGTTCATCTTTTTGCTGATCTTCGGGCTCCTGACGATGCACTGGACCTTCACCCGGACCGAGCCCGCGATTCTCAAGCCGGCGATCGACTGGATCGCCCCCTTCCTCCCCACCACCACGCCGGTGACTGTGACGCCGAAGAAGTAAGGGCGGTGTCAAGACTCCGGCGTGACCTCAGCACCTCACGCTAAGCATGACGCGCCCGCTTGCTCAGGACCTTCCTCTGGTTGTGGAAAAATCTCAGTCGGTATTCGTAATCTCGGGGTCGACGAAGTAGTGCTGACCCTGAAATCTCACGAAGTACGATTGCTTCCAGATGGCTCGAGTCTGGAACGTATTGTTGAAGCGAAGACGCTTGCCGCCATACGTTAACCTGCGCGTGGGAAAGTTACTCATGCCGTGCAAGTCATCCCTGTATCCTGGCCACACATATGTCTGCTCGAGACTCGAAACGTTGGAGAAATTCCACCCCGATTGAACCAATCTTAGCTCAATCTCCAAGGTGTCGAAGCGGCCAAATTGTTGTCCGTGGAGGACCATCTTCCCGTCGACAGCCACTTGGGCTCCTCCAACGGGGAGATTACTTGCCGGGTCAAGAGCATATGAAGCCGTCGCCTCACCAGGTATTCCACTCGGTGTAATCGAAACGAGACAAAGGCAGGTATAATTCATGATATTATTTTCCGGGGCGTTAATTACGGGCAGGGGCCGGCGGCGGCCACGGGACAAGTGGCACGTATCCCATCTTGTCCAACCTCGATTGCAATAGAACTTTCCGCTCGCTCCGCCCCAAGATGGTCAGCGCGCGCACTGCGGGATCCAGCAAGCGCCAGTCATTCGCATGCTCCAGGCGCGGCGCCAGAAGGTCCATCGCGCGGCTGGCCTGGGCGAGGCCGGCTTCCTTGCGCCCCGGTTCGAGTGCCATCTGCGCCGCCGTCACGAGCGATTGCGCGTGCTGCGAAATCTCATCGGGGCCGACACCTTCCAGCCGGACGAGTTCCTCCCCCAGTGCCAGCATCCGGCTCACGGCCTCCCTCGCCGCGGCGGGATTCTTCATCGCGTGCAATTCAGCCTCTATGCGCAAGGCGGCACACAGTCCTGCAATCGCGCGTACATCTTTGGGCGCTTTCACCAGAATCGCCTCACAGCCCGCCCGGGCGGCAGCCGCCAACCCTCCCGCTTCGACCAGGTTCCCTTCCGCTGCCGCCAAACTCGCCTCGCGAAGTCGGATCCTGTAGGATAATTCCGCCCAACTGCGGTTTCCCGGGTCGTGCGCGGTCACACTATCGATCAAGCTGCGGGCCTCGCTCAAGCACCGCTTCGCCTCGTCGCGTCGTCCCGTGACGCTCAACACGCGCGCATGGATCGAAAGGTTGTCCGCTCGTTCATAGCGCCAGGCAATATTCTTCGGCTCGGCTTTCAGCAGTTCTATCAGCCCCCGGCCCTCCACGTCGAATTGCTGCAGCGCCAGACGGAAATCACCCTCCTGCTCCGCCACGTTTCCAAGCCATGACTCCGTGTCGTAAATACGAAATGCCAGTTTCAGATCGCCAGGCTTGTTGGCGGCCATCGTTTTGATGACCGCCAGTTTCGCGGCAAAATCCGTTCGGGCCCCCGCAATATCGCCATTGTCCATTTTCAGCACCGCAAGGTTGTGCAGCCCGTAGGTGGTCTCTTCCTGCCATTCCTGCTTCGTTGGCTCCAAGGCCACGAGCGCCGCCGCGGTGTCACGATAGCGCGTCAACCACTCCTTCGCCCGGACTGCTTCACCCTGTCTGCGACGCACCACTCCCAACCAATACTCCGCCTGGCCCCGCTCGAAAAGCACCGTCGTATCCATCGGATGCCGCGAGGTCAAAACCGCCGCCCGTTGATAGCCATTCGAAAACGCCACGAGCGCCTCTCCGTAGTTCTTCTGATTCATCCGAATCTCTCCAATCTGTGTCAATGCCCTGGCTTGCCGGGTCAACGTCGTGTCGTTGAGGTCGTGTGGATCCAGCGACGAAAAATATGTCATCGCTTTTTCGCCCACTTTTTCCAGCAGGTCGAGCTTGCCGACTTTCTGCACCTCGGTTCGCAGATCACCGAGCATGAAATCGAGCAGATCATCTGCCCGTAAACGGGCCTCGACCGCCTTGGAGCGTTCCTGATTCGCCACCCGTTCGGCCGCCCCCGCCCGCACCGCCTGCCATGTGCTGACCACCGCGCCCACCAGCAGGGTCAACGCCACCGCCGCCGCCGCCCCCACGCCATACTTGTGGCGGACCACAAATTTCTGCCAGCGATACACCGCGCTCGGCGGTCGCGCGATCACCGGCTCGTCGTCCAGGTGCCGCCGGATATCGGCCGCGAACGCCGCCGCCGACTCGTAGCGCCGGTTGCGCTGCTTCTCCAGCGCCTTCATCACGATCCAGTCAAGATCGCCCCGCACCTCCGTCGACAGGTGCGCCGGAATCGTGCCGCGCTGGCGCGCGACCGTTGTGAAATCCGCCGCCGCGAGCGTCTGCAGGCGCGCCGACGGCCGCGGCGGCTCCACCTCCCGAATCATCCGCCGGATCTCGTCCCGCCCGGAGTCGGCCAGCGTTTGGGGGTTGAACGGCAGCCGCCCCGTCAGCATCTCGTAGAGCACCACTCCCAGCGAGTAGATGTCGGTGCGCGTGTCGATATCCAGCCCCGACAACTCGGCCTGCTCCGGACTCATGTACGCCGGCGTGCCGATGAACTGTTCAATCGCCGTGAACACCGTCGAGTCCGTCAGCCGGCCGTGCATCGTCTTGGCGATGCCAAAATCGATGACCTTCGGCACCGCCACCCCATCCTGCACCGCCACCATGATGTTCGACGGCTTGAGGTCGCGGTGGATGATCCCTTTTTGATGCGCGTGCTGGATGGCCGAGCAAACCTGCGTGAACAACGCGAGCCGCTCCGGCGTCGACGTATTGTGCTGATCGCAATATTCGGTGATCCGCAGGCCCCGCACCAACTCCATCACAAAATACGGCCGCCCGGCCTCGGTCGCACCCGCGTCAAACACCTTGGCGATGTTCGGATGCTCCATCATCGCGAGGACCTGGCGCTCCGCCTCGAACCGGGCGATCACCGCCTTCGTGTCCATCCCGAGCTTGATCACCTTCAGCGCGACCCGCCGCCGGACCGGCTCCGACTGTTCGGCCAGATAAACGACGCCGCAACCGCCCTCGCCGAGCTTCTGCAGTAGCCGGTAGCGCCCAATGCTCTCGCCTGGTTCCCGCTCCACTTCCACGGCCGACGGGGGCACGAGTTTCATCGTCACCGTCGGCGTCAAGTCGCCCTTCGCCCCGGCGGGGGCGCGTGGCTGGTCATCGGCTGGCAAAATGGGATTCAAGAGAGGAAACTCGCGCGCGTCTCACTTCTTTACCGCCGGTTGCTCCCGGCGCAGGCGCTCGCGGTACTTCTCGTACAACTGAGTGTGCCGGCTCGCCAGATCGATCTTTGCGCCGTCGATGAAGGCCAGCTTCACCTGCGTCGCAATCTCCAGCGGATCGCCGTCCGTCACAATCAACGTCGCCCGCTTGCCGACATCGATCGATCCCAGTTCGTCACCGACGCCGAGCAACTCCGCCGCCGACAGCGTCACCGCCCGCAGCGCCTGCTCGGGCGTCAGCCCATGGGCGGCGGCGCGGGCCGCATAGATGCCAAGATTGCGATCCTTGCCGTGGTCCCCCGGACCTTCGCCCGCGATGCAGTACTTCACGCCCGCGGCCTGCAGCCGCGCCGGATTCGCATACGCACTCTCGAAGTCGTCGTCCCGCCGCAACGGCAGCCGATCCGTGCCGCCCACGATCACCGGGACGTCCGCCGCGCGCAACTCCTCCGCCACCCGCCACGCGTCGAGCCCGCCCACAATCGTGATCTTCAACTCGTGCCGCTGCGCAAACCCGAGGGCCGCGCGAAGCTGTTTCACGTCCTCCGCATGCACAAACACCCGCTGCTCGCCGCGCAGGACCGGCAGCATCGCCTCCCAGCGGAGGTCGGTTTCGAACGATTTGCCAGCCGCCGTTTTCGCCCGGGCATAGGCGCGGGCCTGGGCAAATGCCTCGTCAATCATCCGGGCTTCCGCGTCCGGTTCGCGGGCCGGCGCCCCCGCCCCCCGGCCGCCCCGCCCTTCTCCCCGTGATCGGATCGCCGGCCAGTACACGTGCATCGCGACCGCCGGTTTCAGGGTGAGATCCTCCCACGTCCAGCCATCGAGCCGGATCAACACCGACGAGCCGGCGATCAGGTTGGCCGTGGCCCCGATCCCGGCGCGTACAGCCGGAACCGACAGCGCCGTCAACACGCCGTTCGCCCGCGTCACCGGCAGATGATCACTGTCGGGATTCAACGCAATCTGCGCGCGGGCATTGGGATTGATCGCGCCGGTATCCGCGACGTCCGAGGTCTGACGCGCACTGCCGATCTCCTGCAGGCCGAGCTGCGTGTAGGCCGCGATCAAACCTGGATAAACCCTCCGCCCTTTCACGTCGATCACTTCGGCTCCCGCGGGCGCCGCCAGCCTGGACCCGACGGCCTTGATCCGTCCATCCACCAACAAAACGTCGCCGCGCTCCAGCACCGCTCCGCTCACGGTCACCACCGTGCCGCCCGTCAGGAGGATGGGCTTTTGCTGGCGGGCCGCCGGCAGAATATTGGTCGAAGCTGACAGCGCGGACGCCGCCAGGCACGCCACCAGCAGTGCGGCAAAAAGATTTCGCGGGTTCATCGGGTGTTGTGCGTCGTGCAGTTGTGGGCGTCAGTGCCATTGTGATACAGGCCGCGCGTCACGTCCTCGTGCGCCCCCGCCAGCTGTTGCAGGATTTGCCGCACCGTGGGCTGCGCCGGGCCGGGATCTCCCCCGCCGGCACCCTCGCCTCCTCCCGCCCCGCCCGCGCCCATCACCCGCTGGCGTTCCGGCAGGATCTTCTGGATGAGCGCCGCGCGCTCCGTGGCGGCGGCCACCCGCATCCGCGCATCATCCTCGCGCTCAAAATAACGACGGCCGTCGATCCAGGTCTGCTCGACCCGCGCGTAGCCGGAGAGCGGCGGCGCGTTCCAGATCACGAAGTCCGCCTCCTTGCCCGCCTCCAGCGAGCCCACGCGGTCGGCGATGCGCAGCTGGCGCGCGGGATTGAGGGTCACGAATTTCAACGCCTCTTCCGGTGGCACGCCGCCGTACTTCATCGCCTTGGCCGCCTCGGTGTTGAGGTGCCGCGCGAGCTCGCGATCGTCGGAGTTGAAGGAGACCAACACCCCCGCCTCGTGCATCAGCGCGCCGGCATAGGGAATCGCATCGATCACCTCGTGCTTGTAGGCCCACCAGTCGGAAAACGCGGAGGCTCCTGCTCCCAGCGCCGCGATCTCCCGCGCCACTTTGTAGCCCTCGAGGATGTGCTGGAACGTCGCCACCGTCAGCTTCAGCTCCTGCGCGAGCCGGATGAAGGCGAGCACTTCGTCCTGCCGGTACGAGTGGATGTGGATGAGCCGTTGCCCCTGGAGCATCTCCAGCGCCGACTCGAGCCGCAGGTCGCGGCGGGGTGGCAGGGTCGCCTGCCCGCCCCGGAACTCCACCCACGCCCGCTCGTACTCGCGGGCCCGCGAAAACGTTTCGAGCATGATCTCGCGCACGCCCATGCGTGAAATCGGGTAACGGGTCGACGGCGTGGTCGTGCTCTTCCGCGTCACGTTTTCGCCGAGCGCAAATTTCACCCCGGGCGGCGCGCCGGCAAACTTCAGCTCCTCCGCCGTCCCGCCCCACCGCAGCTTGATCACCTGGTTCTGCCCGCCCATCGCGTTGGCCGATCCGTGCAGGAGGTTGGAGGTCGTGAGCCCGCCCGCGAGTTGCCGGTAGAGTCCGATGTCAGTCGGGTCGATCACATCACCCACGCGCACCTCGATCGTCACCGAGTGCGTGCCTTCATTGATGCCACGATCAATCGCGATGTGCGAGTGGCAGTCGATCAGACCCGGCGAGACATGCTTGCCCGTGCCATCGATCACCACCGCGCCCGCCGGCGCCGTGAGCCCGCGGCCGACCCGCACGATGCGGCCGGCTTCGATCAGCAGGTCGCTGTTCTCCACCGTGCCCGCCGGCCCGCTCGTCCAAACCGTGGCGTTTTTCACGAGCACACTTTTCGGCTGCTCCGGCAGGCCCGTCCGGCCAAACGCCCCCGCGGGATAAACGCCGGCCCGCGCGATCAGCGCCTCGGCTTTTTTCCCCGGAGTTTTCGCCGGCTCGGCCGCCGCCGTGCGCTCCGCCCGCCAACGCACGATCTTGCCGTCGGGCAGTTCGCCGTTGCCCACCAGCGCGCCACCCTTGCTTGCCCCGGGCGAGGCCAGCACCGAAGCCGCGACGTGCGCCACGAGCCGCACCGTACCGCGATCGAGCCCGAACCACTTGGCGGGTGCCAGCAGCGTGAACGAATTGCCGTCCGTACGCAGCGCCGTGTCGGTCCCGCCCGCCGCCACCCGCAGGCGCGCCGCGCTGCGGCCGGTGATCTTGATTTCCGCGGGCGCCTTCTCCGGCGCGCCGGTCCACGCCACCCGCCAGGTGCCGCGCACATCGAAGCGCCGCCACGCCTCGAATTCGAACGGCTCGCCGTCGACCCACAGCAACTGGATTTCCGCATCATCCACGCGGAACAAATCCCCGCTCGCCACGACGAGGCTGGCCGCCCGGCCCGCGGCAATCGTGCCATGCGTGCGCCCGACTCCGAGGAAATCCGCCGGCGTGGTCGTGAGCGCCGCCAGCGCCGTCGCGGCCGGCAGCCCGCGCTGCACCGCCAGCCGTACGCGGGTCCAAAATTCCGTCTCCGGCCGGCGCAGGCCCGAACTCGTCAGCGCAATCGGAGTCCGCGCCTCCGCCAGGCGCGCCGCATTGCCCGGCGCCAGTTCCCAGTGCTCAAGTCGATCGAGCGAAATGTCGCCCGCATGATCGGCGTGCTCCACCTCCGGCGGCTCGGGGAAAAGGAGCGGCACCACCACCGGCACGCCGCGCGGCAAATCGCGCAGCACGCGATATTCATAGCCGCTGCCGCGCAAAATGAGCTTGAGCTTGAACTCGTCCGCGACCCGCACCGCCCGGGCGAGATCGAGTTCGGCGGCGAGATCGAAGAACACCGGCTGCTCCCCGCGCACCACCGGCCCGAGCGCCGCCAGCGCGTCGTTCACCTCCGGCCGTTCGCCGCCGACCTCACGGTGACGCGCCTGCACCTCCCCATACCACTGCGCATCGAGCAGCGTCTGCCGCAGCAACGCGGACACGCCCATCAGTGACACCGGATACGTCGAAACCCCGCCGAACCCGCCGTGCTCAAACGCCAGCGGCTGCGCCACGGTGTTGCGCACCACCGTCCGGTTGAAACCGCCGCGCCCGAGGCCCACCAGCGCACTCTGGCCGCGAAACACTCCACGCGCCGGCACCACGTGCGCCAAGGCGAAGCCGAGTTTGCGCAACGCCTCGGCCCCCCGATCGTCCGCCACGAGCGCACGGTGCGCAAGCCGCTCGGAAGTTACCCGCGGATTCCACGCCCGCGCACCCGCCGCGGCCTCCGCCGGACCGGTCGGCGTCACTGCGGCCGGCGGCGCTGCAGGAGCCGGCGTCTCACTGTCACCCTCGCGCCGGGCAGCACCGCCTGATCTCCACGCCGCCGGCAGAAAGAGCGACGACTCGCTCTCGATAAACCCGGCGTAGATGGTGCGCCCGTGCACGTCCCACACGCGCGCATCAGCCGGCACGGGAATGTCCGCACCGACCGCCTCGATCAGCCCGTCACGCACCACGACGGTGCCGTTTTCCACGGTCTCGGTGGGTGAGACGACCACCCGGCCGCCCACGAGCGCATGCACGCGCGGCGTCGCGTCACGCAGGCCCTCGACTGGCGCAGTGGTGGGCGACGACGCAGCCAGGGCAAAACTGGGCAGGGCGATGCCGCCGAAAAACGCGACGCGGCGAACGAACGGGAAAATTGAATTCATGGGAAAACGGAGTGGGAGGAAAATTTTTGTCCGCGGTCCGGCACTCGCCTGACTGCGGCAGCCAGAGCAATTTCAGGACGCACGAACGGGGAGGTTCGGCGACGCACGAGCAAATGAAGAAGAGCCACCGTTGCGAGGTAAACTACGCGGGCTGGTCAAGCCCGGAAACCTGGGTGGAGGCAACTGCAGAAGAAATCTCGCACCTGCGGTGGCTCGCCGCCGGAAGCGGAGGCGGTAATCGGGCAGCGGGAATCTTGGAGGCGGGGTGCCCTCACCCCGCGAGGCTTGCGCGGCGAAATCGAAAACAGCGGGGTGGGGGCACCCCGCCTCCATCAAATCCAACAGAATAATACCGGCTTCCCGCAGATTCAGAAAGACCGCAGATGTTCTACTTTCTGTCTTGGCCGTGACGATTCAGTCCGATGTGGAGCCCGTTGTCCCCAACGGGCTGTTTGAGAGCGTGCGGTTCAAAACCCGATGGGGACATCGGGTTCCACCATTCAGTGGTTTCGCTTTCAGAGGTACAACGCACATCGACTGAATGGACACGCCGTAGCATCTGTGGCCTTTCTGAATCTGCGGGAGGTCCTTCATCTCCGTGTCCTCGACTTCCGATCAGCCAAACCCTCACTTGCACCACGGCCAATCTTCCCACATGCAATGACTTCGCCGCCTACATGACGTCACCCACCGCGCCCACCCTCGCCGAATCGTGGCTCGAATTACCGGACGGCCGCTTGTTCTGGCTCACGGGTCGCTGCGCGATCGGTCGCCATGTCGACAACACGCTCGTCCTCGAGGCCACTTCGGTTTCGCGGCATCACGCCCTGCTGACCGTGGAATCCAACGGCTACGCCGTGAGCGATCTGCGCAGCAGCAACGGCACCTACGTCAACGGAGCTCCGATCACGCAGCCGACCCTGCTGCAGGACGGGAATGAGCTGCGGCTCGGTGACGCCATCTTCCGCTATCGCTGCACGCGGCGCGCCGGACTCGATTCGCTGGACAATCATCCCGAGCGCACCCGCCGGATGGAAGATATGCGCGAGCGAACGTGCTGGCTGCTGATCGCCGATGTCGCGGCGTTTTCCACCCTCAACGCCGAGCTCGGCAGCAAGGCCGCGCTCCAACGTTTCCAAGGTTGGATCGCGGGCATGCGTCCGCTCATCGAGCGCCACGGCGGCCTGATCAACAGCTACGTCGGCGATGCCATTTTTGCGTGGTGGCCCGGCGATACCGCCGTCCCGGCGCAGGTGCGCGCCGCCCTCGCCGCGATCCAAGCCTGGCGGCCCTCGAGCCCCGTGGCGTTCCGCGTGGTCTTCCACCACGGCAGTGTCCTCTTCACCCGCAGCGAGCGCGGCGAGGAACTCAGCGGCCAGGAAGTGAACTTTGTTTTCCGCGCCGAAAAGGTCGCCAAGAACTTCGGGGCCGTCGCCATGCTCAGCGAGGCCGCCACCCAGACCCTCCAACTCGCCGGCCACTGCACCCCGCTCGGTGCCGCCACCGTCGACGGCATCCCGGGCCGCTTCGTGTTCTTCGCGCCACCGCCCGACCCAACCGCTTGAGCGCGCCGGCGACGCCCGCGCGTCCCAATTAACCTCGCCCCTTCGCCCCGGCCCGCACCTCCGCCCCACCCATTTCCCGATGAGTGACATCACCCTCATGTTGCAAAAGATCGAGCAGGGCGATCCGCAGGCCGGGGACCAATTGCTGCCTCTGGTCTATCAGGAATTGCGCCGGCTCGCCGCGGCCAAGATGAGCCGCGAGTCCGCCGCACAGACCCTGCAACCCACCGCCCTCGTGCACGAGGCCTGGCTCCGGCTCGGCGGCGACGCCCAGCCCAACTGGCAGAATCGCGCCCATTTTTTTGGCGCGGCCGCCGAGGCGATGCGCCGCATCCTCATCGATCGCGCCCGGAAACGCCGCGCCGTGCGCCACGGCGGTGAACAGGTGCGCGTCGACGCGGAAGTGATCGATCGCGTGCCCGACCTCAACCGCAGCGACGATCAATTGCTCGCGGTGCACGACGCGCTTGACCGCTTCGCCGCCGAGGAGCCGAAAAAAGCGGAGCTCGTGAAGCTGCGATATTTTGCCGGCCTCACGCTCGAGGAGGCCGCGAGCGCCCTCGGCGTCCCCCAAGGCACCGCCAAACGCTGGTGGACCTACTCCCGCGCCTGGCTCTACCGCGAACTGCGCGTGGAGTGATCGCGCCGGTCGGCGCAAACACTTCGATCCGTTTCGCGCCGGGATGACGCATGGAGTGGGGAACAGCGTACCTTCCCCCATGAAAACATCCCCCGCCACTTCCTTCAGTCGCAGGTGCCGCTGCCTCCTCTTGAGCGGATCCGCCCTCCTGATTCTCAGCGGCTGCGTTTCCAGCAAATACAAGTTCGCCGAGTACGAGAAACAGGCCGTGCCGATGAACTTCGTCGCGACTCCCCCGCCGGCCGATCCCGCCACCACCGCTCCCGGGGTCGAAGCGATGCTCAACACCGTGATCGCGCTGCAAGGACCCGGCTCCTGGAAGCGCAACGCCTACTGGGACGAGTACGTGGTCTCGCTCACCAACCGCAGCGGGGTGCCGGTCAGCATCGAGTCGGTCGCCCTGACTGATTTTCAAGGCCAGAGCGTACCGGCGGGCAGCAACCCGTGGGACCTAGAAAAACAAAGCCGCGACTACGAATCACGCATCGCGAGCACGGCGGGCGATGTCCTGACGATTGGCGGAGGTGTGGTCCTGGCGAGCGGCACCGGGCTCGCGGCCGGAGGTCTCGCGGCGTGGGCGACCGGCGCCGGCGGTTGGGCGACCATAGGGGTGATGGGCACGGCGTTCGTCGCCGCAATTCCCATCTACGCGGTCGGCACCGTCTATCGCAATGTCAGCAACAAACACAAAATCGAGGAGGAGTTCGCCCGTCGCTCACTCTCCCTGCCGCTCACTCTCCCGCCGGGAAAACTCACCCAGGGTAGTTTCTTCTTCCGCGTCGCCCCCGGCCCGCAGCGGCTCTCCCTCGTTGCCCGCAACGGCGACGGCACGAACAGCAACATCGTGATCGACCTGGCGCCCCTCGCCGGGATGCACCTGAAATCAGCGAACCCGGCGCCAGGTGCCCGCCAACCCTGACCTGGATATTTCCGCCGCGGCAACCGCCGTTTCGGCAGGCTCAAGGCCCTGAGCGGAGTCGACGGGCCACCGAAGGTGACAGCCGCTTTTCATCGTTCCTCATTCTCGTAATCGTTCCTCGTTCTCGCGGAATTGAGCGAACGAGGAAGAGAACGAGGAACGAGAACGATTTTGAAATCGTCACCCACGTCATCAAACTCATCCGGCAAAACGCCACGCAGCAGGATCTCAGCTTCGGCATCGCCGCGGCCGGCGCTGCGCCCGGCCGCCTATCGCGATCCCGATCTCGTCACGACCTTCAAGAACCCGATCGGCGAGATCACGGATACAAACCCGCTCCGATCCGTGCTGATCCCGTCTCCAGCCGGCCGGCCGTGAAACGTGTGCTCCTTCGCCGCATCCGTGGTGAAAACCGCCTTGTCTCCGTTGGTTGCGGTGTGATCCGCGCTGGGTCTCCATCTCTAAGCCAACGATTCGCTTGAATGCAGGGGCGCGCTTCGTGTGGGCCCTTAACCGGGTAATTCGGAGTAGAGCGATCTGTTTCATCTGGAACGACGCATGAAAGGGAGAATAGCGCCCCTTCCCTTCATGAAAACATCCCCCACCCCTTCCTTCGTTCGCGTGTGCCGCCGTATCCTCTTCAGCCGGAAACACCTTTTCGCCCGCGCGACCTGCCTCGTCTTCGTCTTCGCCTTCGCCTTCGCCACCGCCCTGCCCGCCGCCACCTACTACGTCGCAACCGACGGCAACGACAACGACCCCGGCTCGGCCACCCGGCCCTGGCGCCGCCCCGCGTACGCCGCAGCCAGATTAACGGCGGGAGACACGCTTGTCATCCGTCCCGGCCGCTACGTGCTGCGCGACCACGGCGAGGACATCCTGCGTCTTGAGGCCCAGGGCCGCGCCGACGCCTGGATCACGTTGCGCGGCGAGCCCGGCCAGCCATACCCGGTGCTCGCCGGCACCGCCAACCTGATGGCCGCGATCGACCTCACCGGCGCGCGTTATGTGCGCGTCGAACACCTCGAGATTACGAGCGTGGTCGAACCGTGGGCCGGTGGCCTGCGCGAGGGAGTAGATCTCGGCGGTTCCGGCGAGACGGGCAACCGCGCCGATCACATTGTGCTCGACGATCTCCGCGTGCACCACGTCACCGAAGCCGCGCTCAACCTCTCCGGCGACGTCGACGACATCGTCATGTCGCGCCTCGATCTCCACCACACCGGCGGTCCTGGGATCAGCGCTCCGGCGGGCCGCGCCGGTGGCGCCGGCTGGACCAACGTGAAACTGCTGCACAGCCGTCTCTGGCGCATCGGTTATTTTCGCGACGGCCGCGAGGAACCATCCGACTGGGACCGGCCAGACGGCATCGGCATGGAGGCATCCGCCGGCCCGCTCGAGGTCGGCTGGACGCGTTTCGAACACATCCGCGGTGACGGGCTCGACTCCAAGTGCCGGCGGACCTTCGTGCATCACGTCGTGATCTCCAACCCCTCGTGCGACGGGCTCAAGCTCTGGGGTGACGGCAGTCGCGCCGAAAACGTGCTGGTTCACGGCGACGGCGATGGCAACCCCGCCAACGGATCGTGGGCCAGCATCGTCATCGATACCGAACAGCCGGGCACCATCGAACTCGAACACGTCACCGTCGACGACCAGGAATCGCGCGGCAACTATCCGATGTACGTGCAGTATTCGTCGCCGGTGGCGGTGACGCTGCGGGTGCGCAATTGCATTTTTGCGCATGGTGGCAACACGTTCTACTTTGGTGACAGTGTCCGTCTCGACGTTGCGAACACGCTGTTCCACCGCACCAGCAATGCGGCACTCCCGGTGGTGCACGCACAAGGCCGCGACTGGTTGCCGGCGGACCTGCCGCGACTCGGACCTGGAGTGATTTCCGCGGATCCGCGTTTTCGGCGCCGCGCCTGGGGCGTCGACGGGGATTACCGCCTCGCGCCCGACAGCCCCGCGTCAAATCACAGCCCGACCTCGACGCTGCGGGAAGACCTCGAAGGCCGGCCCCGCCCACAAGGCGCCGGCTTTGATCTCGGTGCCTACGAAGGGGAAGCCTCCTCCGTCAGCCGGCTCACCAACCTGTCCATCCGCACCCGCGTCGGCACGGGCAACGGCACGTTGATCGTCGGCATGACCATTGGCGGGGCCGCCACGGGTGTGACCAAGCCGGTGCTCGTGCGTGCGGTGGGCCCCGCGCTCACGTCGTTTGGCCTCGGTGATGTGCTCGCCGATCCGATGCTCACGATCTTCCACGGCGCGACCGTGGTCGCATCCAACGACAACTGGGGGGGCGGCTCCGCGCTCAGCACTGCGTTTGCCAGCGTCGGCGCCTTTGCCCTCGCACCGACCGCGGGAAAGGATGCTGCGCTTTACCATTCCACGATGACCCCGGGCGGCTACAGTATTCAAGTCACCGCCGCAGCCGCTTCGGCATCGGGCGGCGCGAGGGCGACCGGTGGCATCGCCCTCGCGGAAATCTACGACGCCACACCCGCTGGCACAGTCACCGGGACAATCCCACGATTCTCCAATGTCTCCGCGCGCACCGCGGTCGGCACGGGCGGTGACACGCTGATCGCCGGGTTTGGCATTTCCGGCTCGGTGCCACAGAAACTGCTCATCCGCGCGATTGGCCCGGCTCTCGCCCAATTTGGCGTAACGGATGTACTCGTGGATCCGCGGCTCGAACTTTTCTCCAACGAAACCATGCTTGGCGCAAATGACGACTGGTCGTCGACCAAGTCAGACCAGGTGACTTTGACCACCGCCTTCCAAAGCGTCGGCGCCTTTTCTCTGGCCGCCAATTCCAAGGACGCCGCGCTGATTGTCACACTACCGGCGGGAAGCTACACCGCGCAAGTCAGCGGCGTCGGCGGCACGACCGGCATCGCGCTCGTGGAGATTTACGAGCTGCCTTGATCTCAGCGCCCGCCCACCAGCGTAAATTCCTCGCGATCGTGGTACAGATGCCGGATGCGCGTGCCGGGGGCCTGGGTCGCAAGCAGCGAATCCGGCGTGCGCAGTTCACGCAACAGTGCGATCGGGTCGACGCGGCCCAGTTTCAGATTTACCACGAAACGCCGGCACCAACCACGGGCGAGCCACGGCGCGACGATGTGCTGCAGCACATGGTGCGGCTCCTCGACCAGATCGCAGAACAACCAGTCGAACTCCGCGCTGCCCGCCGCGGGGACAAACTTGAACGCGTCCTCGCGCCGGTGCTCGATCTGCGGATGATCGAGCGCGCCGCCCTTGAGCGGGCCGTTGTCGATCGCGACGACCCGCGCGCCGCGCTTCGCCGCACTGTAACTCCAGCCGCCCGGGGCCGCCCCGAGATCGCACACCGTCTCGCCGGGCTGCGGCTCGCGCCCCAGGACGACGTAGGCTTCCTCCACCTTCAGGTACGAGCGCGACGGCGCGAGGTCGTCGTCGGCCATCCGGCGCTGGCCGTGCACCCAGGCCTCGCGCGCGACCAGCACGCGCCCGAAGTCGGCGAAGAAGACAAACAGCCCGCGCACCGGTGTTGCGCCCACCCCGCGCGGCAGATCGGGCATCGCGAGCTTTGCGACGCGGGAGAATTTCTTTTTCAACCGTTCGCCCCACGCCGCTTCGACCGCGCTGATGCGCCGACCGAGCCCGACGACTTCCGCCGGACCCAGCCACACGCTCGGCCACGCCCCCGTGATGCGTTCATCGCGCAGGCTGCCGATAAAAAATTCCTCGATCCGCGTGGCGAGCGCGTTGACGGAATCACCGCGCACCTCGACGGGCTCGAAGAGCGAGAGATGGGCGAACGTGAGGTCAGGGAGGGCGCGGGGAGCCTGCCCACGCTCCGCCTCACCCGACGCCGGCTGAAGCCCCGCGCCACTTAACACCCAGCCCGGTGCTTTTTCCGCAATCGCGAGGCCATGCAGTTCCGTCAGCTCGCGGGCGAGCAGCGCTTCGAATCCGGCCTGGCAGGTGTGCAGCACGCTCGCGAACCTGCGCGCGCCCCACCCCGCGGCGACCAAAAAAAATCCCGCCCTCCCCCGCCGCCGCTCAAACCAACATGTAACGTATTACGTTACATGTTCAAAACGCCCGCGGTGGACGGTCGCGGGCGGTTGCTCAGAGCCGGTGCAGATGAAATCCGCCGTCCACGTCGAAGACCGCTCCGGTGGAGAAGGCGAATCGGTCCGCCGTGATCGTCCTCCTAGTGGCGCGACCAATAACTTTCGTGACGTGTAGCTGCGAGCGCCAGCGAGTGGAGCGCGCCGGTGGTCCACTCGCTGGCGCTCGCAGCTACTTGTCACGCTACTTTGCGGTCGGCACACTAGCGGCCGATCAAACGTTTACGCGTGTAGTTGAAATCTGGTGTCATGCAGCCCACCCGCGGCGGACCTGGTTCCGACGGTCAAACCGCCAACCGCCGGGCCGACCCCAATACCAGCGCCCGAGCGCGATTCCCTTGGCGACGGCCGAAGCCGCGTTGGGCTGCCTTCGGGCGTGGCCATTCCCTCAGCGACTCGACTCGGAGCCGCTCTTTTGATTTGATCCGCGTCCGAACATCACGCGGCAGTCTGAAATCCGGCGTCCGCCCGCGCGGTTCGCCCGTACAAGTTTCGATGTCCACGCTCGCGCTGCTGCTCACCGCTCTCGCCGCCCTGTGCGGAGGATTCGGCGCGTTCTATTTTTTCGCCCGCCGCATCGCCAACTACGGTGTCGTCGACATCGCGTGGTCGTACGCCTTTGCCGCGCTCGCCGCCTTCTACGCCCTCGCCGGCGCCGGCTGGCCCGTGCGCCGGTTCCTCCTCGCCACCCTCGTCGTCATCTGGAGCCTGCGGCTGGGCACGCACCTGCTCGTCCGCGTCGCGCAACATCATCCCGCCGAGGACACCCGCTACGCCCAACTTCGCCGCGACTGGGCCGGAAACTTCACCGCGAAGATGTTCGGTTTCTTTCAACTGCAGGCTGGGTCCGTCGTGCTGCTCGGCGTCGCGTTCCTCGTCGCGGCCCAGAATCCCTCGGCCCGCCTGCACCCCTTGGAAGTCGCCGGCGCCCTGTTGTGGCTCGTTGCGATCTCCGGCGAAGCCCTGGCCGATGCGCAACTCGCCGCGTTCAAGCGCGACGCCGCGAACCGCGGCCGGGTTTGCGCGACTGGCCTCTGGCGCTACAGCCGGCATCCCAATTACTTTTTTGAATGGCTGATCTGGGTCGCGTACTTCGTGTTCGCCCTCGCCTCGCCGTCGGGCTGGATCGCAATCATCGGCCCCGGGAGCATCCTCTATCTGTTGCTGCGCGTCACCGGCGTTCCCGTGACCGAAGAACAAAGCGTCCGCAGCAAAGGCGACGCCTATCGCCACTACCAGCGGACCACGAGCGCCTTCGTGCCGTGGTGGCCAAAAGCCTGACGCCTGAATCCATCTTTCCGCTGTCTTCTTTTTCTTTCGCTTTCGTCAGGACGCCGCTCTCACCAACCGGCAAATGATCAAGAGAAAGAAGCATGAAAAATCCTCCTTCCTTTCCATGATCGACACCCTGCTCGAAAAAAACCTCCTCCCCGATTCCCTCGTGCGCATCGGCATCCGCCGCCTCCTCGCGCAACGGATCCGTGAGGAGGAGGCCGCGTATGATCGCGCCGCCTACCTCGCCGACCTCAAGACGCGCCCAATCGCGGAAGACACCCGCGCCGCCAACACGCAGCACTACGAGGTGCCGACGGAGTTTTACCGGCACTGCCTCGGCCGCCGGCTCAAGTACTCCGGCTGCCTCTACCCCACCGGCCGCGAGTCGCTCGACACCGCCGAGGAACACATGCTGGCCCAGTACGTGGAACGCGCCCAGCTCGCCGACGGCCAAGACATCCTCGAACTGGGGTGTGGCTGGGGCTCGCTCTCGCTCTATCTCGCGGAAAAATTCCCCCGCGCCCGGATCACCGGCGTCTCCAACTCCCGCACCCAGCGCGAATCCATCGAGTGGGAGGCCCGCCGCCGAGGTTTCACGAATCTGCGCATCGTGACGCACGACATGAACACCTTCGACACCGCCCCGGCGCAATTCGACCGCGTCGTGTCGATCGAGAGGTTCGAACACATGAAGACTTACCAGCGTCTGCGCGCCAACATCGCGCGCTGGCTCAAACCGGCCGGCCTGCTCTTTGTGCACATCTTCACCCACGCGCGACTCTCGTACCATTTTGTCGCGCGCGACTCGACCGACTGGATGTCGCGATATTTTTTCACCGGCGGCCAGATGCCCGCGCACGACCTCCTGCCGGGATTCCAGGATGACCTGACCCTTGTCACCGACTGGACGGTCAACGGCCGGCACTACCAGCAGACCGCCGAGCACTGGCTGAAAAACATGGATGCGCACCGCGCCGAAATCCTGCCGCTCTTCGCCGACACCTACGGCGCGGGTCACGAGCTGAAGTGGTGGTCATACTGGCGGGTATTCTACCTGTCCTGCGCCGAACTCTGGGGCTACCGCCAAGGCGAGGAATGGCTGGTCAGCCACTATCTGTTCCGGAAATAACCCGGACCTTCTCCAACGCGGCAACCGCAACCGCAGGATCTTGGAAATCGGGAGACTGCCTTCTCCTCGTTCTCGTTCCTCGCTCTCTGCGGATTGAGCGCACCGGCCAGCGAACGATTCGTGCCTGACGAAAACTCGTCGCCCCCCCGCCCGACGGCCCGGCTTTGACGCCTGCCGGTGCTCATCCGCCCCGCCCCACCCGGCAGGCTGCCTGCGTAATTTTTTGTTTTGCGCCGGGCCCCTGATTCGTCCGGCCTATGCAAGCATGTCAAACACACCGCCGAATGAAGCGCTCACCGAACTTTCGGATGTGTTGGGCGTCGCCAATGTCCAGACCTTGGTCCACACCTTCTTGCGGGATTTTCCGATCTCCATTCACGATCTTGAAACGGGGACCCGCACGGACCGGCACCGGTTCGCCCATAGCATGAAGAGCAACGCGCGGCTGATGGGGGCCCACGAGTTGTCCGACCGCATGGCCGCCTTGGAAGAACGCCTCGCCAGCGAAACGGGCAGCGACCTTACGCCCGAGGATGTCACCGCCATCAAGGCGGAATACGAAATCGTGGCCGCGCCGTTGCGGAAGTTTGTCGGCGAGTGACCCTCGTCCGCCGGACCGGCGTACCCGCCCCTTCGGCGGGAGCCGAAACTCGTCGGGGCAGGTGCATCGACCGCTTTGGTCTTTGCAACGCTTATGACCTGACGCCGGCCCTCACGACCGGAACTTTCAGTTGTCGACCAGCCCAGCCTGAATGCACCAACGCGTGAGACTGGCCACTTCGCGCACCCCCACCTTTTCCATGATGTTGGCCCGATGCTTCTCCACCGTCCGCACGCTCAGATTCAAGGTCGCAGCTATCTCCTTCGACATCTGCCCGGCCGCGACCAGTTTCGCGATCTCCTTCTCCCGCTCCGTCAACGGCACCGCCAGCGGCGGGCCGCTGGGCAACATCGCACCGATACCGCCCTTGCCCCGGACCCGGCTCGCAAAAAACATGCCACCGCTGCGGACGGTCTCCACCGCGCTCAAGACGTATTCGATCGGCTCCGTCTTGTCGACATAGCCGTTGACCCCAATCGCCATCAGCTCGGCTGGCAGCCGCTCACTCGGGTGACCGGTGATCACGAGAATTCTCATCTCCGGCACCGCCCGTCGCAGCGACCGCGCGATATCAATTCCATTGATATCCGGTAACATCAGGTCGACGACCAGGAGGTCGGGCTTCTCCCGCAGGCAAAACTCCAGTCCCGCCTTGCCGAGCCCAAATTCTCCGATCACGTGCAAGTCCTTCACCTTGCCCAGCGTCAGCAGAATCAGCTGGCGAAACATGGTCTCATCTTCGATTAGTACGGCGCGGAGTTTTCGCATGCGAGATTCAGAATGAAGCTTGGGTAAGCGTTATTGCTTGGACACTAATCGCACAACTACGGATGCATAGTCAAAGCCCGATTGCTACATTGTAAGGTCGTTCGTGTCGAAGCATCAACTCATGTCCACCCAGCCCGCGCCCACCGCTCCCGTTTCCCGCCCGCGGTGGGTAGGACTGTCGTGTCCGCCGGCCCGCGCATGAGCACTCCCGACAAAGAAACACCGACCGCCCGAATACTCGTCGTGGAGGATTCCGCCGTCTTCCGCGAGATGCAGCAGCTCCTGCTCGGACAGGCGGGATACGCCGTGGCGGCACACGAAAGCCCGCAGACGGCTCTCGAGATAGCGGAAAAACAGCATTTCGACCTCGTTATCATCGATTACGAGCTGCCCCAGATGAATGGTCAGCAGTTCATGCACGCGCTCCGCAAGGTACAACCCGAGATCGCGGTGATTTTCGTCTCGGGTTCGCTCACCCTGGAGCTCGCGATCCAGTTGAGCAGCGAGGGGGTGGCGGGAATTTTCAACAAGCCGGCCAACCCCAAAACGCTGCTCGAGAAGGTCAATGAGACCCTGGCCCGCAACTCGGCCCGCGACACGGCGGCCCGCGTCGGATCGACCAATCCCCTGGCACCGGCCAACCGCGGCAAGTCTGGCGGGTTGCCTTCCAGCACCATCGAAAAAGCGGCCGATCAGCCGGCCTACCTCCCGCGCTTCGTACCCGGCGCCTCCCCGGTGTTTCGTGAATTCACCCACCGCGCGTGGAAAGTCCGTGACTTTCGTTCCGTGCTGCTGCTGCAGGGAGAACCCGGCAGCGCGTTCGAACCGTTCGCCCGCGAGTTGATGGAAATCTCCATCTTCCGCGACGGCCCGGTCATGGTTTGCACCGCCCGGGAGTTCAACGCGCGGCGAATCATCGAGGTGCTCGCGCCCTCGCTGCTCTCCCACGATGCCGGCACCCTGGTCATCACCGGAGTCGAATCACTTTCCGACGACCAGCAGAAGATGCTGCAGAATCTCATCTCCGGCCGCGGCGATTTCCTACCATTTGCCCGCCGCTTCCGCGTCGTGCTGGCCACGACCGGCCGCCTCTCCCAGCTAGTCGAGCAAGGCACGTTTGACGAAAACCTCTACTACAAGATCAGTTCGCTTTCCCTTGTCGTGCCGAGTTTGCGTGAGATGCACAGCGACATACCCGCCATCGCCCGCCACATTCTCGCCTCCCATTGCGCGGGCGAAAACGCCGCCGCACCGCTGACGCTGACCCCGGACGCCCTTGCCTCGCTCGAATCTCAGCCCTGGCCTGAAAACTACGATGAGCTCACGCGCACTGTGCTCGCGGCGGTGCCATTTGCCAGCGATGGCCAGATCACCCTCGAAGCCCTCGCCGCCGGAACACCTGATCTGGCCGCATCGCCGGCCGGTGCTGAGATGGAGCCCGCGCCGCCGGAAGCTGAGATTTTGGTTCGTGAGGAAGATACGATTCGTCCTCCTTTCCCGATCACCAGCGACTTGGTGGCGGATCCCGTCGACACCCAAAGCGAGGCCGAACCCGGCGTCGACTCCCCGCCGGTCGCCACAACCCAGGACAACGCCACCCCGGTCGCCCGCGCCCCGGCCGGCAAGCTTTTTGCCCGAACTGCTCCAGCCCCGGCTCCGGCTCCAGTCCCTCCGCTCGTCGCAACCAGCCAGTTTCGTCCAGCTTCGGCTGCGTACCAGTTTTCCCAGCGCCTCGAGGCCTGCCTCGCGGTCGCGGATGGCAGTGCGGCCGCCTGACGCCCCCAACGGACTCATGGGGCCCGGCCACTCCGGCGCTTGACCAACCGGACGTCGCAATCAGGCTGGCGCCCTCTTCTTGCGTCATCCGCCGTGTCCTCCCTCGTTCGCCAAATTTTTTTTCAGCCTGATCCCAGCCAGGGTTCGCTCCGCCGCGCCAGCGGGCAGCGTCTGGCCGCGGTGCCGTTGGACTTTTTGATCGGCCTGCACCTGCACCTTTACGAACGCTTCGCCGAAAAGAGCCCCGACCTGCTCTATCGCTCAGGTTACGAACAGGCGTTGCAGGACATGCTGCGACTGAACGAGGAACTCCGGGCGCAGTATGGGGGCGAGAGTTTCGACCTCTGGCAGATGGACGCGAAGTTCATTCTCGACACCTGGTGGGAGCCGCTCGACGAGGCCGGCTGGGGGCGATGCACCTTTGACTTGGCGGCACTCACCCGCGGCATCGGCTTCGCCGACATCGAAGCCGGAGCGATCGCCGAAGCCCTCGGCAACGCCGAACATCCGGTGTGTCATTTCGTTGCCGGCCTGTTCGCCGGTGCCTTCAGCTTTTTCGAACGGACCGAGCGCCACGCGACCGAACTGCAGTGCGTGGCCAGCGGGGGATCCACCTGCCGGTTTCTCATCGGCCCGGGCAGTGTGGTTGACTCGGCGGAAACCTGGCGCCAAGAAGGGATTTCCGCGGTCGAGATCGCTCGCCGCTTGAAATGACATCCGCCATGCCGCGCTGGAAGGAACACCACTATGCCCGGGCGGCTGAATTTGCCCAGCTGATCGCAGGCGCCATCCCGAACCCGTCCGCCCCGGTGTTTCACGCCCCGACCGCCGCAGTGCCCCGCCCCATGGCCGCCACCGCCACGCCCAAACCAGCGGCACCGACCGCCGCAGCCGTCTTCAAGGCCATCCCGTGGAAAAAATAGCCCACCCCTCCCGTCATGTCCTTTGACAACCTGCTGGCTTCACTCGGTCTCGGCGAACTGATCGCCGACGATCCGTTTGGGCGCGACGAAGCGGGTCGAATTGTCGATCCCACCGGTGCTCGCGTGATCCTCGCCGCCGCGGAGTCCGCCCGCGGCTTCCATCGCGTGCTGGCCACCGAAGAACCCGGCGCGTGGAGCGCCGCGATGAAAGCCGGCGGATATGGCAGCGGCCAAAAAACTGCCGCCCGGCTCGATGCCACCCTCTCCGGGATGGGTAAACCCATGCTGTCCGCCCTGCCGATCGAGGCCTGCCTTAGCCTCAGACATCCTGACCTGCACCTGAAGCGAAGAGGTGGAGAGAGGAACGAAAAAGAGACCTGAACCTGAGTTGGGCCGGTCCGGGATTGAAGGCGGGAACCAGCCGTGGCAAGGGAGACGAATGCCGCAAATTCA
>SXSC01000164.1 GCA_005792355.1 Opitutaceae bacterium
GCTTGAACAATAAAGTCCGAGTGGTGACCAGACGCTCATATGGTTTCCGAACCTATAGGGCAATGGAGGTGGCCCTATATCATAACCTTGGCCATTTGCCCGAACCGGAATGCGCCCATGAATTCTGCTGACCAAGCCCTTTTGTTTGCACGACGTGCGGCGCGTCGACGACGATGGACGCGCCCCGTGGCCTCTGTCCCCAGTGCCTGCGCCAGCACGTCGCCGCCGCCGAGGTCGTCGTGATCGGGGCACCGGCCGAAAGCGGGGCGGTCGCCAGCCGCGAGAGTCAGATGCCGTTCTCGGCCCGGCGGGTTGATTTCGGCGACTACAAGTTGCTCGGCGAGATTGCTCGCGGGGGCATGGGAGTGGTTTATCGCGCCCGGCAGATCAGCCTCAACCGGGTTGTCGCCGTCAAGATGATCCTCTCCGGCCAGCTCGCGAGCGAGGCCGAGGTGAAGCGCTTCCGGATCGAGGCCGAGGCCGCCGCCAATCTCCGGCACCCGAACATCGTCGCCATTCACGAAATCGGGGAGCAAAATGGCCGCCACTATTTCTCGATGGATTTCATCGAGGGCAGGAACCTCGCCGAGTATGCGAAAGCGCAGCCGCTGTCCGCGTTGGAAGTCGCGCAACTCATGAGCACGCTCGCTGATGCGGTGCACTACGCCCACCAGCGCGGAACCCTGCACCGCGATCTGAAGCCGCAGAACGTGCTGATCGACGCGAAAGGTCAGCCGCATATCACCGATTTTGGCCTGGCCAAGCGATGGAACGTCCTCGCGGAATCGCCGGCGCCGTCCACCAAGCCAGACAATTTGGATTCATCGGATCTTTCCAGTGAACTCACGACCGCGGGTTCGGTCATGGGCAGTCCAGCCTACATGGGGCCGGAACAGGCCGCCGGCCGGATCGATGAAATCGCCCCGGCGACGGATGTCTATTCGCTGGGTGCCATCCTCTACCGGCTGCTCACCGGCCGCCCTCCGCATCGCGGTGCGACTCCCAAGGAAACCCTGGCCAAAGTAATCAACGAGGAGCCCACCCCGCCACGCCGCCTGAAAATCGATGTGCCCGAGGAACTCGAAACGATCTGCCTCAAGTGTCTCGAGAAACAGCCGGGGCGCCGCTACGCCACCGCCCGGGCGCTGGCCGAAGATCTGAACCGCTTCGTGAGCGGGGAACCGATTCTGGCCCATCCCGCCAGCCCAATCCGCAAGGCCTGGAGCTGGACCTTGCGAAATCCGTGGGTCCTCGTCACCAGCGCAAGTGTCCTGCTGATCGGTGCCGTCGGCGCGGCTTTCAGTTCGAGGGAGATGATGCGTTTTGAACGCCGTGAGGCCTTGCTGCTCAGGGCGGAGCACGCGGCCCTGTCCATGCCGGCAAGCGCGAAACAGCGCGCCGTGCAATACGCCGAGGGCATGGGTTACTTGCAGCAGGCCCTGGCGATTCACGAGGACGGCGATGTCACCCGACCGGCGATGAACCTGCTGGCCCGGAGCGGCAAGGCGTGGCGCCGGATCGAGCACTCCTACGGCGGCAATCCGGCCGCCATCCGCCGGATAATTTCGTGCGCCGACGGCCGTTACCTGGTGGTGCTCACGCGGCAGGGTGAATGCGAAATCTTCGACGCCCGCGCCAGGAAGTCCGTTTTCAAGGTTGCCGCCGCCGGCCTCGCCAATCCTTTGCTCGCGGCCAGCCCCGACGGGACCTGGATTGCGCTCGCGGACAAGGGACGCAGCCCGGGCGAAGTGCGGTTGTGGCATTGGACCGTGAGTCCCGATCCGGTCGTGCTCCAGGCCGGTGCGGGCGGTGTGGATGTCATGGGCTTTTCCCCGGTCGGCCTGCGCCTTGCCACCGCCGGAGTGGCCACGGCGGAAAGCGGCGGCGAGCCGGAGATCCACTTTTGGGACGTCCGCCGAACCCGGCTGGTGCAGACGATTCCTTGCTTCACCAACCCGTTCTACCGCCGGAAAACCGCGAACAAAATCGAGCGGCTGGTCTTTGACCCGACCGGCACCCTGCTCGAAGCGAGGAATGGCGACAACGATTTCCAATACCTGCAGCTGACCAGCCAGTGGAATTTGCTGGACGGCGCCGCCGCCAAGGAAGCGGCGCAGAAGTTTCGGGCGAACAATGTTTTCTTGCGCCCCTGGGGCGTGCTGCAGGCGGACGGACCCAACAAGAATCAGGTCGTCGCGATCCGTGCCTTCGGGTGGGATCTTTGCTGGCGCGGCGTGGCACCCGTTTTTTCGAAGGATCGACGTTTGCTCGCGGCAAATTTTCTCGTGCTGGATCTTCAGGCTCCGACCGAGCCGCTCTTTTTTTCGGAAAAAGTTGTGAGCGCGATCAACGCCATTCGGGGCGAGAATCTTCGTGCGCCGGCCTCCGTGGCCTGGCAACCGGTCCATCTGCCCGCCCGCGTGGTCGCGATGGGCCCGGCCGGGTCGTGGATCACCTTCGATCCTGCGGGCTCGGCTTTTCTCTTCTGGCGCACGGTGGACGTCCTCGAGGAATGGAAGCGCTTCGAACTGCGCGACGCCATGGTGGCCGGGTCCGACCGGCCGGCCCAGGGCCAGCGGCGGCCGGCGCAGTCGGCGCCCTCGATTGAATCCCAATTCCACGCGGAAATCTTCGCCGGGCTCTTCCTCGTCGCCTCGTTTTTGTGTCTCTTCGCCACAAGTGGGATCGGCGCGCTGGCCGTCTGGCGGAAACACCTCGGGCTGGGACCCTCGCGGGCGTCGCCGGTCCTCGCCGCCGCCCTCGGCACTGGTGCGGTGGCGCTCGGCCTCGGCGCAACGGTGAGGCTGGTTTTCGTCAAAGTCTGGGATTATCCGGATTCCGTCCCCCTTCTCGTGGTGGCCGCCTGTTACTTTGTCGGTTGGGGAGTTGCCATGGCCATTGATGCCGCCCGCTCCTACCATGCCCTCCTGCTGGGGCGATCGGGGTCTGATTTTCGGAGCACCCGATTCTTTTATGCGGCATTGCTGATCGTGATTATCGCGGCCGTCGGCAAAGCCATTGGCCACCGCTCTTCCGAGCTGAGTTCATTGCTCTCCGCTGGGATCGGCGCCGGGATTCTCGCCGGTTTCATTGTCGCGCTCCTGTCCGATCTGAATTCCCGCGTCTGGGCGGTCCGAGTCTTGGTGTCCCAGGCTATTGCCGCCGTGCTGGCCTGGCTGTGCGGTCCCGACGACCTGAATGCAGCGCTGATGTTCGCCTGCCCGTTGTTCCTTGGCTTTGTCGTCGGTGTCGATCTCGCCGGACGCGTCCCGACGCGGGTGCGGGACTGGAATGTGACGGCCGGCGAACAGGTGCTCGCCTGGCTTGCCCGCCGCCGGAAGAAATTGGAGGCCAAGTCGGTGGGTAGTCTTCCCGCACCCTGAGCGTCTGCGCCCGCGGCAAGGGTCGCCGAATCGGTCATTTGGACGGCAATTCCCCTGAGAAACATGTTCACGGTGGTGAAATTTTCGGACTAACGTGGCGGCTCGAATTTCGTCCGATGCGCCGATCCCGCCACCTCCTTTCGCTTGCCGCCGGTCTCGTGCTCGGCGCATGCGCGGCCGGGGCCGCGGAGGCCAGGGTGATTGCGCTGCCGCCCTTCCTCGTCGAGGAGACGGCGAAAGCTTTGCCGTGGCGCTACACGGAGGTGGCCGGTTTGGAGGTGTTGTCGTCCTGCCCGGAGCGGCTTACGCGCGATCTCATCGCGAACCACCACCGACTGCACGTGCTGCTCGGCGAATTGTTGCCGCCCGCGCTGCAGCTGCGCATGACCGAGCCGCAAACCCTGCTTTTCGTCGACAGTGCGCAGCAGCCTCCCACGTCGCAGGAAGTCGTGGCGCGAATGGCCCTGACCGCGGCGGAGCAGGACCGCCTCGACGATGCCGTGGTGCCCGTCGACGATGGTCGACTGCGCCGCCGCCCGCCGCCACCGCGCTACACCTTTCTGCCGAATCTTCGGCTGTGGGATCGTGACGCGGGGACACTTTTTGCGATCGTGCGGGAAAACGAGTTCGACGCCAACCGCGTCGCGCTCACGCCGGACTACGTTGCCTATCTCCTGCGGAACCGGCTGCCCGCGTTGCCTCCGTGGTTCGTCAGCGGCGCCCTCACGCTATTTGCGCGGGCCAAGTTCACCGAGGACGCGCTCACGCTCGAGCGTCTGGACTGGTTGTCGGAAACGGGCAGCGCGGCACTGAGAACCGGTCCGGAAGCGAACCGCCCGTTGCTGCCGCTCCCCGAGTTTTTCGCGGGCGAGCTCTCGCCGAGCGACCCGGCGCTGGGCGAGGCGCTGTCGCTGTGGCAGGCACAGGCGGCCTTGTTCGTCCGCTGGGGTCTCGGCGGCCGCGGCGCGCCCCGGCGGGCGGCGCTCTGGAAGTTCGCGGCGCGGGCGGCAGTCGAGCCGGTCACGGAGGCGCTTTTTCATGAAAACTTCGGCCTCGATTTCACGACCGCGCACCAGCAGCTCACGGGGTATCTTCCGGAGGCAATCCGGGAAAAACTCGCGCTCCGCCCGGCGCAACGACCGCGCCTGCCGGACTACGCGTTGCGCCCGGCCAGCGAAGTGGAAATCGCGCGGATCAAAGGCGACTGGGAGCGGCTCGAAATCAGTTATGTAAAAACGCAGTTCCCGGCGCTCGCCTCAAAATACCTGGAGCAGGCGCGCCGCACGCTGCAGCGCGCCCACGACCGCGGCAGCCGGGATCCGCGGCTGCTCGCGGTGATGGGCCTGTGCGAAGCCGACGCCGGCAACGACGTCGCCGCGCGCGCCTTCCTCGAAGATGCCGCCGCGCGCACCAAGACCCTCCGGCCGCGCGCGTCGTTCGAGCTCGCGCGGCTGCGCTTCGCCGCGTTCGGCGGCCAACGCGCCGGCGCCGGGCCTCCCCTTACGCCCGATCAGGCCCACGCGGTGTTCACACCCCTGTTGGCGATGCGCGAGCAGGAACCGCCGCTGGCCGAAGTCTACGAATTGCTTGCCGAGGTTTGGGCGGTCTGCGCCCAGGCGCCGACGCGTGACCAACTCGCCGTGCTTGAGGTGGGAGTCCGCATTTTTCCGCGCCGCTCTGAACTGGTCTACCGCACGGCCGAACTCAACGTCCGCCATGGTTTCAACGACACCGCCCGCTGGCTGATTACCCTGGGCCTGACCCTGGCGCCCGATGCCGCCGCGCGCCCGCGCTTCGAGGCCTTGCAGGCGCGGGTCAACGCTGTGCGGTGAGGACTTAACCCAGCTTCTGCTTGAAGAACGCGAGCGTCCGCGACCACGACAGCTCGGCCGCCTCCTGGTCGTAGCGCGGCGTGGTGTCGTTGTGAAAGCCGTGGTTCACCTTCGGATACATGTGCATCGTGTGGTCGATCTTGCTGGCCTTGAGCGCGGTCTCGTAGGCCGGCCAGCCGTCGTTGATCCGTTTGTCGAGTTCCGCGTATTGGATGAGCAGCGAACCCTTGATCTTCGCCGTTTCCGCGGCGGTGGGCTGGCCGCCGTAGTAGGGCACGGCCGCCTTGATCAGGTCGGGCAGCCGCCACGCCAGGGTGTTCGAGACCGCGCCGCCGAAACAGAAGCCGACGACGCCGAGCCGGCCGTTGCAGGCGGCGTGGCCGTGGAGGAACTTCGTCGCGGCGACGAAATCCTCGATCACTTTGCCGCGGTCGAGCTTGCCTTGCAGTTCCCGGCCCTTGTCGTCGTCCCCGGGATAACCACCCGATGGATACAGCGCATCCGGGGCCAGCGCGACGTAGCCGGCGAGCGCGACTCGGCGGGCGACGTCCTCGACGTACGGGTTCAGCCCGCGGTTCTCGTGCACGACCACCACGCCGGCGAGCTTGCCGGTGGCGTTGGCCGGCCGGGCCAACAGGCCGCGCCCCTCGCCGTGGCCGGCGGGCGAAGGGAACTTGAGGTACTCGGTCCGCACGCGCGCGTCCTCCTTCGGGACCTGCGCGGCCAGGGCGTACTGCGGGCTCAGCATTTCCAGCAGCGCCATCGCGGTGAGTCCGCCGACGGCATACTTGGCGGCTCGATCGAGGAAGGTGCGGCGGTCGATTTGGCCGTGAACGTAATAGTCGTAAAGATCCAGGAGTTCCTGATCGAAGGCGTTGGCGGGTTTTCGTTCCATAGTGGGGAGGGTGAGGGGACCGGAGAGCGTTGCCGGGCTCCGGGCCAAATGTCGCGTCTGAAATTAGCCGGGATTGATCCTTGGCGGGAGTTCCGGTTTGGCCGATCCCGTTCCGCGCGGCGATCTTGGACCGGCTTATCTGCTTCCCCACGGTGCGGGCGGCGTTGCGACCGGCTGCGTGAGGTCGAATTCGAGGCGAAATTCAGTTTGCCCGCAGCGAGCTGGCAGGCCGGACGACATTGCCAGCATCAAGGGGTCGTCGGGAATAGGTCGAGCAGCAACACGTGACCCCACGGGTTGGCCCGGCGCTTTGATTCCGGCGGGGCAATCTGGACCGGGGAGGCGTCCAACCTTTTCTGTAATTCGACGAGTTGGGCCTTCGCCGCCGCGAGCTGCTGCTGCAGTTGGGCGAATCCGGCCGCCGCGTCCGCCATCTCTTGGAGCCGGGCCGCCAGCTGCTGGATCTCCGCCGTCTGCTCTTTCGCCTGCGCCTGCATCTGCGCCTGCCGCGCGCGGGATCTCGCGGCGTCCTCGTCAGATTTCAACTTGGCGCGATCCGCGGCCAGCCTGGCCTGCTCCAACTGCTCCTTGAGTTTGGTCACGGCCGCATTCGCGGCTCCCACCTCGGCCTGGAGGCGCGTGTTTCCAGCATTGGCGTCGTCGAGCTGTTTCTTGAAATTGGCGGATTCCAAACGGGCCGCGGTCAGTTGATTTTTCACTTCGCTCGATTCGACCCGCGCTTTCGCGAGTTCGTCCTGGGTTTTGGCGGCGGCGGCGTTGGCGTCACCTGCCTTGTTCCAGAATACAACCGCGACAACGATGGCGGCGGCTGCAAGCAGCCCGAGTGCGACACTCAAAACATTAACACGACCAAAACCTTCAGCATTGGGAACAGGAGCGGGATTCATGACAAGATTTCTACGGTTGAGACGCCTCGGATACTCCGGGCAATTTCCCCGTCGGAGTCCACGGAAGAGTTCAGCAGGGCGGTTTCTCCCGATTGTCGGCACGGCTGGTCAGGCACCGTCTTTATTCGGTTTCGGAGGGCTATGTTTTGTCGCAGCCGCATCAGGCGAGCGCGGAACGGCAATTTTGGCGTGGTTGGCTCCAACGAAGCCGGCCCGCCCGGTGCGTTCAGCACACGAGGAAGCGCGAGGAACGCGTGCTATGGTTTCTCGAAATCCGCCCGCAACCGGCGGCGCAGGAGGTCGGCGGCGTAGGCGGTGTAGATCCACGTCCGGTCCGGGCTGAGGCGGACGTAATTGTTGCGCGCCCTGCCTTGTGGCGACGGTATGACGACGTGCGGCGCTGACCCAACGGCCGTGATCGCCGGGGCAATTTGGGTGCCGAGGGCGGTGCCGATGAGCAGACGTCCGTCGGTCAGCGTCATCATGCCGTCCAGCCGGCCGACGCCATCCGACGGCACCCCCAACTTATACGCCGCGCGATCGGCGCCATTGACCTTGGCGTCGGCGCCGAGCGCAAACCCGTGAATCGTGTCGGCATTGAACTCGGCCACGAGCAGCGTTTTCTCGTCGCGCGCGAGCGCGATGCCGTTGGGCTCCCAGGACAATGTGACCCCGACTTCGCGGGCGAACGTCCCGGCGGCGAGCCGCCAGACCAGCTTGGTGCCTGGCTCCGTATAGAAAATCGTGCCGTCGCGGAGAATGGCGATGTCGTTCGACGCCGTGCCGTCCGTGACTTTCGTCTTCTGCCAGGACTTCGGATCCCAGGCGTAGATGCAGCGGTCGCCACTCGCGCAACCATAGAGTCGGCCGTCGGGACCAAACGCGATGCCGTTGGCGCGACCCGTGGCGCCATCGACGAGCGTCTTGCTGCCGGAAACGCGATCGACCTTGAAGAGCTGGTTCGCGGGCACGTCGGTGAAATAGAAATGTCCGTCGGCGTCCCACGCCATGCCTTCGGCGAACCGGTGCCCGCTGGAGACGACTTCCCACTCCGACCCCGCGGCAAAGACCCGATCCGGCGGAGGCGCGGCCGCAGCCGAGGCGAGCAGAGCCGACGCGAGGTACAGGAGAAAGCTGCGGAGTAGCATGCCCCGAGCGAAGCGATACGCGGGAGAAAGGAAACGGAATTTTCGCGCGTGGCGGTCGCGCTCAATTTTCCAAGGCGGAATGGCCGCAAAAAAGCGCAGGCAGCCGCCGGGCCCAGTGAGCCAGCGTCTTACCGGCCCGACCATGCTACGATTGATCCACTTCAATCCCTAATGTGGAGCTCCACATTAAGGATCTAATGTGAAGTGGTCAATAATGTGGAGTGGAGCGGCCGTCGTTGGCTCTGAACGGCGAGCCCTTGGCGGGGTGACTCCACATTATTGACGGGGAGGTTCACAGCGCCTCAAGCCA
>SXSC01000165.1 GCA_005792355.1 Opitutaceae bacterium
CGAAAGAGGGCCGGCGCGCGCTGCACCTCGTCGAGCGTGACGGGATCCGGCAGGCTGGCAACGAAGCCGGCGGGATCGTCGCGGGCCGTGCGGAGGAGGGCATCGTCGTCGAGGCTGACATAGCTCCGATTCGGCGCGCAGGTCTGCGCCAGCGTGCTCTTCCCGCATTGGCGGGGACCGATGATCGCGACCGCGGGCGTATCCGCCAAGGCCGTGAGCAAGGGGCCTTGGAGCGGGCGGGGATAGGGCGATGTGGGTCCGTCCATTTGCGTATTACAGTTGCGTCCAATTGCGGAGTGTCAAGCCGTCCAATTGTGGACTGATCAAGCGGCCGATTGCGGAGTAGAATAGCCCTTCCCTGCCCAGTCCGAGAAAACGGCCGGCCTGGGCGGTGCGCGCGATGTGCATCGACGTTGGGCCGAAAGAAATTTTCCAAACGTCACCCTGCGTCTGTTCCCACGAGAACCAATATGACTCCGAGTGGCACCGCAGAGACGGCAGAGAACGCAGCGGGTGCGGGTGCTACGCCGTGCTCCTCTGCCATTTCAGCTGTCTCGCGTAGAATTCCGAAACTCAAAAGACGAGGGGGGCTTCGCCTTGCTGTGCCACGATCATGCTGCAATTCCGCGCGGTTGGCGTCGCGCACGCTTGGATCTCCTAGCCCGCATTGGTCTGTGCGGGGGAGCGGAACGCAAGCCACGTACCCGTACGTTTTCAGGAAAGCGGCAGCATCAAGAACGAAAGGAATTGGCATCCGGATGCGATCGGGAAACCGAATCCCGAGGAGGGCGATGCCTTGTCTTCGCCCAGCAATTCCATCTCCCGGTCATGAGTCCTGCACAAACTCGAAATCCACATCGGAGAATGATCTTATCCGTCGCCGGTCAGCCGTTAGATTACGGAGATTCCTCGCGGATATTTTTCTCTGCCTGATTCGCCGGCTGATGGTCTCTTTGCGTTCCTTTCGATGGGTTATTCTGTGCGCGTGGCGGAGAAACACGCCGGGGCGGGATTGTCCGGAAGGGTGGCAGTCCAAGCGGCGAGGGCGCAAAACGTCGGCAGCCGCGCGCAAGGTTTGGCCGGGTGAGACCGCGGCGGTATCGCGGGTAATATCATGGCGGGTAAGGCACTGCTGGAAAAACTCATCACCGATGGCCGCAGCGCTCCGGGCGTGCGGCAGAAGAAAGACGTCGCAGTCCGCCGCTTTCCGGCCAAACCAACAACCCCGAAGTCATGAGATACTCCCTCCCGATTGACATGCCGAAACTGCCGCCGCCTTCCTTTGCCAAACCGCCACTGCGCTTTGCCGCGGCGGCCACGCTTCGGTCGGGAATGGCAGTCTGCCAAACTGTGATTGGACGACTCTCCACGACCGTTCTCGCGTTCCTCCTCATGGCTCCAGCGGTGGTGAGTCGCGCCGCGCAGCGGCCGCCGAACATCATCGTCATCCTCGCGGATGACCTTGGCTGCGGCGACATCAGCCTTTACCACGGCTGGGTGAAGACACCGCGGATTGATCGGATGGCCCAGGACGGCATGACCTTCACCGATTTCCATTCCAACTCGTCGGTGTGCAGCCCCACCCGCGCCGCGTTTCTCACCGGGCGCTATCAGCAGCGCGTCGGCATTATTGATGTGATTGTCGGCAAGAATGAACCGGACGCAGGGATTCCCCCAGCAACGCCGACCATTGCGCGGGTGTTTCAAAAAAACGGCTACGCGACGGCGCTGTTCGGCAAATGGCATTGTGGTTATGAGAAAAAGTTCAATCCCCTCCACCTCGGTTTCAATGAATTCGTCGGCTTCCTCCATGGCGGGGCGGATTACCACCTGCACGGCGCCTGGCGCAACGGGCTGGAGACGCAGGAAGTGAAAGGCTACTCGACGGACGTCATCACCGATAAGAGTGTGGATTTCATCAAGCGGCACAAAGACCAGCCGTTCTTTCTCTACGTCGCGCACCAGGCGGTTCATAATCCCTACCAGACCCGGGACGATACGCCGGAGAAACGTGAGCCGGGTTGGAATCCAAACGCGGTAAACGATGTCAACCGGCCGCGATACCAGAGGATCCTCGAGGATCTGGACCGAAGTGTCGGCAAGGTTCTGGACACCGTCAGCCAGTTGGGACTTGCCCAAGACACGCTGGTGTTCTTCTGGTCGGACAACGGCGACGTGCGGATGAGTCCGGCCGAACGGCCCTATCGTGGCGGCAAGTTCAGCCATTACGAGGGAGGACACCGGGTGCCGGCCGTGGCTTGGTGGCCCGGCAAGATCGGGGCTGGCATAAAGTCGGATGCCTTGCTGGCCGGGTTTGATCTCTTCCCGACCCTGACCGAGATCGCTGGAATCTCAAATGGCAACCCGACCCACCTCGATGGCATCAGCGCCAAGGAACACTTCTTGCACGGCAAGCCCCTGGCCCCCCGCGACCTCTTTTTCGGCTACGAGCCCAAGCTCGGCACGGCGATGCGTCATGGTGACTGGAAGATGATTTTGAAGGGCGACGACCTTCAGCTTTACAACCTCAGAGATGACCTGAAGGAAACCACGAACGTCGCCACTGCGAATCCCGAAATCACCGCACGGATGCGCCAGGCCATCGATCGATTCAAGCAAACGGTGATCCCGGGCTCGTAGCACCATCAACGATGGAGCGGAGGAGCGGCAAATCGTCGGGGAACTCACGGCCTTGCATGCGGCGTGGCCGGCCGGATGGGGTCAAGTCGTGAATCGTGACTTGAGCGGCCGGGATCTCCGGCGCATTCACGGTTCACGTTTTGACCCCGTGTTGGCTCCTGGCTTATTTGGCCCGCGTGGCGGAAAAACACGCCGGATCGGCTTTGGCCGGCAGGGTGGCAGTCCAGGCGGCCAGGAGGGTGCGCAGCCGTTGCACTTCGGCGGCCTCTGTGGAGTGCAGGTTGCTTTTCTCCAAGCGATCAGCGGGAACACGGAACAGCTCGACCTGCTGGGGATCCTTGCCGACGAGCAGCTTGCTCTGGCCGTCCCACACGGCGAGCGCAGGCCAGTTGTCGCCGGTCTTGGCGGCGGTGGTCCACTGCCAGAAGATCGGCTTGGTGCGCGTCGCGGTCGGTTGGCCCAGTAACGCCGCGCTCTGATCGATGCCGTCGGGGGCGTAACCCGCCGGCAGCTTGGCGCCGGCGAGGGCGCAGAACGTCGGCAGCAGATCGACGGCGGTGAGCGGAGTGGTGTCGTCAACTTTGCCGGCGGCAATCTTGCCCGGCCAGCGGGCGAGAAAGGGCACGCCGATGCCGCCTTGGAGCAGGGAGCGTTTGCGCCCGCGGTGGCCGCCCGTGGTGCCCACCGAGGCCCAGGTGCTGAACCCGGGGCCGGTGGATTCATCTTCGCCCATCCGGCGATCGACCGGGCCGGTGTTTTCCGGGCCGTTGTCGGAGCTGAAGACGACGAGCGTGTTTTTTGCGAGACCGAGTCGGTCGAGCGCGGCCAGCAGTTCGCCGATGCGCGCATCGGCGTGCGCGATCACGGCCGCGTAGACCCGCTGCGCCTCGTCGGGGAGATGGGCGAATTTTTCCAGGTATTCGGGTTTTGGATAGTGTGGCGTGTGGGGCTCGTGGATCCAGAGGTTGAGGAAGAACGGTTTTCCGGCCGCGTGGCTCCGCTCGATGAAGGCGATCGAGTTCTTCACGTCGTCGTGCACCGGCATCTGCGGGCCGGGGGCGTTGAACACCCCGTAGGCGTCGTAACCGTAGGCCGACGGCAGCGGGGCATCGGGCACCATGATGTTCGTGAGGTGCCATTTCCCATAGTGCGCCGTCGCGTAGCCCGCCTGCTGGAGCAATCGCGGCAGCAGCACGGCCTTCGGGTTCAGCCAGTCGGGCATGCCGCGCTGCGCGTGGCTCTGCACCGTGGCGAAGTGCCCATGGATGCTGAAGCGCGCGGGAAACTGTCCGGTCAGGATCGCCGCCCGGCTCGGCGAGCAGACGCTGCCCGCGACGGTGAACTGGCGGAAGTCCGTGCCCTGCGTTGCGAGGCGATCGAGGTGCGGCGTCTGCAGGTACGGATGCCCGTGCGACGAAAGGTCGCCCCAACCCCAGTCGTCGGCGAAGATGAAGAGGATGTTGGGGCGCGCGTTTTCGGCCGACGAGGCGGCGCCGGCCAAGCCGGCCAGGCAGACGAGCAGGAGAAAAAGACGACGCATGCGGGAATGAGCGATAAAGGCGGTGGTGAACTCTCCGGTCATGATTTGGGCGGGTTGCTCACGGCGCGGCGCTCAGGCCGATCTTGGACGGATCGATCGGGATGAAACCGAGCTTGAGTGCCGGTGAATCGGACTGGAGGGCGAAGTTGCCACTCGCCGGAACGACGCAAAGCGGATCGGCGGAGAGGCGGCGTGGGGCGATCGCTCTGGGCCGCCGCGACGTTCCCCAAACACGACAATGCAGCGCCATGGAGAGCGCGGCCGCGAGCCGGAGAGCCGGAGTGCCATGGCCGGAATTGGTCGAGCGAGCGAGTCGCGGGAGCAGGGTTCAAGCAACGCACTTAGAAGGCGCCGGTGATGCCCGCAGTAAACGTCACGCCAAGGTTGTTCGCCACGGCAAACGTGCTCCAGTCGGGCGAGCCGGCGACCTCCCGCACGGCTATTTTTTGCGCGTTGGTGATATTGCGGCCGGAGAGGAAGAGGCGGGCCCATTTGGTGACCCCGTAGTCGAGATTGAAGTCCACCGTGGTGTTGGGCGGATAGAAGCGATGGCCTTCGTAGCCGACGGCGTCCTGGCGCTGGCGGTAGATCCGGCCATTGCGAATGACGCCCACGGTGCCGCTGAATCGTCCCCGGTTGAATTTGAGGGAGGCCTTGCCCTGCGTCTCGTAGAAATTCGCGAAGTCGCCGCCAATGTTGCCGCCGGCGTAGTTGAACTTGTAAAGGTTGTTGTAGTTGAAACTGCCGGTGAAGGTGAAGCCGCGCGCGAAGCGCGGCACCCAGTCATCCAGCCGCTGCCGGATCTCGGCCTCGGCGCCGTCGATCCGGCCGACACCTTCGTTGATCCAGGTGGTGGATTGGAAATCTGCGAACGAGGGCTCGAGATCGAGCATCGCCAGTTTTTCCGGCGTATCGAGGAGGATGGTGCGTTGCACCTGAACGTTGGAGATGTTTTTCCGAAACGCGCCCACGCTGATGATGCCGCCCTGGCGGGTATACCACTCGAGGTGCGTCTCGAAATTCTGCCCGGTCCACGGCACCAGATCGGGGTTGGGCCGGTTGACGGTGCCCAGCGCGATGCCGCTGAACGTCCCGGAGGTGACCGGGTTCAAATCATAGCTCGTGCTGGGGATGACCGAACGTTGAAAGCGGTTTTTGGCCTGCGTCTTGGCGTAGCCGAGCCGAAAGAGCAGATTCTCGCTCAGGGCCAACGTGGTTTCCAAACTGGGGAACATCCCGTCATTTTCGCCGGAGCCGCGCGCGCCCTTGCGCACGTAGCGGACCTGCGATTGCAGCAGTGGATCCGTGATGGCGGCGACCGCACGCGCGCCGCGATCCAGCGAGCCCCGGCCCCACGCTTCGGCTTTCTCATAGCGGACTCCTCCGATGTATTTGAGCCGGTTGCCGATGAAGGAACCGGTGAATTCCAGATACGTCGCCGTCGTCTTTTCGTTTATTTCATAGGGACTGACGGTCGAGAAGCGATGGGACTCGGCATCGCGATACTGAAACCAGGTGGGGTTCGCCCGGTAGAGGTCATACAACCGCCGGAAGCTCAGACGCGAGACCGCGGGGGATCCGTAGTAGGTGTCGCGCTCGGGGCGGATGTTGACCGCGGCGATCTGATCCGCGGTGTCGTCCGAGCGCCCGGTGGCGGGGTTGAGACCGGCCACGCCGTCGGCCCCGACAAAGGTCCAGAGGTTGGCGTCGTAGCGCTCAAGGTTGCGGAACTGCTCGGTGTAGTCGAGGCCGAGCCGGATCGAAACCGGATGGCGGAAGCGCAGGTCGCGTTTGGCCCAGATGCGGACGGCGCCGATGCTTTCGCGCAAGTCCGAGGGGCGGGAGACGGCGCCACCGATATACATGCTGCGCAGATTGGCCCAATCGACCTCGGCGGCGGGTGCCGTCGCGCCCAAGGGCGTGTCGTAGGCGCGCACGTCCTGGGACATCTTGTAATCGCGCTGCAGCAAATTGACCGTGATGCGCTGCGGATTGGCGGTGCCGGTGCCGATGCCCAGGTTGAGCTGCGTCGTCCCGTTCATGTTGGTGCTCTGGAAAAAGCCGTGGTCCGTGTCCCGGAAGGAGTGCTTGGAGGTTGAATACGAGCCGCGGGCACTGATCGTCCAGAGGTCCTTCCGCCATTCGGCCTCGATCGTGTTGCCGAGGACCGGCTTGATGCCGTTGCGCCAGCCTTCGAACACGTTGTAGCGAATCGATCCGGCTCCGAGGTTGCCGTAGGTCGCATAGCTGCCATCGGCGGCGAGACCGTTGGTCCCGGGCGTGCCCAGGGCGGAATTCAGATTCGTGTTGGTCTGGTTGCCGGCGTTCCAGATGAAGCGCACCTCATCACCCGCCCGCTCCTGATATTTGCTCGCGGCGAGGGAGTAGGACAGGCGCAGCTCCGGGCGCGGCCGCCAGTCGAACTTCACCGAGCCGCTGTCGGTGATATCCTGCTTCGGGTTGTCGTGGAGCAGATCGCTGGTGAGTTGAGGATTCAATACACTGACGGTCGTCAGCGCCTGGTTCGCCGTTCGGCGGGCCTCGGCGCTCGCGGCCTGGGCCGCCGTGCCGTAGTTCCAACTGGGTGACGACCAATGCACGCGGGCCAGGACGTCGTTGTGCGCGAGGGTGATCGCGTAGCCGAAGGTCTTGGAGACCGGGTGCGTCCACGTCAGTTTGATATTGGGCCGCCAGCCCTGCATCTGGGTATCGCGGATTCCGGGCCGCCGGGTGAGGGAGAGTTCCTCCGAGTGGCTGGTGTAGAGTGCATTGTAGGTCAGGCGTGGCTTGCTCGCCTCGAACGCGGTGCGGCGCACGAGATTGACCGAGCCGCCCAGCGCGTTGGAGCTGTCCTCCGCGGTGCGCAATTGTCGAACCTCGACGCGCGCGATATCGGCCGACGAGGCGCCGACCATTTCGAAGCTTCTGCCCTGGTTGACGCCCGATCCCGTGGCGGTGGACGCCGACGCCATCGGCATGCCGTCAAAGGTGACTTCCGTGTTCGCCGAATCCAGCCCGCGCACGCTGACGCCGGTGATGTTGTTCGCGAAATACTCCACGCTGACGCCCGGCAGCCACTTCATCAGCTCGCCCGGATTGTTGTCGGGAATGGTTCCGAACTGGTCGGCACTGATGACGCTTTTTTGGGAGAGCGAATTGCGCTGCTCGTTGACGGCGATGGCGGCGGCGTTCGTTTCGCGAGTCGAGGCCACCGTGAAGGCATCGAGTTTCACGACGCCATCCTTGGTGGAACTTCGGCCCGTCAGGCTGAAATTCTGGACCGCTTCCCGGCCGGCGAGGACGGTGACGGTGGCCGCCTCTGAGTCGAAGCCCGTGAACGTAGCCTCGACGGTTACAGTGCCGCCCGGCACTCCCCGGAGTTGAAAGAAACCTCCGTCGTCACTCGTGGTCACGACACCGGATCCCTTGATGGTGACCCGGGCTTTCTCCAGGTAGTCACCGGTGATCTTGCTTTGGACGCGCCCGGTGATCGTGCCGGTGGCATCGGCAGCGCCAGCCACAGAGGTCAGGGCGAGGGCGCCGGTCAGGCAGGACACAACAATGGCAAAACGAGCGAATCGCTTGGCTTGGTTCATGGTTCGTCGGAGTTGGTTGGGGGGCGACATGGGATGGAGGGAAATGGAAGGTGAACTGTTTCCGAACCGTTCTTGGGTGCGTTCGCGCTGATCAGAATTCAAATGTGGACGTCAGAATGAAGTTCCGGGGCCGGCGGAGCTGCCACGTGATCGGGACAATCGCGTTCGTGGTGCCATAAATGGCATTGGTGTCGTAGCCGGTCCGCACGAGCTGAGGGGTCTGCCAGTTCGGCAGATTCTGAATGTTGAGCTGCAGCCGCAGGTTGACGTTGCCGAAGATGCGGCGCGTGTGGGAGACCATCGCCCCCACATCCCAGAACTCCTTCCCTTCGAGCGGGCGGGTCACATCGAGGTTGCCGACGGGCGCACCGGTCGCGTCGGGGAAACGCTCGTAGCCGATGTTGCCAGGACTCCGCCAGCGGAAGTTGACGCCGGTGCTCCAGCCCTTGAGGCGTCCTTCGGAAAAAGACCGCGTGATGAGCCCGTTGAACGCGTATTTGCCCGCGCGCGAAGTCGTCACGCCGTTGAGGGCCTGGTCATCGAGATACCCTCTCTCCTGCGCGGCGATCTGTTGGTCGAGGTAGAGCGCATCGGCGGCGGCCAGCGTGACATTGGCCGGGATGGTCGGATCGAGCGCGAAGATCGTGGACCGCTGGCCGGCCTCGACCTTGTGGAGCTCCGCCGCGAATTTTTTCCAGGTGCCCAGACCCTGAAATTTCGAGTCGGTATAGAGGTAGGAGCCGACGCCGAGCAGGTGGTCGCCGAGCACATTCTCATTCTTGCTCCCGGAGAGGGAGATGCGCCAGTTGCGGGACGGGTTGAAGACGACATTCAGCTCGTAGCCCTTCGCGACATAGCTCCAAGTGTCGGACACGTTACCGGTATCAACGGGATAAACGCCCGAGGCCGCCAGGTCGGTAAAGTAGGGATCGCCCGCGAGCTTGTAGGTCCGCAGGCGCGTCAGGACGTTGCGGAGACCGCCCACACTGGCGTTGGCGTTACGCGCCTGATTGGCGGCCGAGGTCTCGAAATTGCTCAAGCCCACGGACAATTTGTTCTGCAGGAGGGAAAGCCGGATGCCGTAGTCCACGGTCGTGCCCTCCGAATTGGGGGGGGGCTGGCCCAGGGCGTTGATCCACGAGGCATTGGTCACCGGCAAAAAGTTGCTCGAGCGGCTATAGGTGAGCGACAGCCAGGACAACGCATGATAAACGCCACCGTAAGTGCGCGTGAGGCCGCTCGAGACAATCGACGGGTTGGGGTTATACTCGACGGCGCTGGCTGAGGCGAAACTCTGCTTCAGCAGATCAGTGGCCGAGCCGGGGATCTCGGGATGGACGACATTGCGCACGGTCGGCACCCCGAAACTCTTGGTCTTGTCCTGCCGATAGCCCGCGACCGTGACGAGGCGGTTGCCGAACCAACGGGCCTGCCAGCCGAGCGAGATCGCGTCGTCGAGGAACTTGCTCTTGAGCACATTCAGGCTGGTCATGCTGCGGAGATTGATCGGCGCCTGTTCGTTCGCGCTATAGCCCACGAGTTTGCCGTAGCTGTTGAGCAGCGGGATGTGGTTCTTGGCCTGAATCAGGTCGGGGAGGATGGGCATGTTGCCATTCACGAAATACGCCCGAAAGCCGATGGCGTTCGCACCATTCAAGACATCGCCCGACCAACCGCTCGCGGCCGTGGCGGGAAGGCTGACGCTAGCGAGGTTTCGCAGGCCGGTGACTTCCTCCTCGGCATCGTTGCGCGTGTGTTGCCAGAGTCCGGAAAAATTGTGCCGGCCGAACCAGCGGTGGCGCTTGGTCAAATCGAGTTCGTAGGACAGGGTGGCGCGGTATTCCGCCGCACGGGTCTTGACCGGGCGCTGCTGCGCGTTGGCGGTGGCGAAGGGCACGAGGTAGCCCGGATTGAGGGTGCGGTCGGGCAGATAACGGTTCGGATCGATCGAGACGTTGATGAAGTTGGTCGTATCCCTCGTCTGCTTGTGCAGCGCGAGATTGGCCCCCATTTCGAGAAAGAGATTCTCGGCCAGCTTTTGCTCGAACAGGAGCTGACTCCAACGGCCGTGCTGCTTGTTGGAGGGCTCGTCCCAGGTGCCGCCGTTGAGATACGCGTCCTTGGCCAGGCCGAAAGTGGCCCAGGGATCTTTCGATTGGTAGTTGGTGCTGTTTTGCCCGCTAAACGTGGCGGCGCTCAGGTTGGCCTGATAGCGCAGATTCATCATCTGGTTGGGCACATTCAGGCCGACAACCCAGGTTTGGGTGTTACCGCCGGTTTGGCCCAACGCCAGGGTCGGATCGAAGTCGGTGCGGGAATCGACGAATCCGTCTTCGTCCACGACGCCCCGCGCGACCGGAATACGGTTCCCAGCGGCATCGACATAGGCCGCAGGGGTGTTGTTGGTCCACGACGGGATCGGCACAAAGTTGATGGTCGGCTTTCCGGCCGCCGCCCAGCGCAGCGCCGCTCCGTCGAAGCCCCACGTCAAACTCGCCGCGTTCGTGCCCAGCGTGTAACTCTCATGATTGAGCGTGAACTTGGTGTTGGCCCACGGCCTGGCCGTGACGCTGACGGTGAGGCGCTCCTGATTCTTGCCTTCATACTTCCGGAATTCCCGGGCTTCGTCGTGCAGCACGTTGAGCCGGATGCCCAGCTTGTCCTTGATCAGCGGCTGATTGAAGTCGAACGCCACGCGCCGAGATCCGTTGGTGTCGAACTGGGTCTGCACGTCGAACTTCCTCCTCGTTAAGAGGGCCCGTTTGGTCGAGGTGACGGCGGTGCCCTGCGGACTGCCCACCCCGATCAACAACGCGTTCGGCCCGAGCGAGAGGGTGACGCGCTCCAAGTTATAGTTATCCGCGGGGTCCAGCGCGGAGAAGAAGTCATGGGAAGCGGACTGATTGCCGGCGTTCGTGATAAAACCGCGGATCGAATAGGACTGGCCGGTCCCGAAGCGCATCTGGTTGCCGGAGGCGCGATTGTTGTCGGTGTTGTCTCCCTCCACGCCGTCGACGCTCGGGGTATACAGCAAGGCTTGGTCGAAGGAGTTGACGCCAAGATCCCGCATGAATTCGGGCGTGAGGATACTGAGCGACGCACCGACGTCGCGGAGACTCGTACGCATGCGCGTGCCGGCGAGTGTCTCGGTGGCGGCGTAGCCGTTGTCCTTGTCGGAGGAGACTTCGAATGGGGTGAGGAGGATGGCGCCGGAAGAAGACGGCGTGGCTGGAGGAGCGACGGGGACGTTTTGGGCGAGGGCGGCGGGGGAGCCGAGCATCACCATCATGCTCGTGAACCACGAGCGCGTTGTGGAGGATTTCATGGGCGGAGTTGGGTGCGGGGGTTTGGGCGGGGGAAGGCGTGGGTAAATCGAACGACGAGCCATGCTGAGAACCGCGGTCGTCGCTGCAACGGCAGAAGCCTGATCCAAGCAACTGACGACTGTCTAGTTTGAGAACGAACGTTCGTCTACCCTGTGTTTACGGGGAGGGTGGGGTGGCATGAGGCAATTGGAGGAGGTCGGGATGGTTCCCTATCATTAGCCGGGCTCGGCGGGCTGGGCGGGCTCGGCTGCTGCCATTCCCCGCCCCGATCTCGTCCAGAGTTTGGCGAGTGGCACCGCGAGCAAACGCGGGCCGGACATCGGGAGCCAAGCAGGGGGTTCCTCGGAAAATATTGTTCCCAGAGAAATTTCCGTCCCCGACTTGTCGGGGGGCGGCCACCTCGAGGTTAGCCCCGACGAAGGCGGCCCGAAAGGGCGAAGATTTCACCCCTATTGGTGTGCTGCTATCCGACCGCATCGTGCATCGCTGCGACAATTTTGATCGTTCCTCAGGGAGCGATCAATCGCGTGTGGAGCGCCGTGCGGCGGTCTTCGAGGGCCCAGTAAATCCTGATCAACCGCTCATTGTTCCGCAAAGCGATCTGGGCAACAACCTGCGGGTTGAGCCACGACGCACCGATGTTTTTGAAAAGCCGTCGGCTGCCCTCGGCCAGAAACTCCGCTGTGCGCTCTTCCGCCTTCTTCGCTTCCCGATTGGCGGCGAATTCTTCCAGGTCAGCGAATAAATCGCCGAATGAATTGAGGGTGGCGCGGCGGTTGAAAACAAACGGCCCCACCAGGTCGAGCGGCCGACGCAAGGCGTCAAAACCAATCTCGTTCCAAACCAGGACGGCGCGCCCGAACGAAGGCATGGCGTCGACGATTTCCGCGTGCCTCATAACAAATAGATGACGCGCCCCAGCCGGGCCGCCACTCCGGCCAACCAGCGCCGCGGCAAAACGGGCCCGGGCCGCAGCCGAGACGGACGTGGTATCGAGCACAAATTGCGCGGTCGCGACGGCCTGATTTTGCATCAGCCGCGCCGAATCGAAATTAAAGCGATGCCGCGACGAGGTTTCCAGTTTGCACCCAACTTCCAGCAACGGCAGCAGCGTGGCCAGAGCGGCGTCACCCTGCCCGGCGATCGCCTGCAGGCTTGCGATCGCCGCGGCGTGCTGCCGATACGAGCGCACCGGCGACCAAGAGACCACTTCCACGTCGGATAGTGTTTTGCTCAAATCGCCGATCCGGTCGAACGCGTTGAGTTCGGTGATCCACTCGCGCACCGGCGCGAGCGTTGACCAGTTGGTTTCGATCTCGGCGCGGTGTTGGATCAGACCGTCCCGCCAGGCCTTCGGATACTCCGGACTCGCGACGATTTTGAAGCCAGGAAACTTGAATTTTTTTGCCGCGGGATGCCGCACGCCGTAACGCATCAGCACTTCGTAGCTTTTTTCCGCACCGGGAAACGCCGGAGCGACGGTCTCCGGGCTGATGGGTCGGCGAATCACCGGATCGTCGGCCGCGAGATAGGCGAGGGCGAGCGCCAGCGCGAGATAACCGCCACCCAGCCAGCGCCAGGACCGGCTCCACAGCCACCGCGCACTCAACAGCAGCACGGGAATCGCCAACCAAAACATCAGCATGAACACCCCGACATAAAAGCCGTCGTGGTCCCACGCCCCTTTCGATTTTCCGCTGCGCCAGTGGGCGAAGAGCGAAGCGGCCATGACGAAGAGGGTGAGCCCCAGACCGGAGACCAGGCCCGTCAGTGCGATGCTGCGCAGCGCACTTCCCACCTTCCTCAGGCGCGGCCGTTCATTCGCGCACCGCCCGGGTAGCAGAGCTGATTCTTCGAGCGTCTGGGCGGCCCCGCGCGCGGCGGCTCCTCCCTTCGTCACCGCCAGATGCTCGAGTAGCAGCGCGTGAACAAAACGATAACCCAGGCCCACCTTTTGCAGCAGTGCGAGTTGCGCCGCGTGGTTGAAGAACGACTCGGCCTTGGGTGGCAGATTTCCGCTGCGGCTGAGCTGCCAGCGCAGGAAGAAATGCTGTGCGCCATTAAAACCGCCAAAGCGGAAAAATGCCACCAGCCCGCACGCCGCACCGACCCCCACCGCCGCCCACACACTCTTGGCCAATTGACCCGACTGCTGCAATTCGGCCCACACGGTGTAGAGCCCGATCAGCCCCGGGATCAGCATCACAAACCCGATGACGAGAAACGCCAGCACTGGCACCCGCAGCCAGAACCAGGCGCCGGCCTGCTGCGGGCGCGCCGGGTCAATCAGGGTGGAGGCGAAGCCGCAAAACACCCCGAAGAGGATCGCCGGAGTGAATGGGGCCAGCAGAAGCTGCCAGCTCCATTCAGACGAAGGGTGGGAGCCAATCGCGCCGCCGATCACTCCGCCGATCTGACCGCCGAGTAAGATCAGGGCGATCGCCAGGGCGACGTTTAGCACGTTTCGTCGCGGCCGAAGGCGTCTCCACCCGATCGCGATCAACCCAGCCGCCAGCGCCAACCCGCAAAAGTAAGCCGCGCCACCCAACTGGTTGAAACCAGCCGTCCATCCCCCTTGGGACACTTTCTCACTGAACCGGCTGAGAACAACCGCAGTCACGATGAAGCTCACGACCACCCATCCAACCCCGGCGCGGTCGAGCGCGAGGCGCCACGACCACTGCATGCTGCCCGTCGGCTTGATATCAAGGGCCCGAACGTCGAGCGGCACGCAAAACGCGAAACCGGCCATGACGAGATAGATAATACTGAACTGAATCGATTTTGACCCCGCGTTGCTGGCCACCCAACCAGCGACCAAGATGAGCATCGCTATAAAGAGCGTCCAGAAGCGAAGGGAGGCGCGCCTCCTTCCGCCCCACCCGTCGCGGGCGAATCCGAAATCGACCGCGCCCATGAAGCCGCCCAGCGCCAGACTCACCCCGGCGACCATTACTTTGGCGACGACCGGAATTTTCAGAAACAAGAACGGCAACGCGAGCCCGATCGTGCCGAGCAGCCGCGTCGTGAGAAAATACCCAAACTGCCGCCGTGCCCCGTCCAGCCATCCCGGCTGCAATTGCTCCACCGCGAACAGGGTGTGCCCATTTTCCTTCATCCGGCAGGCGAGCCACGTCAGCCACTTGACGGTTTGTTCCACCGTATACCCGCCCGTCGTCTTGCCGCGCCGGCTCATGGCCGCCTGCACATAGGCATCGAAGAGCTGCCGCCGCCGCTCTTCGATCGGGGTTTCGCTTTGATCGCGTACCGCCATCGCCGGGGCATCGCGCCACGCCATCGCCATCACACTCAACATGAGCGGGCTGCGCGCGAGCTCGCGCAGCCCGGCATCGTCGCGCATCGCCAGCCGCAAATGATCCAAGCCGGCGCCCGCCGCCGCGAAGTAGCGCTCGATTTGCGCCGGCGTGAGCGGCTGCAGGCAGATCGCGGCGCGCAGCCGGAGCTTCACCGTGAGCGCGTCGTATTCCGCCACGCGGCACGTGACCGCCAGCCCCGGCGGGTGATGCGCCTGCTCAAACGCGTTGATCGCTTCGACACACGCCGCCCGGCGATCCAACGCCACTTCGTCGAGGCCATCGAGCACGAGCACGAGACGGCCGTTGTCGAGCCACGACCGCGCGACCCGCTTCGGCACCTGGTAGCGCAAGCCGAGTTCGGCGATGAGCCAGTCGGCAAAGTCCTTCTGCGCGCCCCGCCACGTCGAAAGCGCGAGCACGACCGGCGCGGGCTCATGCGCCGACGCTCGGGCCCGCGCGGTCAGGTCGCGCGCGAGTTCCAGGACGGTCGTCGTCTTGCCCGCGCCCGGCTCGCCGAGGACCAGCAGCGTGTTTTGCGCCGAGTCGAACACCCCGGTGATGCTGTCCTCCGTGCTCAGCGTCTTGATCGGGCGGTTGGGCGCGACCACGATGCGATCCCACGGATGCTCGACCGCGTCCTCCCGCCAGTCGAGCCCGAGTTCGAGCCACGCCTTGTGATGCAACGACGCTTCGAGCACGCCCTGGATCCAGTCTTGTTCGATGCGCTCGAGCAGCCGGAGCACATTCGTGCGATCGGCATCCGGTGCCGCCGGCGGTGGGCGCGCTTCCACCGGCGCCTCGCGCTCCACCGAAATCCAGCGCGCCGCGACCCAGTTGTGCAGATCCGCCGTCGCGTTGGCCGAAAGCTCCTCCGGGCGCGTGAAGTCCTTCACCGTGTGGCCGCGCAGCAGATCCTGCTTGAAGGCCGCGAGCTTCGCCGCGAGCGCCGGATCACCGTCGGTCAGCTCCGGCCGCGCCGTGTCTCCATGCTTGAAATACACGAAACACGGGAGCCCGAGTTCCCGCGCACGACGATACTCCGCCTCGGTGATCCCCGAGCCGTAGCGATGACCGATGATGGCGACGAACAGCTCGCACACGTTCACCTGGTCGATCGACGCGTCGTGCGTGTCGTCGGGCCGGTTGCCGAAAAATTCCATGCCGACGAACCGCATCTCCTCCATGCGGTTCAACGCCTCCATCAACGCGCGCCGCTCCGGCTGCAAGTCGAGCCAGGTCGAACTCACGAACACGCGATAGATCGGTCGCGCCCGGCGGGGCCCCGGAGTGGCGGCCGGGCGGGCGGCACCGGCGGCATCCATCGGTGAGGCAGGAGCGGGCATCGGCGGGTTCGGGGGTGAGAAACGGAGGCGAGACAATGCGTCGCGTCGGTGCGGCGGCGCAAGTGCGTTCCTCGGCGTCTCTCGTCGGGCGCATCTGCCGGTCGGTGAATTCACTGGGGGCGCGGTGCCCTCGCCGCGCATTCCTTCGAATGGCGGGTGAGGGCACCCGCACTCCATCGGTCGGCCACTGCCAATCGGCAGATGCACCCATCTCCTCCGCGGTCAAAATGTCTGTTTACAACGCGGCCCCGCACTCCAAATATCCTAAGACCCCATGAGCTCTCGCGAAAATGCCCCGGCCGGTCAGGCGTGTCTGTGCCCCGGCGATCGGCGCTTCGTCCACGCGCGGCCCGTTCGGTTTTGGCACCAAGCGTTGCTGCTGCTGGCGACCCTCCCCGTCCACGCCGCCGTGGCCGCATCCGCCGCGGACGGCGTGGAGTTTTTCGAAAAGAAGATTCAACCGATTCTCGTCGAGACCTGCTACAAGTGCCACAGCCACGAGGCCGACAAGATCAAAGGCGGCCTGTTGCTGGACTCCCATGCGGCAACGCTGAAGGGCGGTGACTCCGGGCCGGCGCTGGTGCCAGGCCAGCCCGACGAGAGCTTGTTCGTCACGGCGATCCGCTACACCGATCCGGATCTCCAAATGCCGCCGAAGGGGAAGAAACTTTCCGACGAGCAGATTGCGGACCTGACCGAGTGGGTTAAAATGGGCGCGCCCCGGCCGGTGGCCGCGGGAACGGAACGTCTGCATCGCCGCCGGAGCACCGCCGAGGACAAGGATTGGTGGTCGTTTCAACCGGTGACTCGTCCGGTGGTGCCCGCGGTGAGAAATTCGCCCGGGCCGGACCACCCGATCGACCGCTTCATTCTCGCCCGGCTGGAGGCGGAGGGCCTGGCCTCATCCCCGCCCGCCGAACGGGGCGTCCTGATTCGCCGGGTGTATTTCGACGTCATCGGCCTGCCGCCCGCGGCGGAAGAGGTGCGGCGCTTCGTTTCCGATCCGGCGCCGGATGCGTATGAAAAGGTAGTGGACGTTCTCTTGCGCCACCCGGGTTACGGCGAGAAGTGGGGCCGGCACTGGCTCGACCTGGTGCGTTTCGCCGAGTCGGACGGATTCAAGCTGGATGAATTCCGCCCCACGGCGTGGCGTTACCGCGATTATGTCATCCGCAGTTTCAACGAGGACAAACCCTACAACCGGTTCCTGATGGAGCAGATCGCCGCGGACGAACTGTGGCCGGAAAACCCCGAGGCCCTCGTGGCCACCGGCTATTTGCGGCAGACGATTTACGAATACAACCAGCGCGACGTTGCCACCCAGTGGGCGGGCCTGATCAACGACCTCACCGATGTGACGAGTGACGCGTTCCTGGGCCTGGGCCTGCAGTGCGCCCGCTGCCACGATCACAAATTCGATCCGATTTCCCAGAAGGACTATTTTCGGTTCCGGGCGTTTTTCGCCCCGCTGTCGCAGCGTGACGACGTGCCCCTGACGCCGCCGCAGAAACTCGCCGAGTACCGACGCAAGCTCGCCCAATGGGAGGAGATGACGGCCGCGATCCGCACCCAGATCGCCGAGCTCGAGCAACCGGTGCGCGACCGGACGGCCAGGGGTGTCATCGAGAAATTTCCCAAGGAGATCCAAGCCATCATGGCCAAGCCCGCCGCCGAAAGAACGCCGCTCGAGCGGCAAATCAACGACCTCGCGTACAACCAGGTCACCTACGAATTCAAGCGTCTGGACGGCAAATTCAAGGGCGCGAGCAAGGAGAAGCTCGATGCCCTGCACCAGGCGCTCGCCAAGTTTGACGAGTTCAAGCCGGACCCGCCGCCGACGACGCAACTGGTTTCGGACATCGGGCCGATCGCCCCGTTGAACGCGATCCCCAAGCGCGGCGCCCGCGAAGACATCCCGCCTGGGTTTCTTTCGCTGCTCGATCCGGCGCCCGCGACCATCCTCCCGATGCTTGCGTCGCCCGCCACCACCGGCCGCCGCGCCGCGCTCGCGCGCTGGCTGGCGCAGCCGGACAACCGCTTCACCTCGCGGGTGATGGTGAACCGCATCTGGCAGCGCCTGTTTGGCCAGGGCATCGTCGCGACCCCGAGCGATTTCGGTCACCTCGGAGAGCAGCCGACCCACCCCGAGCTGCTCGACTGGCTGGCCGGTTATTTCGTCGAGCACGAGTGGAGTGTGAAATCCCTCCAGCGCCTGATTCTGACCTCGGCGGCCTACCGCCAGTCGGCGCTGACCCCGCCGACCGAGATTGCGCGGACGAAGGATCCGGAAAACCGGCTGCTCTGGCGCATGAACGTGCGGCGGCTGGAGGCCGAACAAATTCGGGACTCCATGCTCGCCGCCAGCGGCGAACTTGATCCCTCCACGGGCGGTCCCAGTGTCGATCCGTCGAAGCCGCGGCGGACCGTCTACACCAAGTGGCTGCGCAACAGCCGCGATCCGCTTCTGGAGGTCTTTGACCCCCCGGATGCGTACACCAGCACGCCGCAGCGCAACGTGACCACCACCCCGTCGCAGGCGCTGCTGCTCATCAACGGCCAATACACGTTGCAGCGCGCCCAGACCCTCGCCACTCGTATCGCAAAATCCACGACGCACGACACCCCGGCCGCCGCCACCGCCGCCTACCGGTTCGCGCTCGGCCGGGAGCCCTCGTCACTCGAGCTGCCCAAAGCCGTCGCCTTCCTCCAGGCCCAGGCGCAACGCATCGCCGCCTCCAAGGTGAAGGCGGCGGCGGCGGCGATGGAGCCGATGCCCCGGCGCACCGGGAGCCGCGCGGCGTTGTTGCAGCCCACCGGTGCCCAGACGCGTTTGCAGGTGGCCGATAATCCGCTGATGCCCAGCTACGATTTCACGATCGAGGCCTATGTCGTGCTGCGTTCCGTCGACGAAGGCGCCACGATTCGCACGATTGTCTCCCGCTGGGACGGTCGCAAGGACCAGCCCGGCTGGTCGCTCGGGGTCACCGGCCTCAAGCCGGGCGGCAAACCGCAGAGCCTCGTCCTCGAATTGATCGGCGACCCGGCCGAGGACGGCGCGGGCGGTTACGACGTGATTTCCTCCAACCTGCGCCTCGAACTCGACACGCCCTACTACGTCGCGGTTTCCCTGCGGATCGGCGACACGAGCGAAACGGGCGTGACGTTTTATCGGAAAGAGCTGACCGCCGGCGCCGCGCTGGCCACCGCCCGCGTGCCGCACAAAGTGACCGCGAATCATCAGTCGAATCTCCCGCTCGTGATCGGGGCGCGCGAACCGGAAAGGGCGGTCGTCTGGGATGGCCTGGTGGACGACCTCCGGCTCTCGCGCGCGGCGCTCAAGCCGGAGCAACTGCTCGTGAACCGGGAAGCGGTCGGCGAGGACACCGTGGGCTACTGGCTCTTCGAGGAGCCGGGTTTCTTCAAAGACACGTCGCCCCACAGCCACAGCATTCGCTCCGACATCGCGCCCGCCGGACAGCTCGATGCGAAGTCCGCGGCCCTGGTCGACTTCTGCCACCTGCTGTTCAACGCCAACGAGTTTCTCTATCTCGACTGATGGGCGTGGCCGCCCCGCTCCGCCCCGCATGAGCCCCTCCCGCCCGCCCCACATCGAAGAGCTCCTGAACCGGCGCGATTTTCTCCTCCGCGGCGGGGCCGGATTCGGCGCGCTCGCGCTTACCTATCTGATCGAATCCGAACGCGCGCTCGCCGCGACGGCGGCCCCCGCCTCGGCCCGGCCCGCGCATTTTCCCGCGAAGGCCAAAAGCGTTATTTTCCTCTTCATGGAGGGCGGGCCCAGCCAGCTCGACACCTTCGATCCGAAGCCGAAGCTCCGCGAAATGGCCGGCCAGAAGCTGCCGGAAAGTTTCAGCAAGAATCTCATTACGGCGATGGGCGAGGTCGAATCGCCGCTCCTGCCCGACCGGCGCGAATGGAAGCAACATGGCAAAAGCGGCATCTGGGTTTCCGACTGGCTGCCGCACATCGCCGGATGCGTGGACGATCTCGCGGTCATCCGTTCGTGCTGGGGCGACGGCTTGAATCACGCGAATGGCGTCGGCCAGATGAACACAGGTTCGATCCTCGGCGGACGTCCGTCGATCGGCAGCTGGGTCAATTACGGACTCGGCGCGGTGAATCAAAACCTCCCCGCCTTCACCGTGCTGTGCGACAACAGCAGCAACGTCGTCGGCGGTCCGCGCAACTGGGGCGCCGGCTTCATGCCCGCCGCCTACCAGGGCATCCGGCTCGGCGCCGCCACCGAACCGTTTCCAAATCTGAATCCGCCGCGGGGCATCAGTGAGGAACAGCAGCGGGGCAAGTTGGATTATCTCCTGCACCTGAACCAGCAGCATGCCCAGGAGCACCCGGAGACCTCCGAACTGGACGCGCGCATCCGCAGTTACGAGCTGGCGTTTCGCATGCAGGCCGAGGCGCCGGAGGCGGTCGACCTGTCGAAGGAATCCGCCGTCACGCGGAAACTCTACGGGATCGACGAAAAGGAGACGACCATCTTCGGGCGGAATTGTCTCCTCGCGCGCCGCTTGGTCGAACGCGGCGTGCGTTTCGTGCAGCTCTACAGCGGCACGGGCAGCAAGTGGGACGCCCACAGCAAGATTGAGCAGAACCACAGCGCCCTCTGTCGCGCGACGGACAAGCCGATTGCCGGGCTGCTGAAGGATTTGAAGGCGCGCGGGCTGCTCGATTCGACGCTCGTGGTCTGGGGCGGCGAATTTGGGCGGACGCCGATGTCGGAAAAGGGCGATGGCCGCGACCACAACCCGACCGGCTTCACGATGTGGATGGCCGGCGGCGGCGTGAAGGGCGGCCAGGTGATTGGCGAAACGGACGAATTGGGATTGTACGCGGTGAAAGACCGCCTGCACGTGCACGATCTGCACGCGACCATTCTTCACCTGCTCGGCCTCGATCACACAAAACTCATCTACCGCCACCAAGGCCGCCCGGAGCGCCTGACGCTCAACGAAGGCGAGCCCTACACGAAGATCGCGGGGTGAGTTTTCCGCCGGGAGCAAAGCCGAACGGGGAACTTGCGGAGCGCGCGGAACTTGAGATTTTCCCCGGCGTTTCGCTTCAAGGAACTTGCGCCGATTTGAATTCGCGTTTGGGGTTCAATCCGTCCCACCCTTCGCCCGCAGGTCCTCCCCTCGCTGGATGCAGCTCCATTTCCCCTTGATTCCCTCTGGGTCCCATCCCCCGAAGCATGCTTCGGCTTGGTTGGGTGTGCTTACACAAGCGGCTTTGCGCCGCGAGGCCTTCGCACCGATGATCCATCGCGGGGTAAACCCGCGCCTACAGTTTTCGGCAAAGGCCTCGGGGCTTGCCCCGGGGTTCTTTACTCTCGCCTCGCTGGCGTTGCTCGCGGCCGGCCACGTCGGGGCCGCCGCACCAGCAACGCCAATGCTGTCGGCGGGAGACGACGTAAAATTCAACCGCGACATCCGGCCGATTTTATCCGAGACCTGCTTCCACTGCCACGGGCCAGATGGGAACGCCCGCAAAGCGAAGCTGCGCCTCGACCTGCGCGACGAGGCGCTCAAGCCGGCAAAGTCAGGCGAGATTCCGATCGTGCCCGGGAAACCGGAGGAGAGCGAAATAATCCGGCGCCTCTTCGCGACCCACGAGGACGAGGTGATGCCTCCGCCCGAGACTCACAAAACCATCCCGCCCGGCCAGAAGGACCTGATCAAGCGCTGGGTCGCCCAAGGCGCGCCGTACGAGACGCACTGGGCATTTACCCCGCCCGAACGCGCGCCACTGCCGGCGTTGCGGCAAGCATCCTGGCCGCGCAATCCCGTGGATCATTTCATCCTCGCTCGTCTGGAAGCGGAAAAACTGCCCCCGTCGCCCGAGGCGGATCGCACCACGCTGATCCGGCGCGCGTCACTCGATCTGACGGGCCTGCCGCCGACCCCCGCCGAGGTGGCGGCGTTTATCACGGACACCTCCGGGAGCGCCTACGAGAAAATCGTCGACCGCCTGCTCGCCTCGCCGCATTTCGGCGAACGCCTGGCGGTGGACTGGCTCGACGCGGCGCGCTTCGCCGACACCAACGGCTATCAGGTCGACCGCGACCGCGAGATGCATGTGTGGCGCGACTGGGTGATCCGCGCGTTCAACGCCAATCAACCCTTCGACCAATTCACGATCGAGCAGCTGGCGGGGGACCTGCTGCCCCACCCGACGTTCGAGCAGCGGGTCGCGACGGGCTTTCACCGTAACCAAATGATGAACGAGGAGGGCGGAATCATCCCGGAGGAATTTCTCGCCGAATACACCGCCGACCGGGTGGAGACGACCGCGACGGTCTGGCTCGGGCAGACGTTCAACTGCACGCGGTGTCATGACCATAAATTCGATCCGTTCACGCAGCGCGATTTCTACGCGCTGAAGGCGTTTTTTCACAACGTGCCCGAGCGCGGCGTGGGCAACTATTCCGCCCCGATCCGGCAGAACAGTCCGCCCTTTCTAAAACTGCCCGCGCCGGAAATTGAGGCGAAGCTCAGCGGAATGAACGCCGAAATCGCGACCGTGAACGGCCAACTTGCGGCGCTCGCCGCTGAGCCATCCGCCGGCGACGAAGCCTGGGCCCAACGCGTGGCGGCCGCCACCGTGGCGTGGGAGCCAATCGATCTCCTCACCGCGAGCGGCGGCGATCTGCCGCCGCAAATCGATGCGCCGGCGCGCGCGGTCGACCTCGGGCCGCAGGAGACGCGCGCCAACACCATCAAGCTCAGCGCGCGTCTGCCGGTCGGGCGCGTCACGGCGCTGCAACTGGAGTGTGCGACGACCGCGGCCGCCGCGAATTTTCAGTGGAGCGGGTTGAAAGTGATCCGGCCCGCCGCGGTCGGCGCGAAAAGCCGGCCGTTGAAATTGCACGCCATCGCGGCGGGCGATTCGCTCGCCGCCACCGAAACCGCCAAGGTGTTGGACAACGACCGCAAGACTCGCACCAATCTCGCGGTGAAACCCGATCGGGCGGCGCTCGCGGTATTCGAGCTGGAGACACCCCTGGTCATCGACGATGTGTCACCGGAGATCCAACTTGAGCTGACCGTCGAGAACGCCGGCGGGCCGTCGCGCTGGCGCGTCTTGGTCACCGGAGCGGAGCCCGAGGTCCTCGTGCCGTCGAATGTCGTGGCCTTGACGAAAAAGACACCGTCCGAACGCACCACGGCCGAGCACGAGCAACTCACGGCTATTCACCGCTCGCAGCAGCCCGCGCATCGCGCCCTGAGCACCCGGCTGGGCGTCCTGCAAAAGCAGATCGCCGCGGCCGAGGCGGAGATTCCCACGACGCTCGTCATGGAGGAAATGCCCGAGCCGCGCCCGACCTTTGTGCTGTTGCGCGGCGCCTATGACAAACCCGGCGAGCGCGTCACCGCGGCCACCCCCGCCGCGCTGCCCGCCCTCGCCGCCGACCAGCCGCGCAATCGCCTCGGCCTGGCGCGCTGGCTGGTGGACCCGGCGAATCCGCTGACGGCGCGCGTGACGGTGAACCGGCTCTGGCAGTCGGTTTTTGGCACGGGCCTCGTGCGCACCTCGGAGGATTTCGGTTCGCAGGGCGAATTGCCGAGCCATCCGGAACTGCTCGACTGGCTCGCCACGGAGTTCATCCGCACGGGCTGGGATGTGAAGGCGATGCTGCGGCTCCTCGTGACGAGCGCGACGTACCGGCAGAGTTCGAAGCTCCCGCCCGCTCTGCGCGAGCGGGATCCCGGCAACCGCCTGCTGGCCCGCGGGCCGCGTTTCCGTTTGCCAGCGGAGTTTGTGCGCGATCAGGCGCTGGCGGCCAGCGGACTGCTCGTGCGAAAAATTGGCGGGGTCTCGGTCAAACCCTATCATCCGCCGGGCCTCTACGAACAGGTGACCGCCGGCACCGGTTACAATGTTTATGTGCCCGGCAAGGGGGACGAGCTCCACCGCCGCAGTCTCTACACGTATTGGAAACGCTCCGTGCCGAATCCCGCGATGCTGCTGTTCGACGCGCCGTTCCGCGAAGCGTGCACGCTGCGCCGCCCGCGGACCAACACTCCCCTCCAGGCCCTCAACCTGATGAACGACCCGACCTACGTCGAGGCCGCGCGTTTTCTCGCCCAACGCATGCTGCTCGAGGGTGGCGACACCATCGAGCCCCGGCTCACTCACGGCTTTCGCCTGCTGCTGGCACGCGCACCGGGGGCCGGCGAGCTGACGGTGCTCCGGGCCGCGTACGCTCGCGCCCACGCAGATTTTGCAACCGATCGCGCCGCCGCCACCGCGTTCCTCGCGGTGGGCGACGCGTCCTTCGCTGCCGCATTGAATCCCGTGGAGCTCGCCGCCTTCACCATCGTCGCCAGCACGCTCCTCAATCTCGACGAGGTCATCATGAAGGAATGAACCGCATGGACGCCGACCCATTTCAAACCGCGCTTTCCCGCCGTCACTTTCTCAGCCGCACCAGCGCGGGCCTCGGGGCCGCGGCGCTCGCGTCGTTGCTGAATCCGCGACTGTTTGCCACCACGACTGCGCCGCATTTCGCCCCCAAGGCGCGGCGGATTATCTGGCTGACGCAGGCGGGCGCACCCTCGCAGTTGGATTTGTTCGACCACAAGCCGGGCCTCGCCCCGCTCTATGATCAGGACCTGCCCGACTCGATCCGCGATGGCCAGCGGCTCACGGGGATGACCTCGGGGCAAAAACGCTTTCCGGTCGCGCCCTCGGTCTTCAAGTTTTCGCAGCACGGAAAATCGGGACTGTGGCTCAGCGAACTGCTGCCCCACACGGCGAAGTTTGCGGACGACATTTGCGTCATTCGCTCGCTGCACACCGAGGCGATCAATCACGACCCGGCGATGACGCTGCTGCAGACCGGCCACCAGATCGGCGGCCGGCCCGCCTTTGGATCCTGGGTGTCTTACGGACTCGGGTCGGAAAACGCCGAGCTGCCGGCGTTCGTGGCGATGATCTCGCGGCCCAGCGGCCCGACCAACGCGCAGCCGCTGCACGAACGCATGTGGAGCTCCGGTTTCCTGCCGACGCGCCATCAGGGCGTGCGGTTCAGTTCGGGCCCGGATCCGGTGCTGTTCCTCTCGAACCCGCCCGGCATCACCACCGCGCGCCGCCGGGCGATGCTCGACGACACCGCTGCGCTGAACCGGATCAAACTGGCCGAGTACCAAGACCCCGAAACGCAGGCGCGCATCGACCAGTACGAAATGGCGTTTCGCATGCAGGCCGCGGTGCCGGAGCTGGCCGATTTGTCGAAGGAGCCGGCGGACATCTTTGACCGCTACGGACCGGAGTCGAAAAAACCCGGCACCTACGCGGCGAACTGCATTCTGGCACGGCGGCTGGCGGAGCGCGGCGTGCGGTTCATCCAGTTGTATCATCGCGGCTGGGACCAGCACAACAACCTGCCCAGCGGCATCAGGAGCCAGTGTTACGACACCGACCAGCCCACGGCCGCGTTGCTCGCCGAGCTGAAGGAAAGCGGATTGCTGGAGGACACGCTCGTGATCTGGGGCGGCGAGTTTGGCCGCACGGTGTATTCGCAGGGCACACTGACCAAGGACAACTACGGCCGCGATCATCATCCCCGCTGCTTCAGCATCTGGCTGGCCGGGGCCGGCGTGAAACGCGGCCACGTCTTTGGCGAGACCGACGATTTCAGTTACAACATCGTCAAAGACCCCGTGCACATCCACGATCTCAACGCGACCGCGCTGCATCTCCTCGGCCTCGACCACACGCGGCTGGTCCATCGCTTCCAGGGCCGCGACTACCGCCTGACCGATGTCCACGGGGAACTGGTCAAGGGCGTCCTGGCGTGAGGTGGGCACCTAAGCCGTCTCCATGCAGTCGAGGTGCGTTTTACCTCGGAAAACGACATCACCACGAGGTCCTCCGCCGAGCACACGCGCAACACGACGCCGTCGGCATACGCGTAGTCGGTCGCCCGATTCACCGCCTCCTCCTCGAACGGCAGCCCGCCGAGCGCGATGTCCGCCTTGAAGCCGGCCTTGGTGCGGACCGGCAGCACGCGGTTGCGCAGCGCAAAATCGAGTGCGTCCGCCACCAACGGATCAAAATCCTTCAACAAGGCCTCGATGTAGCGCTCCTCGCCCCCGAATCCCGTGAGCAACGTGAGGTCGACATCCTTGGTCATCCGCTGCTCACCCCACCGCAGCAGCGCCATGCCGCCGATGATGCAGTGCCGCCAGCCCTGGCGGCGGCAATAACCGTCGATTTCCCGCGCAGCCTCGAGCAAGTCAGCCATGACGCAACTTGGCGAACCACGCCTGCTGCTCGACCAGGCCGGTCTCGGCGGAGAGCTCGACGCCGAGTTTTTGGAGCAGTGCCGCGGTGGGGATGACCGCGCGAATACCGGTGGCGTCGCTTTGCCGAATCGCTTCGCGCCGCATGGCCTCCAGTGCTGGCGCCGCCCGATCCCAAGCACGGACCCGCTCTCGCTGTTGAGTCAGGTCGGCGTTCGGCATGATGGAAATCTGACACGAGTCGGGGCGATGCCAAGCGCTGTCTCCTTGGAGTTTCACCACGATTTCGGAGCGGCCGGCCATCGCGTCGCAGCATCCGAGGCTCCACCCGGCGAACGGGGTCCTTTCCAAGTCAGCGGCCTTGATGAAGGCCGGTCGCGCCTGGGTCCATTTTCCCTGCATGGCATACGCCCAGCCGATCCACATGTGGGCGAAAGTGGGCGAGGCATCGCGGAGGAGAAACGCGCGGTGGGAATCGGCGGGCATGGGAAACGCGGGAAGACCCTCATTGCGCGCCAAGCGGCCTGAATCAATCCTTCCGTCGGGACTTCCGCACCAGCCGTCGGTGGCTCGATCGCAAGTTCGCGTCGGCCCCAGGCCAACCGATCACACACTCAGCCAGCCCACGCCGGAACGCCAACCGCGGGGCGAAGCAGAATGGCGGAACGTCCCCGCCGGCCCTTTCCCCGCCGGATCACCAGCGCGCGGAACGCGGAAACTCGTCCTTGTATATTGAGCATCAATCGCTCAGTTTGCAGGGATGGAAAAGCTCATCGACCGGTCGGAACTGGCGGAACGCGTGGCGCTGGCCCTGCGGCGCAGCCCGGTGGCGACGCTGCTGGGGCCGCGGCAGTGCGGCAAGACCACGCTCGCCAGGAAAATCGCGGCCCAGCGCGGCGCGACCTGGTTCGATCTCGAGGATCCGCGCAGTGCCCGGCGCCTTGAGGAACCGATGACGGCGCTCGAGTCGCTCACGGGACTGGTGGTGATCGACGAAGCCCAGTTGCAGCCGGCCTTGTTTCCCGTCTTGCGCGTGCTCGCCGACCGCAAACCTTTGCCGGCCCGATTTCTCCTGCTCGGCAGCGCCTCGCCCGACCTCATGCGCGACACGGCTGAGACACTGGCCGGACGCGTCGAGTTGGTCGAAATGACGGGCTTCAGCCTCGCGGAGGCGGGCCCGGCCGGGATGCGATCACTCTGGTTGCGCGGGGGGTTTCCTCGGTCGTGGCTCGCCGAGGATGACGACGCCAGCACCGCCTGGCGGGAAAATTTCATCCAGACCTTTCTCGAACGCGACCTGCGGAGATTCGGGGTGCAAGTACCCGCCACCACGCTGCGGAGATTCTGGAGCATGGTGGCCCACTATCACGGCCAGATTTGGAATGCCTCGGAACTCGGTCGCTCGCTGGGTGAGGCCCACACGACCGTAAAACGGCATCTCGAGATCCTCACCGGGGCTCTGGTGGTGCGTCAGCTTCCGCCGTGGTTCGAAAATCTCGGCAAACGACAGGTGAAGTCCCCCAAGATCTATCTCCGTGACAGCGGCCTGCTGCATTCGCTCCTGGGCCTCGTCTCATGGGACGAACTCGAGTCCCACCCAAAGCTCGGCGCCGCCTGGGAGGGATTCGCGCTCGAGGAAATCTTGCGGGTGACAGGCGGGCGCGACGCCTATTTCTGGGCTACGCAGTCAGGCGCCGAGCTTGATCTCCTGCTCTTCTGGCGCGGGCGCCGGGTGGGGGTGGAATTCAAATACGGCGACGCTCCCGGACTCACGAAATCGATGATGATTGCCCGCGAGGATCTGAAGCTCGACCGGTTGCTCGTCGTCTACCCCGGGCGGGAGCGGATCTCACTGCGCGAAAACGTGGAGGTCGTTCCGCTGGCGGAAATGCCCGCGATCCTGCGGTCGATGCGACCAGTGCGCGGCGGGTAAGTCGGCGCCCTCGCCATTAGTCGTTTCATCCGGCCCTCCGAGTTTCCTGCCGCCGCCGGCCGTAATCCCGCTCGCCCCGGCACCTCACGCACCGGTCGCCGGTGGCTTGGGCAGCAATTTCGCGACGACCACCAACAGGCCGATCACGACCAGCGCCAGCACCCCCCATAATATCCAGCCGGCGGGCAGGCCCGCAAACAGCTTGCCCGCCCAGCCGCCGCCGCGCAGCTGCTCCTCCACCCCGAGCGTCGCGAGCGATTTCTCCGCGGCAAGAATCTGCCCGGCCACGAGCGCGAGATCATAGCGCGGGGCCGCGGCGGCGCGGTGGCCGTAATAGAGCGCCAGCCCCGGCGCCGGCGTCTCGACCGGCGGTCCCGACTCGGCCTTGAACAACAGCCGCGCCACGGGATAAGAGGCCTGCGCCGAGGTGAGCGCAATCGGCGGGTTGTCGCCGTTGTCGGTCTCGAGGAAAATCACGTCCGCGACGGGCGGGGCCGCGAGGTTGAGCGTCAGCGCCCGCGTGTCGCCGGGGCTGTGGCTCCACTCGACCGCCGCCAGCGTGCGTTCGACGGCCTCGCCGCGACGCTCGTCGGAAATCTTTTCGAAGAGCCGGAGGCGGCGTTGGAACAGCGCCGTGGATGAAGCGAGCGTGAGCCGCGTGACCGGCAGGCCGGCCCGCGGAAACTTGATTTGCCAGCGGCTCACGCGCGGGCGCTTCGGATCGTCGGCGGGCGTGATGACGAGCGGACTGGAGCGCGAGAGCGCCGGACGTTCCAGGAGGTACGGTACCTGCGCGCCCGCGCGCACGAGGCGGAGATCGGCGAGTCCCGGTTGCGCGCGCGCCAGCACGTCGAGGTCGAGCTCCAGTTGCTGCACGCCCGCGGCGGCGAGTTGCACCGGCTTGCGGAATCCCCACGGCGTCGGATCGAGCACGGCCCCGCGCAGGGGTGTATCAGCCAGGGCGTCGACCACCCGGTAGCCGGGGTTCGGCGTGGCGGGACCGGGCACGAGCGCGGTCGGGAGCGTGTCGCGAAGCGCGGTCGCGAGCGACGCGAGATCGTAGCGCGGCGCGGCGATCTGCGGATGACCGGTCAGCACTGTGTAGGTGCCGGCCTCACTGGCGCGAAACACCAGCCAGTGCGGGTGCTGGCTCGCCGTGACCCGCTCGATGCCGAGCGGCGGGCTGTCGCCGTTGGCGACATGCACGATCAATTCGCGCAACGGCGTCGTGAACCGCACCGGCACATCGAGTCGCGTCGCCGGCGGCGCACCGTCGACGGCCACCTTCCAGATCGATCCAGAGCCGAGCGTGCGCTCGACGGCCACGTCGTCGCGCAGCTCCCGGGCGGCAAAAGTCACGGTGCGGGCAAACAACGGCTCGCTCGTGGCGAATTCCAGGCTCGCGAGCGGCACGTGCGCGCCGCCGAGATCGAGCGTGAGCACGGACTCTCCGGCGAACTCCTCGCGTCGCACGAGCCGCAGCGCGATCGGCAGCGTCACCTCGGGCGGGGTGGAGCCGGTGAGTTCGAGCATCGCCCCCGTGAAGGGCACCGCGCGTGACCGCGAATCGTCGAGGGTGATCCGCAGGTGCGAGATCGTGCGGCGTGACAAATCGAAGCGCAGCTGTTGCGCGCCGAACTGGCGGAAGAGCGCCGCGCTCTCCGCCAGCGTTTCCCACCGTTCGCCATCCGCGGAAATTTCGAGTCGCGCCGCCTTCAGGAAACCCGGCGCCGGCGTCACCAGCGTGACCGCCGCAAGTGGCGTGGTCGTGCCGGTGACCAGGAGCAGTTGCGTGGTGGAGTCGGTGAGGGTCGCGCGAAAGGAAAGCGGCGCGCGGGTCGTCGGCGGCACGGCGGGGGCCGGTCGCGTGAACACAAACGGCACCTCGCGGCCGGCGGGATCGATCAGCCGCAGGTCTTCCAGCCCGGGACGCGCGAGGCCGAGCGTTTCGGGTGGCAGCGCGATTTTCAGGAGACCCGCGCGCTCGACGACGAGTGGCTGGCGGTTTTTCCACTCGGTGGCTTCGAGCGCCCGCGCAGACCCAAGCGCGGCGAAAAACGCCAGCACCGCGACCGCGACACCCGGCACCGCCCGGCACCCTCCGCTGCCGAAGAGAAGCGACCCGACCCGCGAAAAACACCGTCGGGGTTTGTCACGTATTAAGTGACAAACGTCTCGGGGGTCGGACCGCGTGGGCGGCGGCGCCGACGGTCCCGGTTTACAGCGGCGGAGTGTTTTTGTCATTGGCGGGGAGGAAGCGTTGGTAGGCGAACGACGCCACGGTGGCGATGACCGCCACGGCAAAGAGCGCGCCGATCCGATAGAGGGCCTCGAGTCGCGCGAGGTCGTGAAAGAAGAGCTTGAGCAGCGCCACGCTCAGCAGCACGAGCGCGGCAATCCGGCCGGCGCGGATCTGCTTCCAAATACTGACGAGGAGCAGGCCGAGCGCGAACAATGCCCAGGCAATCGTGTACGTCATGTCGCGCCCGAAGTGGCCGGAAAACTTAAATGTGAGCACGCGCTGGCCCGGCTCGCTGAAAAAGTCGGCGATCTCGATGTTGAGGAGGAAAAACGCGAGGATGGTGCCGAGCGTGTTGAACAGCGCCGGGCCGTTGATCCTGCCGAACAGGCGATCCCGCGGGGGTTTGACCAGCGCGGCGCCGACGAAGAGGCACGCGGTCACCAGGCCGTAGCTGTAGAGATACCAGTTGAGAATCGCGGCGCTGCTGCGGTCGTGGTAGGCAAACACCGCCGAGTTCAGCGTGAGGCGCGCAAAGGCCGTGACCAGCAGCACGGCGCCGACGCCGCGCAGCCCGCCGTGCGGCACCCGGTGAAAAAGCCAGAGCAGCGCCGCCCCCTCGAGCGCCCAGCCGAGCGTCAGCCACTGCCGATCGAATTGGATCGGAAAGATCAGCGTGACGAAGAGGAGCGTCACTCCGCCGAAGAGCGCGAGCTGGTTGAGGCGTGCGCGCCCCCCGGCCGTCGCGCTCCGCAGAATCGCGACGAGACTGAGCAGCGGCGCCACCGCGAAGAGCAAGGGCAGCACGCCGGGAAAATCATTCGGCCACGCCGCCATCACCAGCCGGTGGACCAGCGGAAACTGCAACACGCCTCCGAGCGCCGCGACCGCCCAGGGCCCGGTGCACGCGGCAAACTGTCGACGAAAGACCAAGGGATAGGCCGTGAAAATCGCATAAAAGGCGAGATACCAGGCGAGCGGGATCGCGGGCGCGTCGATGGCAAGATGCCGCGCCCGCCAAGCGTATTCGAGCCCCGCCACGCCCACGAGCGCACAGGCGGGGAGCCATTCGACTCCGCTCATGGCGGGCCGTTCGCTTCCAGCCGACGGACCGTCGCTCGTCACCGGAGGCTCGCCGGAGTCGGCCGCCCTGAGTTCGCCAGCGTGCCTGGTGAGAATCGCCGTGAGGCCGAGCACCAGTACGACGAGCAACAGCGCGAGGCCAAACACCGGCGACGGGTTCGCCAACGGCAGCCGCGCCGTCATCATGATGAGCAAAATAAACGGCAGGAGCGCGGAGAGCGCGGGAATCTGCGCCCGCGGATCGCCCCACCCGGCCAGGAGCGGAGGCGACCCCGCGGCGGCCGCGAAACGGTCGCCGAGTTTGCGCGCGAGGAAAATTCCCGCCGCAAAGAACAGCACGGCGAATCCCCCAATCACGAACAGCAGCGACGGCGTCGCGCTGACGGTGGCCGGAATATGAAAGATCCACACGCCGGTTGCGACCAAGGTGAGCAGGAGCACGGCGCCGACCGCCACGAGCGACGCCGTCAACATCGCGAGGCCGATCGCCAGAAGGTCGACGAGCAGCACGCACGGCCAGAAAAGCACCGACAGCTCCTCGAGCCGGAAGAGCGGGATGAGCATGAGCACCAGCGCCAGCGGTGGAAACAGCTGGCTCCACCAGGTGGGCGCGGTGGCCGGGCGATGGCGCTCAAGCAGCAGCGGAAACGCCGTGTGCAGCGCCGCGTGCAGCAGGTAAAAGGCGAGCGCCCACGGCAGCAGCGACGCCGTGAGCCGGTCGCCCGTCCACACTGCGAGGAGGACAAACACCGCCGCGCCCGCCAGGAGGTGGAGCTTCGGCCATTCGTCGTCGTACCACGCGATCGCCAGCAGGCACGCGTCGGCCAGCAGCACGAAGGTGAACAACAGCCCCGGCCGCGCGCTGATCGCCGGATAGCCGATAAAATACAGGGCGAAACCGAGTGCCACGCACGGCAGCGCGACGGCCGACCACGTGACTTCGCTCGAGGTCCGCCCCAAACGCCGGGCGATAAAATACGTCGCGAGGAAGAACGCGCAGAACCCGAGGCACACGCCCATCGCCGCCGGCGCCAGCGCGGGAGTGAGGATCTCCGCCGCCCAGCTGACGAGCAGTAACACCGTGCCTGCCGCGGCGACGCGCACGAGCACCGCCAGGCCCTCGAACCACGCGAGCGTCAGCAGGCAGAGGTTGGCGAAGAGCACGAACGAAAACACCAGGCCGACCCGCGCCCCGACCGCCGGATAGCCGAGGAAGAACAGGCCGAAGCCATAGCAGACGCCCACCAGCGCCACCGCCGACCACGTGAGCTGCGGGGCGCTCTGTTCCCGGCGGCGCGCAAAAATTGTCGCGCCAAGAAACAGCGCGGCGAACACCAGGCAGATGACGACCGCCGGGACCGCGCGGTCGTCGGTGAAGAACTTTCCCGCCCAGGCGATCTGCATCAGGATCGTTCCCGCCGCCCCGAGCGGCACGAGATAAAGCCAGCGCCGGTGCAGCGCGACCGCGACCAGGCCAAGGTCGAGCAGCGCAAGGTAGGTGAAGAGGCCGAGCGGGTTGTCCTGCCCGGTGCTGACCAGAATCGGAGTCAGGAAGCCGCCGAGAATTCCCAGCACCGCCACCACCTGCGCCTCGAGCCGCACCGCGAGCAGAAACGCCGCGCTCGTGATCAACGCCATCAACAGAAACGTCAGCACGGGGCCGAAGGGTGCGAAATGGTAAATCGACCGGCACGCGAAGGTGACGGTGTAGAGGCTGACGACGCCCGTCGCGATCAGCGTCTGCGCCGTGACGGCGTAACGGGCGCGGTCGATTCTCAGCCCGCCGACGACCAACCCCAGCGCGAACAGAAAGCCGATCGCCACCCGCACCTCGGGTGGGATGAGATCGTGATCGAAGGAGTATTTGACGAAAAACCCCACCGCGAGCAGTCCGGCGAAACCGCCGAGCCACGCGAAGAGTTTCGCGCCCATGAATTGCTCCCAGTTAAATCGCGGCGACCGCGGGTAGTGGTCCTCCGCGGGCGGCTCCGGTGGGACGTAAACCGGTGCCACCTTGGGTGCGACCGGTTGAGCGGCAGCAACGAGCGGGGTTTCCGGAACAAGTGACGGTGTGGGCGCGGCGTCCGCAGGCCCCGGCGTGGGCAGGAGGATGGGAGGAGCTGAAGGTAGTTCGATGACGACCGGTGGAAGTGAGACCGCGACGATCGGTTCAACCACCGGCGAGACTGTGATCGTGGCCGGGGGCTCGGCGAGCAGCGGGGCCGCCGGGACGATCTCCGGCGGGATGACCACGGCCGGCACGGCGATGGCGGGTGCCGCCGCGACAGGTGGAACGGGCGGGACAACGATCGGAACAGATTTTACCGCGGGCGGCAAAATCGCGGGCTCGGGCGGGCGAGGGGAGAGTTCGTGCAACTTGAGGCGGAGTTCGCGAACTTCCGCCTCCAGTTGCCGGATTTTTTCCCGAAGTGTGCTCCAGGAATTTCCGAGCGTGTTGATGCGAACAATCGCCCAAATCGGAAACACGATCAGCCCCAGAAACAGAGCCAAACCAATGAGGGTGATGATGGGTTGCATCGGGCAACAGCGCTGGACCGTCGTTCTGCCTCCGGGCATGGGCGGATGCAAGCTCGGCGAGAGGCCGCGGGATTGTGCGTGCCGCGCGCGCCTCGTTGCTTCATCCTGTGCCGCAATTCCCGATGCGCCCCACCCTTGCTTCCTTCGCCCCGGCACTGGCCGCCGCCGCGCTCATCGCTTCCGCCGCCGCGAGAGATTATCGCGTGATCCTCGACGCCGCGCCGGTCGACCGCGCCGGCCAGGTCATCGCGTTTCAGCTCCCACTGGATGCGCCCAGGCCCGCGGTCCTGCGCGACGCCTCCGGCCGCTCGTGCGCACTGCAAACCGAAGTCGATGGCACCGCCCGATTCATCGTGGCGAGGCAGCAGGCCCACGCATCCCTCACGTTTACGCTCGCCGCCGCCGGCGCTGCCGACGGCCCGCGCGAAGGTGTGGTGGTCGCGCCCGAGCGCGGCGATCTCAAGCTCAGCATCGCGGGACAGGCGGCGCTGTGGTTTCGCCTGGATCGCGACACGGTCCCGCGCACCGACATCAAAAGTGAAATCATCCGGGCCGGCTACGTCCACCCCGTGTTCTCCCCGGCGGGCCAGCTCGTCACGGACGACTACCCGTCGAATCACCCGCATCATCACGGGATCTGGACGCCATGGACGAAGACGAGCTTTCAAGGCCGCTCACCCGACTTCTGGAACATGCACAAAAAGACCGGCGCCGAGGAGCTCGTGGCGCTCGACCGCACTTGGAGCGGCGCGGTCCACGGCGGATTCGAGGCGCGTTTGAAAATGGTCGACTTGTCCGCGCCCGCGCCGGCCGTCGCGCTCCACGAGACGTGGCAGCTCACAGCCTACGACGTCGTGGGCGCCACTCCCGCCGTACGGATGTTCGATCTGGTGGCCACGCAGACGTGCGCGACGCCGGACCCGTTGGTTCTCCCGGAGTATCACTATGGCGGATTCGGCTTCCGCGGCGCGGGGGCCTGGAACGGGCCGGGTGACGCCGCGCGCTTCCTGACGTCGGAAGGAATCACGGACCGCATCAAGGGCAACAACACCCGCGCCCGCTGGTGTTACCTCGGCGGGGCCGGAGCGGACGGCGCGCTGGCCGGCACGGCCACACTCGGGCACCCGGAAAATTTCCGTGCGCCGCAGCCGCTGCGCCTGCACCCGAACATGCCGTATTTCAGCTTTGTGCCGCAGCAACTCGGCGAGTTCCGCATCGCGCCCGGTCGGCCGTACCGTGCCCGCTTCCGTTTCGTGGTCACCGACGGCGCGCCGGATCGCGCGCGGATCGACGCCTACTGGAACGGCTACGCTCAACCGGCCAGGGTGAAGATCGCGCCGTGGCCTTGAGCCGCGTCGGTCCGGTATCCGTCCGGAAATTTTCCCGCCAAAGCCGTTCCACCGTCGCCGGGCTGTGGGCGCGGGTTTGTTCCGCGAAAGGCACCTTGGAAACCCGTCGGGACTTGCGCGGCATCATGCCGCTCCGGCAAAACCGCTGCCACCTTGGGCTGCGGCTGCCGCGGGTCGAAAAATGCCGGCTAGTGACGCGACCAATAACTTTCGTGACGTGGAGCTGCGAGCGCCAGCGAGTGGAGCGCGCCAGTGGTCCACTCGCTGGCGCTCGCCGCTACTTGTCACGCTGCTTTGCGGTCGGCACACTAGCCGCTGACCCAGCGCATCCACGGCAGCCCTACAAGCAGAAACACCGCGAGATTGACCGCTCCGAAAATCGCGCCCAGCCGCCAGTAGTCGCGGGCCGGAAGATACCCGGAGCCGTAGTAGATCGGACTCGGCCCCGTCGCGTACGGCGTAAGAATGCCCATCAGACCGAGCAGCATGCACAGCTGCAGGGCAAACTGCGGCAGGTCGAGCCCCGGAATGCCCTGCGCCACGAGCAGCAGCACCGGGATGAGGGCCGTCGCATGCGCGGTCGTGCTCGCGAACAGATAGTGGCTCGTAAAAAACACCACCAGCAGGCCCACGGTCGCCACCGCGGGTGAAACTCCGCCCAGGCGGCCCGCCGCATTTTCGGCGAACCATTTCACGAAACCCACGCGCCCCAGCCCGTCGGCCATCGCCACAAGCGTCGCGAACCACGCGAGAGTGCTCCAGGCCGTTTGATAGGCGACGATCTCACTCCACTGCACGATGCGGCACAGCAACATCAGCCCGATGGCGAGGAGGGCCACCAGCGTCGCGTGGATGATCGATCCCCCCGCAATCCACAGGACCAGCGCGAGCCCCACAATCACGGCGAGAACGATTTCGCGGCCCGCCACCGGGCCCAGCTTCGCAAGTTCGCTCCGGGCCCACGCCCGCACCGCGCCACCGGACTTCATCTCCGGCGGATACAGCCACCACGCCAGCAGCGGCGTGAGGGCAAACAACAACACCCCGACCGGCAGGAACCCGACAAACCACGTCGTCCATTCGAGCGTGATGCCGGAGGTCTTTTTCACCAGCTCGACCGCGAGCAGGTTGGAGGCCAGCCCGGTGAGAAACATCGAGCTCGTCACCGACGTCGCCGCGATCGCCACCCACATCAGATACGAGCCGAGCCGGCGGGCCGAGGGATCGTTTGGCCGCGAGTCGTAGAGCAGCGGCAGGTGGCGAATCAGCGGATAGATCGTCCCGCCACTCCGCGCCGTGTTCGAAGGGGTGAAGGGCGCGAGCAACAGATCCGCCAGCGCGACCGCATAGCCGAGTGTCAGCGTGTGCCCACCCATTTTGCGCACAAGGAGGAGCGCCAGCCGCCGCCCGAGTCCGGTTTTGTCGTAACCGAGCGCGAACATGAACGCGCTGAAGATCAGCCAGACCGTCGCGTTGGAAAACCCCGACAGCGCCCAAGTCAACGCCGCGGTCTCGACCCGAAATCCCGGTTGCGCCAGTTCGGCGGGACCGAACAGCGTCCAACGCGCCAGCACTCCGACCAGCACGACTCCAATCAAGCCCACCGCGCCCCCGGGCAACGGCTCAAGCACCAAGGCGGCGATCACCCCCGCGAAAATCGCAAAAAAATACCACGCGTGGATCGGCAATCCCGCCGGTGGCGGCAACCCGGCGATCACGCCCGTCAGCGCCACCGGGACCGACGCCCGCCACGACCGGAAAATCCAGGTCATCGTCGAGTTCGCCGGAGGGGAGGGCATCGGCGACACGCTGTCGTTTCCCCCGCCCCCCGCAACCGTCATTTCCCGCTCCGGCCACCAATCCCAATCCAAAAGGGTCAGCCTGTTGCATGTTGCATTGGTGGATTGGTCCAGAAGCTGGGCCCGACTGGGCGGTTATCGGCGACCGAGCCAGCAGACGGCGGCGCGTAATGAGGCTGGATGCGGCAGGCGAAGTTGTTCGGCAATCCAGCGCCAGGGAGCCCCGGAGGTCCGGCGAACCAGGCCGGCGACTTCTCCCTTCCAACGTGGGGCCCGTCGGGAAGCGACGATTTCCGTGACTTTGATCCGGTGATGATCGAGGGCCTGCTCGAAGGCGGCCGTCCAGCGGGCCGGTTCGAGCGGCAGGACTTCCTCGTGCGGCAAGTCCCGCTCCAGTGCGCGATGCCGGTGATCGCGAACGAGGGCACGTTTCCAAGCATCCGTTCCAATCGGTTTCCCGCGGGAGATGTCCTCGAATTCCGCCTGCTGTGAGTCGCTCGGTTGACGGGCGGTGACATGGAACCGCACAACGTAGCGGACCCAGCCGGCGCTCGAATCTCTAATCTGCAACTCGGCCAGCCACTCGCCA
>SXSC01000166.1 GCA_005792355.1 Opitutaceae bacterium
ATCTCGTGGCACATGTTGGCGGGGAAGTCGCTCTTGGCCTTGGTCGCCTCCTCGGCGAGTTGCATGGCGGCGCGGAGCTTGTCGGCGGCCGCCTTGCGCTCGGTGATGTCGATCTGCCACGCCGTCAAGGCCGGCTGCCCGTCGAATTCCATCAGCATCGCCGTCATCATCATGGTGCGCGGCCGGTGTTCGGCATCGTAAAGCTCTACCTCGAAGTCGCGCACCACGCCTCCGGCCTTGAGGAGAGTCAGCATCTCAACGCGCCGTGCCGGATCGACATAGAGGGCCTGAACCTTGCTGCCGATTTCCACGCCGAAGAATTTCTTCGCAACCGGATTGGCAAAGAGCGCCGTGGCGTCCCGAACCGACGTGATGGAAACGCAGATCGGGCTCTTATCGAGGATCGACTGTAAGCGTTCGCGCTCCTTGGCAATGGCCGCTTCCGCCGCCTTGCGTTCGGTGATGTCGTGGTGGATGCCCACCATGCGGGAAACTTTGCCGTGTTGATCACGCGCGACCGCACTGCCGACGGCCAGCACCCATTTCGGCTCGCCCGACTTGGTCTTCATCCTGATTTCCAAACGATGCTCGGGCAGCTCGTTGTTGACGTATTTGACGAACTTCTGAACGGCAAAATCCATGTCTTCGGGGTAAACCATGTTCGCCCAGCGCGCCGCGGTGTTGCCATACAGCTCATCCAATTCCTGCTTGGTGTAGCCCAGCATTTCCGACCAAATGTCGTTGGTGACCAGAACGTCCGGGTTCGCCTGCCAATCCCAGAGCCCGAGGTTTGCTCCCCGCATGGCCATCGCGAGTCTTTCCTCGCTCGCCAGCATGGCCGCCTCCGCCGCCTTGCGCTCGGTGATGTCACGCACCGCGGCGCAGACACAGATGCCCCGACCTCCGAGTGACGGCAGGCGGGACAGCCCCACCTCGACGGCAAATTCGGAACCATCTTTGCGCGTGCCGCGCAGTTCACTCCCCTCCATCGGGCGTGCCTTGCCATCGTGGGTATACGTTTCCCGCCGATGCACATGGCCCTTGCGCGCGGCCGACGGAACCAAGACTTCGATTGGGCGCCCGATTAATTCGCCCGGTTCGTAGCCGAACATGGACTCGATGCGCGGGTTGGCCAGGATGATCACGCCACGGGCATCGGCCACCAGCATGCCATCCGGCGCGGATTCGATAATGCCGCGGAACCAGGCCTCGGTGGCTTTCAATTCCGTCTGCTGCGCTTCCATCTCGCCGGTCTGCTCTTCGAGTCGCGCCGCCTGTTTCTCCATGTTTTCCGCCTGCCGCTGGGTTTCCTTCAGCAGTTGTTGCGTCGTGAGGTTGTGCTCCAGAATTTCCAAGCTCGTGGCCAGAACGGGCAGCGCGCCGTCGAGTAACGTCTGTTCGCTCTCACTCCAGCGGTGAAAAGCGGCCAGCTCCAGCACCGCCAGCAGTTTCCCATTCCGGATGACCGGCAGCACTGAGATGATGTGCGGCACGGCCTCGCCGAGGCTGGAGCCGATCCGCACGTAATCATCCGGCGGCTCAGTGATGGTGATGGGGGCCATCTCCTTGCCACATTGACCGACCAGGCCCTGACCAAGCGCGAAATACTGCGCGAGATTCTTTCGCTCGCGGTAGGCATAACCACCCACGAGGCGCAGGCGCTTTTGTTCCGCCTCATAGATATAGAACACGCCGTGCCCGAGTTTGATCAGCGGTGCCAGGCGGGACAGTAACTTCTGCGACAGTTCGATCACGCCGGTGGCCTGCTGCAGTTCACTCGAAATTTCAGCGAGGTTGCTCTTGATCCAGCGTTGCCCCTCCAGTTGCCGCGCCTCCGCTTGCAACACCTCGATGGCGCGTGCCATGTCGCCAATTTCGTTGGGGTAGTCGGTATGCGGTACGGGCTGGTCCAGATTCCCGCTGGCGATGTGCTCGACGGCGGCACGGATCTTGTCAGTCGGCTGCCGGATGGAGCGGTCAATCAGCAGGCCGATCAGCAGGGCCAGTCCGGAGCCGCCAATCAGCCAGACCAGCGTCGTAAATTCCTCATACGCGCCCGCCGCTTGTCCCCGCTGCACGGCCTCCTTTGCGCCTGCTTCCTTGATCCGGACCATGGCGCCCAAGTTGTCGTTGGCGGCAATGCCGGGCTGCTGGAAGTCCATGCCGGCCACATAGGCCTGGGCTTCATCGAACTTCCCACTCTTGGCCAGACCCACCGCCCGTTCGACATTGCGCCGGTAGGCGGTGGAATTCTCCTCAAAACTGGCGAGCTGGCGCCGGCCCTCCTCCCGGAAGGAACGCTGACGGCTCTCCGCAATGGATTTCTCCAGGTTCGACTCAGCCTCCGCCAACTGCCGCAGCGCGCGATCCCGCTCCACGGGATCACGGGCAATTATCACCATCCGGACGATCCGCCCGATTTGCGCAAACTCGAAGTGGGCTTCCTTGATGGCGGAAATACCGAGCAGTTCTTTTTCATACATCTGCTGGATTTCGCGGCTCAGCCGGCGTTGCCCGATCAGCGCATCAATGCCGATAATTGCGGGCAGCAGCAGCAGGACCACGAAGCCCAGCAGTAACTTGGCTCTCAGCGTGCGATGCTCCAGCGCGATCATCAGTCGTTTCATGCCGGCGTCTCCCGCGAGAAAATTTCGAGTTGGTATTGGCCAACGAACCCGGCGGCCCATGGCTGGCCTTCGGCGAGAATCGACACGGCGCCTTCCGTCATGCCGTGAGTGCGTTGATCCACGGTGAAATCCTCCGGGCGATCCGTCTGATCGGGGGACGAAACAGGAGCCGGCGACGTCTTGAGAAGCATGGTTTGGATTGGAGGTACGAGCGAGCGGGACGGTTGTACGAATTCAACCGGATTACGTCACGCTGGAACTTCCCCTTGGCGGGGCTTGCAAAGTTTGCGATTCGTCGCGAAAATTTTTGTCTCTTCGCGAAAATCAAGATGCTGACAAATGCACAGTATGGTCGCACGCGGTGGCTGGCCGGGGTCGCGCGATTGGTGCCGTCAAAACCGTGGAGCCGAGACTCCAAACCGATGAGAATGATTGTATGAACATTGCCAAACGCTTGATCCTGCTGCTCGCCGTGCCAGTCGTGGCCTTGGTGAGCCTGTCAGTTTTCCTGCATTTCCAGCTCGACAATATCGAGGCGCGCGGGCGCTACGTGGCGGACAACCAGATTCCGGGCATCGCGAAGATCGGCAACATCACCCGGACCTTCGGGGAAATGCGTGTCGCCCTCCGCGACTATCTGCTGGTGGCCTCCGACGCGGAACGGGCCAAGGCGCTGGCGGCGTTTCACACCGATGAAACGGATCTGAACCGCATACTGGGCGAATACGCCGACACCCTGATCTCGGATAACCGGGACCGCCGTTTGCTGGAAGACTACCGGGGGCTGACGCGCGAATGGATCGTCGGCGCCAAGAAGGCGATGGCGGTGCTGGCGGAGGGGAATCGCGCCGATGCGATGAACCGCGTCTTGGGGTTCATGCACGACCTGGGTGAACGCATCAACCGGGTGTCGGTCGAGTGGATCCAGTATAACGAACGTCTGGCGAACGAAGCCGGCGCGCTGGCGGTGACCGCGACGAATGAGGCGCGCTGGAAGTGGCGGACGGCCGCCGTCGCGGTGATCGCCTTCATCAGCGGCCTGGGTTATCTGACTTTCCGGCGCATTGTCGTTCCGATTCGGGCGCTCGAGTCCTCGGTCAAGGCGATTGCCGCGGGCGACTACAGCAAACAAGTGCCCTGCACCGAGGCCAGGGACGAAACCGGCGGGCTCGCGCGGTCGGTCGAAGTGCTCAAACAGAGCGCCGTGGCGATCGACGAGCACCGCTGGGTCAGCGCGAGTGCCGCCAAACTCACGGGCGGATTGCAGGGCGCGGGCTCGCTGGCCGATTTCGGGCAACAGCTGCTTTCCGGGCTCGTGCCCGCCCTCGGCGCGAGCGTCGCGGGATTTTACACCAATGAGGGCGAGCCGGCGAGCCTCCGGCGGGTCGTCGGGTACGGCCTCGCTGATGGGGCGACGCTGCCCGCGGAAATTCAACCCGGCGAAGGGCTCGTCGGCCAGTGCGCGCGGGAACGCAAATCCATCACGATCGAGCAACTGCCGCCCGATTATCTCCGGATCACCAGCGGGCTGGGGATGTCTGCCCCGGGTCGGGCCGTCGCGCTGCCACTGTTGTCCCAAGACACGGTGCTGGGCGTCATCGAGCTCGCCTCGTTCCGCGCCTTCTCCCCGCGGGAAACCGCGCTGCTCGACGAACTGCTGCCGGTGGTCGCGATGAGCCTGGAAATATTGCAGCGCAATCTGCGCACCAAGGGGTTGCTCGAGCAGACCCAGAAGCAGACGCGCGAACTCGAAGTCAGTTCGGTGGAGTTGCAGCAGTCGCAGCGGGAGTTGCTCGCCCAACGGGAGTCGATCGCCGCTAGCGAGGCGCGCACCCGCCAGATCCTCGAGTCCACCGCCGAGGGGATTTTCGGGGTGGATACGAAGGGGCAGATCACCTTCGTCAATCCCTCCGCCGCGCAAATGCTGGGTTTCACCGCGGCAGAACTGATCGGTCGGGAGGCCCACGCCATCATCCACCACCACTATCCCGATGGCCGGAATTACCCGGTGGAGGAATGCCCGCAATACGCCGCGTTCAAATTTGGCACGGCGAGCCGCGTCGACAACGAATGCCTCTGGCGCAAGGATGGATCCGCGCTGCCGGTCGAATACGGCGCCACGCCCATTAAGAAGGACGGAGAAATCATCGGTGCGGTGATCAGCTTCCGGGATGTCACCGAACGCAAGCGGGCGGAAAGCGAACTGAAGCGGCAAAGCGACGAGCTCAAGCGGATCAATTTCCAGGCCGACAGCGCGCTGGATCTCACCAAAGCCGGCTACTGGCACGTGCCGCTGGACGGCTGCGGCTGGTATAACTCCTCCGAACGGGCGGTCCGCATCTTTGGCGACCTGCCGAAAGCCGATTTCCGCTACAGCCTGGACGAATGGGGGGCGAATGTGACGGAGGGCGACGCGGTTGCCGCCAAGGCCACTTTCGAGAATTTCGGCGCTGCGGTGGCGGGCAAGATTCCGGTTTACGATGCCATCTACGCCTACAAACGGCCCGTGGATGGGCGGGTGGTCTGGATTCATGCGCTGGGGCACGTCGTGAAGGACGCGAACGGCAAGCCCGCTGACATGTTCGGGGTCACCCAGGACATCACCGATTTCAAACTGCTGGAAAAGGAAATCCTGGCCGCCAAGGCGGTCGCCGAGGAGGCCACCAAGGCGAAGTCGGATTTCCTGGCGAACATGAGCCACGAGATCCGCACGCCGATGAATGCCATCATCGGCATGAGCCACCTGGCGTTGAAGACGGAGCTGACACCCAAGCAGCGCAACTACATCGAAAAGGTAAATCTCTCCGGCGAAAACCTGCTGGGGATCATCAACGACATCCTCGATTTCTCGAAGATCGAGGCCGGCAAGCTGTCGATGGAGCGGATCGATTTCCGGCTCGAGGACGTGATGGACAACCTGGCGAACCTGATCGGCATGAAGGCCGAGGACAAGGGGCTGGAGTTGCTGTTCAATGCGGCGGGGGACATCCCCACGGCCCTGGTGGGCGATCCCCTGCGGCTGGGCCAGATCCTGGTCAACCTCGGCAACAACGCGATGAAGTTCACCGCGAAGGGCGAAATCGTGGTGGGGATCGACCGCGTGGCCCAGACCGACACCGAGGTCGAACTGCACTTCTGGGTGCGCGACACCGGCATCGGGATGACACCGGAGCAGTTGGGGCGGATGTTCCAGGCGTTCAGCCAGGCGGATGCCTCCACCACCCGGAAATACGGCGGGACCGGGCTGGGTCTGACCATTTCCAAGAAGCTGGTCGAAATGATGCACGGGAAGATTTGGGCGGAAAGCGTGCATGGCCAGGGCTCAACCTTCCACTTCCATGCCCGCTTTGGCCTCCAAGCGACGCCGATGGCCCGACGGATGTATCGGGCGGATGAACTGCGGGGACTGCGGGTGCTGGTGGTCGACGACAACGCCTCGGCGCGCGAGATCCTCGCGACGATGGCCCGCAACTTCGGGCTCCTGGCAGATGTGGCGACGGACGGCGAGATGGCGCTCCGGATGATCGGCGAAGCCCAGACCCGGGCCGAACCCTATGCGATCACCCTGATGGATTGGAAGATGCCGGGCATGGATGGAGTGAGCTGCATCCAGCAAATCCAAACGATGAAGCTAACGGCGCCTCCGACGGTGATCATGGTCACCGCGTTTGGCCGGGAGGATGCGAACAGCGAGGCCGAGCAACGCGGCGTGCGGCTGGAAACCGTGTTGAGCAAACCCGTGACGGCGTCGACGCTGCTGGAAGCGATTGGCAAGGTGCTGGGCAAGGGCGACGTGGTCGCGACCCGCGCCGAAGCCATGGGCGACAGCCAGAGCGAGCACATGCGGAAGCTGGAAGGCGCACGGCTCCTCCTGGTGGAAGACAACGACATGAACCAAGAGCTGGCACTCGAGCTCCTCCGCTCGGCCGGCGTCGACGTGACTCTCGCCAACAACGGCCAGGAGGCGCTGGACCTGATAGCGCAGGGCCGAGTCTTCGATGGGGTGCTGATGGATTGCCAGATGCCGGTGATGGATGGCTACACGGCCACGCGAGAGATCCGCAAGAACCCGGCCTGCGCCAATCTTCCGATCATCGCGATGACGGCCAACGCCATGGCCGGAGATCGCGAAAAGGTAGTCGCGGCCGGCATGAACGACCACATCGCCAAGCCGCTCAACGTGAATCAAATGTTCGCGACGATCGCCCGGTGGGTGACGACCGCGAAACCGGCCGGGCTCGCGACCAGCCAACCGGCGGCAGCCCCACGCAGCAGCGGGGACCTGGACCTGCCGGGCATCGACACCGTGGCCGGACTGGCGGTCACGATGGGGAACGAAAAACTCTACCGCAAACTGCTGCGGAAGTTCCGCGACACCCAGGGCGATTTCGCCGCGCTGTTTGCGGCGGCCCGCAAGGACGCCGACGCGATGGCGGCCGCGCGGGCCGCCCACACGCTCAAGGGCACCGCCGGCAATATCGGGGCCAAAGCGTTGCAAGCGGCGGCGGGCGAACTCGAATCCGCCTGCAACCGAGCGGCGGCGGCGGAGATCGAGACCGCGCTGGCCAAAACGCTCGCGGAACTTGCACCGGTCGTCGCCGGACTGGCCACGATCGGCGGCGAGACCGCTGCGCCGTTTGCCCCACGTCGCGCGCTCGATCGAGCCAGCGTGGAAATACTCCTGAAGAAATTGGAGAGCCTGCTCACCCAGAGCGACTCCAAGGCGGCCGACGTGACCGACGAGGTGGCCAGAGCGGTCCAGGGCACGCCGGTGGCGCCCGCCATCAAGCAGGCCGCGACCGCCATCGCCGACTACGACTTCGACGCGGCGATGGAACAGGTGCGCGCCGCCCGGGTAGCCCTCGCCACCCTCCCCGCCTGATGTCGACGATGCGAACCGGTATCCCGAGGCAGGAGCCAGGCGCAACCCCGGCAACTTGCCCATGATTTTCGGAGGGCCGATACCCATGTGCTTGAGTTGGGCGAAAACCAATCTCGCGAGAGCCCTGCTGCTGGTGTCGTGCCTTGCGCTCGGGGCTCCGGCGCCGGCCGCTGTGCCCGCACCCCGTTCGACTTCTGAGACCGGCCTTCCCTTCCTCCGCAACTTCAGTCCAAAGGAATACGGAGCCGCCACGCAAAACTGGGCGGCCATTCAGGATTCCCGGGGCGTAATCTTTGTGGGCAACAGCTCCGGGGCCTTGGAGTTCGATGGCGTCAGATGGCGCCTGATCCGGACCGCGAACGGGTCGGGCGTCAGGTCCTTCGCCGTCGATGGCTCCGGCCGCGTGTATCTGGGCGCCCAAGGTGAACTGGGCACCCTCGAGCCGGATGCCATGGGGCAGATGCGATACGTGTCCTGGCTGGATCGTATTCCCGCCGAGGAACGAGATTTTGGTGAGGTTCTGCAGGTCGCGGTGACGCCGGCGGGCATCGTGTTTTCCACCGCCAGCCGCATCTTTCGGCTGGGACCCGAAGTCCGGGTCTGGAAGCCGCAGACCACTTTCAGCCGGGTCTTCCAGGCAGGCGAACGCCTATTTGTACGGGATTCAGACCGCGGGCTGATGGAACTAACGGGGGACGAATGGCGATTGCTGCCGGGCGGTGAGCGTTTTGCCAAGGCCGCGGTTCGCGCGGTGCTGCCGTGGGAAGGGGTAGGCTCCCTGCTCGTCGGCACGCGCGAGTATGGCTTCCAACGCTTCGACGGGACGTCCTTCCAACCCTTTCCCACCGAGGCGGACGCCTTCCTGCAACGGGATCTCTTTTTTTCCGCCATCCGCCTCGCGGACGGGAGCCTGGCCCTGGCAACCTTGCAAAACGGGTTGTATCTGCTCGACGCACAAGGGCGACTGCGCACCCACCTGACCACCGGCGAAAACCTGCTGAGCAACATGGTCACGGCCTTGTTCCAGGATCGCCAAGGGGGACTGTGGATGACCTTGGGCAAGGGAATCGCCCGGGTCACCCCGAGCGATCCTGTCACCACTTTCCACAAATGGAACGGGCTGGAGTCCACGGTCTATTCCCTGCATCGCCACCGCGGCACCTTGTTCGTGAGCTTGAACACCGGCCTAGCGCGCCTCGTGACGGGAGCTGGTGGTGCCAGAATCGTTTCCGTTCCGGGGATTACGGCGCAGACGTGGGATCTGCTGGATGCAGGCCCGGCTCTGCTCGTGGCGAATAATGCGGGCGTTTACGAAATCGAGGATGCCGGACCCAAGCTGGTGCTCCGTTCGCCCGCGCCCAGCTTGGCCTTGTTGCGATCTGCGCGGGATCCCTCCCGCGTCTTCGTCGGTCTGCAAAACGGCCTGGCGTCGATGCGAAGAGAGGGGGGGCGCTGGGTAGACGAGGGGAAAATCCCGGGCATCACCGACCGAACGCGCAGCTTCTTCGAGACGGCGGATGGGCGACTGTGGGGGGGAACGACTGCTAACGGGGTGTTCCGCCTGAGCTTTCCCGCGGGCTTCCCCGCCGCGGCGCCCACCCTCGAACGCTTCGGGACCGCCCAAGGTCTCCCCGATCTGAAATTCAACACCGTGTGCGATCTTGACGGGGAACTGTTGCTCGCGACCCAAAGGGGCCTGCTCCGCTTTAACGAGGCCACCGGTCGTTTTGCGCCGGATCCCCGTTTCGCCCGACTCTTCCCGGAGGGGCCCAGGCTGGTGTCGAACCTCCAGAAGGATCCTCGTGGTTGGGTCTGGATCGATTCCCTGGACGAAGCCCGGAACTATGCAGAGTCCGGAGTGGCGGTACCGAATCCGGATGGTTCCTATCGCTGGCAGACCCAGCCCCTGCGGGCCTTCAGTGAATTCCGGACCGCTACCATCCACGGTGATGAGGATGGCGTGATATGGTTCGGAGGATCAGATGGTCTTTTCCGCTACGACCCGCGCGTGCCGAAGACCTACGACCAGCCCTACCGCGCCCTGGTGCGGAAGGTTTCCGGCTCAAAAGACAGGCTGGTGTTCGGTGGGGCGGGGCAGGCCGTGGCCACAACGCTAGATTACGCCGAAAACGCCCTGCGCATCGAGTTCGCCGCGCCGAGCTTCGACAGCCTTGAGTCCAATCGCTTTCAGGTGCTGCTGGAGGGCGCAAACGAAGACTGGAGTCCCTGGAGCGCCGAAGCCTATCGGGATTTCACGAATCTCGGCGAAGGCGGCTACCGATTCCGCGTGCGGGCGCAAAACATCTACGGAACCGTCAGCGAGGAGGCATCGTTCTCCTTCACCATCCTCCCCCCGTGGTATCGCACGTGGTGGGCCTATAGCTGCTACCTGCTGCTAGTGGCAGGGGGTGGTTATGGCTTGGTCCGCTGGCGAATGCGAGCCATGACGCGAAAAACCCGCCTGCTCGAGACCGACCTGGCCGAACGCAAGCGCATGCAAACGGCTTTGCAGGCCAGCGAAGCGCATCACCGGGCCATCAGCGAGTCGGCCAATGACGCTATCGTGACTGCCGATGCCGCCGGTCGGATCGTCGACTGGAATCCTGCCGCGGAGCGAATTTTCGGTTATAAGATCGACGAAGTCCGGAGCAAACCGCTGACGATGATCTTGCCCACCCGTCTGCGCGAAACCCCCGACGGCGGGCTGCAGCGGTTGCTGGCGGGCGGCGAATCGCCCGCCGAGGGCAAGACGGTGGAAGTGGCCGGCCGGCACCGGGACGGTCGCGAATTTCCGTTGGAGCTGTCGCTGGCCCGCTGGAAAACCGACGAGGGCGTGTTCTTCGCGGCCACCCTCCGCGACATCACCGAGCGCCAGCAGGCGGCGGAGGCGATCGCTTCCTATCAGGCGCATCTGGAGTCGCAGGTGGCGGAACGAACCCGGGAACTGACCATCGCGAAGAACATCGCGGAGGACGCCACCAAGGCAAAGGGCGACTTTCTGGCCAACATGAGCCACGAGA
>SXSC01000167.1 GCA_005792355.1 Opitutaceae bacterium
GAACTCTACAATCGGGAATGGCGCCTCGAGAAACTCGGCTACAAGAGCCCGCTCGAAGCCCGCCGCGATTTCCAACCCTCCACTCTTTTAGCCGCCTGATTAAACTTTATCTTGTGTCCAGACAACCGGTGGCGACACAAGGCCAGGACCGGCCGGTTGATCTGGAGCACGCGCACGTTTCCTCAGACCGACGCCCTGTACCTCACCGGAGCGCCGAAAACCTTCAAAGACAAGGTGCTGATTGGCAACGGCGGCACCGAGTCCGGGCCGACCCGCGGCTACGTGACCGCCTACGATGCGGACACCGGCAAACAAGCGTGGAGATTCTTCATCGTACCGGGAAATCCCGCCGACGGATTCGTGGACGATACGATGGCCATGGCGGCAAAGACTTGGACCGGCGAGTGGTGGAAGCATGGCGGCGGTGGCAATGCCTGGCACGGGTTCACCTACGATGTGGAATTCGATACACTCTACATCGGCACCGGGAACGGATCCCCTTGGAATCGAAAAATCAGGAGTCCGGGCGGCGGCGACAATCTCTTCCTGTGCTCAATCGTCGCCCTCAATCCCGACACTGGAAAGTACAAGTGGCACTACCAGACCACCCCGGGGGAATCGTGGGACTACAACTCCAATATGGACATTGTGCTCGCGGACCTCGTCGTGGGGAGCCGGGCGATCAAGGCGATCCTGCACGCACCGAAGAACGGCTTCTTTTATGTGATCGACCGTGCGACCGGGAAAGTTGTGTCGGCGGAGCCGTTTGCGAGAACCACGTGGGCGTCGCGGATCGATTTGAAATCAGGCCGGCCGGTGGAAATTCCGGGGGCGCGTTATGAGAGCGGCAAGGCCGATGTGTGGCCGGGCGCGGGGGGAGCGCACAGCTGGCACGCGATGTCGTACAATCCGATCACCGGCCTGGTCTACATCCCGACGAATCATCAAGGCACCAGCTACGACGATACCCGAATCGATTTGGCCACCTGGCGGGCCAAGCCCTTTAGCCGGGGGATGGGAGTGGATTACACCGCGGCGCCCAATCCACCCGGCCAGAAGTCCGGTTCATTGCAAGCATGGGATCCGGTTCGCCAGAAGCAGGTCTGGTCGGTGCCGCTGGAAAGCGGCTGGAACGGCGGTACCCTGACGACTGCGGGCAACCTGGTGTTTCAAGGCCGGGCCGACGGAAAGTTTGCGGCCCATGCTGCCACCACCGGCGCAGAGCTTTGGACCTTTGACGCCGGATTGGGAATCTCGGCCCCGCCGATCACCTACTCGATCGGCACCACTCAATATGTCGCCGTGCTCGTCGGCTGGGGCGGTGTTGGGGCGGGTTTTCGCGGCAGCGAACTCGGGTGGTCGTATGGGGCGCATACGCGACGGCTGATTGCTTTTTCGCTGGAAGGACGAGCTCAGGTACCAAAGCAACCACCGCCAACATTTGCCGTTCCGCTGACGCCACCGGATTTTTTGGTCGATGATACTCTCGCCGCAGCAGGGGCCCGAGTCTATGGATTGAATTGCGTCAGGTGTCATGGGATCGGGGCGACAGCCGGAGGAATGGCTCCGGATCTGCGGGCGTCGCCAGTGCTGCTCGACCTCGGCGCGCTGACGCAAGTGGTGCGCGACGGGGTACGCTTGTCGCGAGGTATGGCCGTGTTTCCGGACCTATCCGACGACGACCTGCGCGCCGTGACCCACTACATTCGAAAAATGGCGAGGGAGGCCAAACCGTAATTCAGGACCCGCACGGCGGCGCGCCGCACGACCTCACGGCACGATCGTCATTTCGCGCAACAGATTATCCGCCCGGTCGACCTCGGTCATCACCCAGAGCATATAACGCGTGTCGCAGTGGATGCTGCGGGTGTTGACGCGGTCGAAGAAGTAGTCCGACGCCACCGTGTCGTAAGTGCCGTCGAAGAGCAGACCGACGAGTTCGTTGCGCCCGTTGATGGTGGCCGACCCCGAGTTGCCTCCCGTCGTGTCAACGGTCGAAAGAAAATTGACCGGAACATCGCCGAGGCGGGAATTGAGGAAGGGCGTCTTCTTGCCGGCGCGCAGCGCCTTGATCGCCGCGAGCTGCGCCGCGGGGGCGTTGAAATCACCGGCCCCCGTCGCTTTCTGCGTGATGCCCCGCAGCGTGGTGTGCGGCAGGTACATGTTGCCATCGCGATTCTCGACGCCTTTGACCGTGCCAAAGGTTACGCGCAGCGTCGAGTTGGCGTCGGGCGCGACGAGGTTGCCTTCCTTGGCGAGCAGGGCTTCGGCGTAGAGCGGTCCCAACCGGGCCAGCACGCCGCCCTGCTCCTTGGCCCGATTCCGGATTGCATCCTGGATCGGATAGAGTTTGGCCGCCAGCACCAGCATGGGATCACCCGTGGCCTCCAACTCGGCGGCCGTCTTTTCAAAGAGTCCCAGGCGAAACGCGCGATCATACAACTTGCTGCCGGAAACCAGGCCGTCGACGAACGTCTGAAGGGTTCGCAATGCGACTGCCTCGGACATTCCCGGCGCAAGACCTGTCAACCGATCAATTTCTTCGATTCGCTCGCCGGCTGGCAGCCGGGCGACGAAGGCCAGATGGTACTCCATCAAGGCGCGATCGGCCTTGCGATCGAGGCTGCGCTGCAGGCGGTCCTGACTTTCGCGCAGCCGCGGCCAGTTGCGCTGCTGGTAGGACGGATCGCGATCCGCGTCGGGCTTGGCGCGCTCCACTGCGAGACGGTACAGCGTCTCGGCCGAACCCAGCGCGCTGCCGATTCCGCCGGTTAGCTCCGTCAACAATTGATTGCGCTCGCGCGTCTGGCGGCGCTCCGCCGCCAGCGCGGCCATGGCAGGAATCACTTTTCCGTACGTGGCCTGTCGGGCTGGATCACCGGCAATCCACGCCACGAACTCCTTTTCCTGATCTTCCTTCTGGGTCAGCACGCCACCTTTCACCATGGCCTCGTGCACGCCCTTGGTCTTCGTCAGCGTATTGTTGAGTCCGCGGACGCGGGTCGAAACCCGCAGCGCGGTCTCCTTGTCGTCAGCGCCCAGTTTTTCAAGAATGGCGATCTGCTCAGTGTTTCGTTTGATCGTCCGGGGGAGGGAAAACTGCACTGTTTCCTTCACGGCTTCATAGGTTGCCAGGCGGGCGGTGCGCCCCGGATAGCCGGCCACAATCACCAGCTCATCTGGCGACGCGCCCTGCGCCGAAACCTTCAACCAATGCTTGGGCGCATAGGGCACATTGTCCTTCGAAAAATCCGCCGGCTGGCCGTCTTTGGCCACATAAGCCCGGAGGAAAGAAAAGTCTCCCGTGTGCCGCGGCCACTGCCAGTTATCCGTTTCTCCACCGAAATTTCCGATGCCCGCCGCCGGAGCGTAGACGAGGCGCACGTCCCGGATCTCGATTTGGGTGATCGCGAAATACTTCAGCCCTTCAAAGAACGAAGCCACCGTGCAACGAAACCCGGCTTTCTTTTCCCGCTCGGCGGTCAACGCCTTCGTCCGCTGCTCGATGAGATCGTACAAGGCCCGCCCCTTGAGGTCGGGAGCGATCCCGCCGCGGACCGCGGCCGTGACCTCTTCGACCGCAACGGTGACGAAAACGCGCGAGCCCGGCCCGCTGGGCAGCTCCGCCTCGCGCGTCCGCGCGAGGAAACCGTCCTCCATCAGATTGCGATCCGGCCGGGAATTGAACTGCAGGGCGGCTTGTACGCAGTGGTGGTTGGTGACAATCAATCCCTCCGGCGAAACGAAGGAGGCGCTGCAGCCGCCGAGGGAGACGATCGCCCCCATGGGAAAACCGATGAGATCGGAAAACGACTTCGCTTCGCCCCGGTAGCCGAGGGCCGCCAACCGCTCCGCCAGGGCCGGCATCTGCTGCGGCATCCACATGCCCTCATCCGCGCGGCCAGTCGCGGCGCCGCCCGACAGCAATAGAATCGAAAGTAGTTTACAGAGCGGAAAACGGATCTTCACAGATTTGGAAGGGATTTGTTGTGAGGTTGACGAAGGGGACCGGAGCTGATCCGCGCAACGTTGGTCGCGCCGATCACGAGGTACAGAAACAGACCTCCGCCCGCTCGCTGTCAAACGACGAGTGCGAGGTCGCACGGCAACGCGACCGCTGCGCGGACCGAGCCCGTTGAATCAGAAGGAAAACACGTCGAGCGAAGGGCACTGCTGCGATTCAAGGTAGGCCCACGCCGAGGCGTTCCGCGACCTCCGCGGCACTTTGTGGACGATCGGCGGCGTTCTTCTCCAGGCACGCCGCGATAGTATGTTCCCACTCGGCGGGGATGTCGGCACAATCGCTCACGCCCAACGCCGCGCGTCGATCCGTCATTTTCGGCGGTACCACTTCGCGAATCTGAGTAATAATCTCGCCGTCGAAAAAGGGCGTCTTGCCGGTGAGCAACTCGTAGACGGTCACCCCGAGCGAGTAGATGTCGTCGGTGACGGCGGCCGGCTCCCCGAGCAATTGCTGCGGTCCCGCGTAGGCGAGGGAGAATCCGCTGGACCGGGGCCGGTTCGAGAGGCGGGTTTCCGCCTTGCCGAGGCTGCGTGAGATGCCGAAGTCGACGATCTTGAGATCGCCCGAGGAGTTGAGGAGCAGGTTGAGCGGCTTGAGATCGCGGTGCACCAGGCGCACCTTGTCGTGGGCGTAGTCGAGCGCGGAGCACAGTTGCGCGATCCAAGGCACGAGAGTCGCCGGAGTGAAACAGCGGCCGGGTTGCGCGAGTTTGTGATCCGCCAGGGACGGCCCGTCCACAAACTCCATGCTGATGGCAGCCTGGTCACCTTCCTCGACCAAATCGTAGACTCGCACAATGTGCGGATGGGTGAGTTTTAGACAGCGCCGGGTCTCGGCGGCCAGATCGACCATGGCTTCACGGTCCCGTACGACCAGCTCCTGGAGGAGTTTGAGGGCGACCGTGGAATTGAGCTTGGTATCTTCGGCCCGCCAGACGACGCCCATGCCCCCGCGCCCGAGTTCCCGCACCAAGTGGTAACGACCGCCGAATACTCGTTGCGAGGCGGCCGGCGACGGCGTTTTCGCCGGTTCGGACTGCGGCATCGATTGATTCGGTCGCGATGGCTCCCCATGGATCAGCCGGGTGGCGCTGTCGCTGCCACCGCGTTGATCTGCACCGGGGGCGGCGCGCAAGAGGGCTTTGCGAGTCAGGTGGACGCTCAGCCCAAGAAACGTGGTGATGCCGAAGCCGGCGAACAGGGCGAGCTCAGGGAGGTACCGGCGGTTCAGCCGCAGCTGCGTGGCCGATGGCGCGAGACGGACGCGCATCTTGCGGTCGGCGATGAGGAAAGTCTTCTCGCATGCGAGCCTTTCCCTCTTGGTGCCATCCTCCGCCGCGAGGGAAAAGACGTTGTCAGCACCGATGGAGACAGATGTTTCGTAGCTGGAGTCAAGTTTCAGTCTCTTTGCGATGTAGCTCAGAAAGCCACGATACGAGTATTCCGCGGCCACAAAGCCGACGAGGATGCCACCCCGGAAGATCGGGCTGTATATCACGAATCCTTTCGCCTTTTCCCGAGTGCTGATGGGCGGCTGCACTTGCGTACTCATCGACACGACCGAGCCCTTGCTCTCTCTCGCCTGGTCGATGGCGGTACGGCGCTCGCTGATCGATGCGTGGTCGAACCCCCGGCTCGAATCGGTGCCGAGAAGGGAGTAAACCCAAACGGTGCGCAGTGAAAGATCGACGAAGGCGATGGAAAGACAGCCGATCTCCGCCGAGCCGCCGTCCCCGGCGCCAGTTCCCCGCATCTGCTTTCTGACATCCGCATCCCAAGTGAGGAAGTTATTTTCGTTCTGGTTTCCCCAAGGGCGGGCGAGCAGGCGCTCGATCTCGCTGGCCTGTCGGTCGAGGGAGCCCTTGATCTGAATCGCAAACTGCTCGATGCGTGTCTGGGTGACCTGCGCGATGAAGGTCTGCTCGCGCTCGCCCAGACCGATCCACAGCACCACCGTCATGCTCAAGCAGAGGATCACGGCGGGCATCGGTGCCCAGTGGGGAGGGAATCCTTCAGTCTGCACGCACTCCCGCCATGCGGCGAGCACCAGGGCCGCGCCGAGGACGCACAGCGCAATTGCCGCTACGAGCGTCGTGGCGGTACCGGTGCCCCAGGTGTAAACGACCGATAAGCCGGCTCCGTATACAAGCAACGTGGACCATCCGGCCGAAGCCACGACTGTTCCGGCCACGGCCTCCACCAACGGGCGGGTACGGGCGCCCCGTCCCAGGGCGCGCCACACCAGCACGAGGCCGCCCAGAAGAAGACACCCGGCGACCATGGCGGGCATCCGGCCGGGAGATTCCGTCTCGCCGAGGCCGGGATCGCGAACCAACAGTTGGTCGATGTGGAGATCTGAATGAGTGACATCCTGGACCAAGGACAGCAGACCGACGATGGTGGCCACCATTGCCACCGAGGAGAGAGTCCTCTTGCCGAGTGCGAGGGCGAGGAGGGCCAGTCCAAGCGCGAGGAATCCCAAAGCTTCGTTGGCTGTCAGTGCCGTCTGGTTCGAGAACGGCAGTAACAACGTGTGAATTCGCAGCCACCACCCCACGAGTGTCAGCCCGCCGATTGCCACCAACCCAAGCGCAAACCCGAGCGACAGCCGCTCGAGCCAGGAACGTCGGGGCAGGGTCGGAAGCGACGGCATGGGGTAACTTTGCCGCACTACAACGACCCGGCCGGTACCGGGCAACGCATATTGCCGGGCAGCAATTTTGGGCGCTTTGTCTGCATCGGCGTGACCGCCCATAACGGACATAGCGCTGACGCGACATGCGCTGCTCAATCGCTTTTCCGTGGTGGCGAACGGGGCGGGCGTCTCAATTGAATGATACCAGCAGGACAGCCGAACTGGATTTTACAGAAGGGAACAAAGATAACGAAGTCGTCGGCTCCCAAGCCGCGGGCTTTGTTCCCTTCGTTTCCTTCTGTTCAAATCTGTTTCTCGACGGCGATTGGTATGAACAGAAGGTTACCCCACCGGATCCGGTCGCACGATCACTCCGATTGTAGCAATCCTGCGAAAACACCACGCGGGCTTGTCAGCCGCGAAGTTCCCCGACACAAACCCGCGCGTGACCTCCACTCCTGCCGCGCCGCTCGACGTCAAATCCCCTTCACTCTTCAAACGCCTGGGCGCGGCGGGGCCGGTGGCGATCGTGTTATCCTTTTTCCCGCCGCTCGGTGGTTTTGTCCTGCTGGCCACCTTGACGCGCCTGGGCCCCTGGCTGCGCGATCACGGTATCGAGGGGATGGTGATTTATTTTCTCTTCACCGGATTGCTGATGGGCGTGTCGTTTGTGCCGACGTATTCATGTGCGATCCTCGCCGGCTGGGCCTTTGGCTTCGCCGTGGGCTGGCCGCTGGCGGTGGTGACCATCACGGTGGCCTCGTTGCTGGCCTACGCCATCGGTCGGTGGATTTGCCGGGAACGCGTGCTCGAGGTAATTCAGGAACGTCCGCGCTGGAATGCCGTGTATCAGGCGCTCTTGGACCGGAGTTCCGGTCGGGCGCTGCTGGTGGTGACCCTGCTGCGGGTGCCACCCGCCTCGCCGTTTGCCCTCGCGAACTTCGTGCTGGCGGCGGGGCGCGTGCGTTTGTTCGACTACACGCTCGGGACCATGATTGGCATCGCTCCGCGGACCGCGCTGGGCGTGGCGACGGCGGCCGGCCTCGAACAGTTGCACTTCAAGACGGCCACAAACACCTGGGCCGTCGTGGCCGGGATCGTGGCGACGATGGTCGTTTGCATGGTGCTCGGAATGCTGGCGAACCGGGCGCTGCACAAGGTCACGCGGGAGGGCGTCGGCGCTTAGCTGTGACTTTCCGCACTTCCAACGATCCCCACCGCCGACTCCAGTCTGAGTTTGCGCGCATTAGAGCGAGCGGAAGACCTCAGGCCTTACCCTTCCACCCTGGCGAAGCGTTGCAGCCATTACATGACGGCAGGAGGGGACGGCGGCCCTCGCACCAGCGCAGCCCAAACACGTTTCGGGCGAGACCCAAAGAGGGTCAGGCCTTGGGGTTTGGGGTTTTGGCGAGCAGGGATTGCAGCCGCTGATCCGGTGTTCGCTGCCAGGCGGCGACCTTGCGGCTGACTTCGTGGAGGTTGCCCATCTTCATGGTTTCCGCCAACCA
>SXSC01000168.1 GCA_005792355.1 Opitutaceae bacterium
CGTCGCGCACGGTGCCGTTCGTGGCCAAGGCCATCGGGGTGCCGCTGGCGAAGCTGGCCGCCAAGGTGATGACGGGCGCCAAGCTCAAGGATCTCGGATTTACGCGCGAGCAGACGCCGAAGCATTGGTGCGTGAAGGAGGCGGTGTTTCCCTTCGTGCGTTTTCCGGGGGCGACCATCGCGCTCGGGCCGGAGATGCGCTCAACCGGCGAAGTCATGGGGCTGGATGACGATCTGGGCGTGGCCTTCGCGAAGGCGCAGGCGGCGGCGAAGCCGGGCCTGCCCACGCAGGGCAACGTCTTCCTTTCGGTCAAAGACAGCGACAAGGCCCGGGCGGTGGAAATCGCGCGGGCGCTGGAGGCGCTCGGCTTCACGCTCTGCTCGACGAGCGGCACCGCGAAGATGATTGCCGACGCCGGCGTGAAGGTGAAGCGGCTCGCCAAGATCCAGGAAGGCCGGCCCAACGCGGTGGACTTGATCAAGAACGGCCAGATTCAGATGGTGATCAACACGCCGGACGGGATGATTCCGCGCCGCGACGAAAATGCGATCCGCTCGGCGGCGCTGGCCCACAACGTGTGCATCATGACCTCGATCGCGGGTGCCGGGGCGGCGGTGGAGGGCATTCGCGCGCTGAAGGAAAAACACATCGGGGTGCGGCCGATTCAAGCCTACCGCGGCAACGTAAACGTGGTGTGAGCCCGGAGATTTTCTAACGCGGATACCGCGACCCTCCTCCGGCGGGCAAGCCGAGTGGTTGGCGATTCTTTTGCCCCAGAGATCACCGCGGTCCAAACCGGGGACACCGAGAATATCCGAGCTGCAGGACTGCCGCTCGGTGGGCCAGTTCTGCGGCTGGAAAATGCTCGCAGAGCCGCACGATTTGCATGAAGGGCGTCGCGGCCGGGCCGCGGTGCGAAATCTTGCGGACCGGGATTGCCATTGTCGCGGGCGTTTCTTTGCTGGCGGCATGTTGCGATCTCTTCTCCGTCCCGGCCTTGTCTCCCCGGCCGTAATTTTCCTGGCCGGTTGCGCCACCACCGAATCCGGCGAGACCATTTCGGACCCCGCGAGCCCGGGCGCCGCGGTGGCGGAAGTCCGCGCGGAAGCCCCGCGGGAGCGCGTCACGGCCACCGAGGCGGCGGTCGCGGAGCGGCGCTCGTCCTCGCCGTCGTCGGGCGCACGCGAGAGCTCGGGCAATGCTCCCACCGAAACGGCCAAGCTCGTCGATCAGCTGAATGAGGCGGCCCGCGAACTGGCGACCCTCCGCACGGCGAATGCCAAGCTGCGCACCGAGCGACCGCGCCCGGCGGCGACCGCGACCGAGGCCGGCGTGAAGGTCGATCCGGCCGACGAGCGACTCGCGGCGAGCCTCAAGACCTTTACGCAATTCAAACAGGAGATGGCGGCGGTTTTGGCCGAAATCGATCGGCTCAAGAGGTCCAACGCCGATTTGAGTGCGGAAATGAAGTCCGGGGCGGAGCAAACGAAGCTGGCGGCGGAGCAGACGCGACAGGCGAAGGCGGCGATGCAGCGCGTCGAGGATGACCTGCGGACGGAAAAACGATCCCGGCTCGAGGCCGAGACGACCGTCACGCAACTCCGCGAACAGCTCCGGACGATTGCGCGCGCGATGTCCGGTGCCGGCCTCAGTGCCGAAAAACTCTCGGCGCAAGCCGAAGGTGGCGAGACGCGCGGGAAATCGGGTGCGCGCCCGCCCACCCGCTATGTCGTGCGGGCAGGTGATACGTTGGAAAAAATCGCGGACCGGATGTATGGCGATGCCGGGAAGTGGCGCGTGATTCTCGATGCCAACCGCGGGCGCGTCGGCGTCGATCGGGCCCTCGAAACTGGCATGGAGATCGAGATTCCGCGAAACTGAGGGGGGAGTTCCGTCCCCCTGCATCCGGCATGTCCTCCGGCGTTCCCACTTTAATTGCCCTGCTGCACGGTCCCGACCAGCCCGGTCTCGTCGCGCGAGTGGCTGGTTGGATCTTTGAGCGCGGGGGCAACATCCTCCATGCCGACCAGCATCGGGACATGGAGGCGGGGGTGTTTTTCCAGCGGGTGGAGTGGGTGCCCTGCTTTGCTCCGGCTTCTGGAGCCTTGCCGGAGGCGCCGTCTGGTGGTCGTACGGTGATTGAGGCGGCGTCGGAGTTCACGACGTTTGCCGCCACACTCGGGATGAGCGCGCGGGTTCTCTCCTCGGCGCAGCGGGCGCGGGTGGCACTTTTTGTCTCCAAGGCGGACCACTGTTTTCACGATCTCGTCCTCCGCGGGAAGGCGGGCGACTTTCCGGGCGAGATTGTTGCCGTCGTGGGCAACCATCGGGACCTGGCGGAGGCGGCCGCAGGCTATGGTCTGCCGTTCCACCATGTGCCGGTGAGCGCCGAGACGAAGGTGGCGGCCGAGGCGCGGCAGCTCGATCTCCTGCGGGAGCTGCGGGTGGAACTGGTCGTGCTGGCGCGTTACATGCAGGTGCTGTCGGCGGATTTTATCGGGCGGTTCGGCGCCCCGGTCATCAACATCCATCACTCGTTCTTGCCGGCGTTTGCGGGCGGACGGCCGTATCATCAGGCGCATTCGCGGGGCGTGAAACTGATCGGCGCAACGGCGCACTATGCGACGCGCGACCTCGATGAGGGGCCGATCATCCATCAAGATGTGGTGCGGGTGACCCACCGGCATGGGGTGGATGACTTGGTGCGCAAAGGCCGGGACCTCGAGCGGCAGGTGCTGGCGCAGGCCTTGCGGTGGCATCTGGAGGGGCGGGTGCTGGCCTACGGCAACAAGACCGTGGTGTTTGACTGATTTCGCCGCGGCGGGGGCAACAAACTATTGCGGGGCAAAAACGGCGTTTTCCGGCATGGACACGGCCGGGGGCATTTGTTCTTGTCGGCGGTTCCAATCGTAAAAACACGCCCGCATGACCACGCCAGCCACTCCTTCTGACAAGACTCCCGCCGGTGATGACCGCAATTTGGTCGCGGTCGACGCCACGACTGCGCTCACGTTTGAGGACAAGCTGCAGCTCTTCTGGGGGAAGAACCGCAATGCGATTTTCGCGGTTTGCGCGCTCGTGGTCGTCGTGATCGTCGCCAAGGGCGGCTGGGAGTACCTCGCCCGCCAAAAGGAGCTCGACATCGGCAATACCTACGCGGTGGCCACGACCCCGGAGGAGTTGAAGGCGTTTGCCACGGCGCATCCCGGTCATGCCCTCGCCGGAATTGCACAGGTTCGCCTGGCGGATGATGCCTACAAAGCCGGCAAAGCCGCTGACGCGATTGCGGGTTACGAGAAGGCGCTGACGGTCATCAAGGATGGTCCGCTGGCGGCGCGGGCGAAGGTGGGCCGCGCGTTGGCCAAGGTTCAGACCGGCAAGGCGGCGGATGCGACCAACGAACTCAAACAGCTCGCGGGCGACGCCAATCAATTCAAGGCGGTGCGGACGGAAGCGGTTTATCATCTCACGAGCCTGGCGGTCGAGGCGGGCAACGCGACTGAGGCGCAGAAGTACGTCGACCAGCTCATGCAGATCGACGTCTCCAGCCCGTGGACGCAGCGCGCCATGTCGGCGCGCGCCACCTTGCCGGCGACCCCGGCCCCAGTCGCTCCCGCGGCACCGGAAGCGAAGAAAGACGAGCCGGCGGCGGGCGTGCAGGTCAAGCTCCCGGGCAAGTAAGGGCCGGCGCGGGGCGGCTGGTCGGGCTTTCTTTCCCGCTCACGACACCACGACATTCTTGGCGAGGGTTTTGAACCGCTCACCGTTTGCCTGCACCACCGTAATCGAAACAAAGCCGGTCTTCCCGGTCTTGATATTTCGCACCACGCCGGATTTCCCGGCGTGCACGCCGCCGACAACTTTGCACTGCGCCCCGTCTCGAACACCGCCTGACGGTTGGTCTTTCATAAAGGGGATTTTCGCCCGGACGGGGCACTCCGGGTTTACCGTGGAATCGACGGATGACCGGGCGGCAGGGCGGGGGCCGCGGCGCGGGGCAGCACGCGCAGGTAATCTCCGGGCGGGCGTTCGATTGCGCGCAGATCGGCGTGCGAGATCGTGATCTCGCGGCTCGCCGCTTTTTCCCCGGCGGTCATCCGCAACTGACCGCTTTCCGTGATGAGCACGAGCCGCTCGATGATGCCGGGATCGCGGCGGCGAACCCGGGCCGCCGTACCCAGCCCGAAACGCATGTGGCCGGCGCCCAGCAGGACAAGCGCGGTGCGAGGTGCCGCGCCGTCCGTGCGCCGGGCCGCGACGATGTTGGCCGCCATCGTCTCGTCGCGGGCGGTCTGGGCCTCGAACATCGGGCGCAGCTTGGCGGGATCGACGGCCATATGCACAGCCAGTTGGAGCTGCATGAGGCGCTCGTAAACCGGATCGTCGGTCACTACCTCGGCCGGCAGCAGGCCGCGTTGGTCGGCGGGAAGTCGGGCGAGGCCGCCTCCGCGACTCACCGCGCGGATCACTTCGGCCGGGGCGTTGAGGGCGCGAATGGGGATGCGATGCTGGCGCGCGAATTCACAGAGCGCCCGGTAGTCGGCATAATTTTTCCATTTCTTCGCCCAACCGATTTCAGTGACGAGGGCGTCGAAATCAATTTCCCGCCGGTGGTACCGGTCGACCGCGGCCTGGTCGCGCGCCTCGAGTTGTTCCATGCACAGCACCAGCGGGATGCCGCGCGCAAACAGGTCCTGCAGGAGCTGAAGCTGCACGACGTGATGCCGCTCGATCGAATGGGCTTCGCCGACGAAGACGACCCCGGCGCCGGCCAGATCGGCGATCACCTCCGGAGCAGACGCTTCTTCGCCGCTCACCAGATCGAGCCAGAATTCGGCGGGCGGCGGCCGTTTCGAAACACTGTTGCAGGCGGGGAGCAGCGCGAGCAGGGCGGCTGGTATAATGGCGGAACGAAGCGTGATCACGTCGGCAGGCTCGCGGCTGCGATTATTTTGACAAGAATCCTTTCGGACGGACCGCGGGGGATGGCGCAAACGGCAGCGTGTCGGGCGTCACGACCACATTGGTCGTGAGTTTGAGCGGCGCGGGACCGCCAAGCTCAAACGTCAACTCCATCATGAACGCCGTCCATCCGGCGGCGGGCCGCGGAACGGTGGCGGTGAAAACGCCGTCTCGTCCCGCGACGGGCGATGAGGTCCAGCCCGGCCCGAAGGTCTCGAGCCGGAAATCCCGCGCCACCGGATTGGTGGCCTGCCAGAGCCGCACTTCGCGCGGGGAAGTCTGGCTCGTGACGGTGAGCGATCCATCTGCGTCCTGTTGCCAGGAGAATCGCGGCAGGGCCACGCGGTTCAGAATTGCGTGATGCCACGCCGCGAGCGTCCGGGTGGCGTCGCTGTTTTTGAGCGAATGATCGGCGTTGGGCACGTAGCGCAGGTGCTTCACCCCGGGCAGTTCGCTAAAGTAGAATTGAGACGAGTCCGGCAGGAAGAACTGGTCGCCGCAGGCGTTGATCAGGAGCTTTGGCATCGTCAAGCGGTCCCGATACGAAAACGGATCCTCGATCGTGTAGAGGGCGGCCAGCTCCGGGGTGCCGGCCCAGTCGAAGATGCGGTGCGTCACGTAATCGCCGACGGCCGGCGCGAAGAATCCATAGGCCCGGTGGTGATGCGTCATCGATCGCTCGACGTTGAGGACGTCGATGACGATGGGGCACAGGGCCACCACCCGCCGGTCGACGGCGGCGGTCAACCAGGCGGTCCAGCCCCGCTTCGAGGCGCCAGAGACGACAAACGTCTCAACCGCCGCACCGCCACCTTCCGGGGTCGCGAGGAAGGCGGTGACGGCATCCATCGCCCGCACCGCCGCCTTGGTCATGGGCAGGCGGGCCGGCCACCGCTCGTCACCAGTTTTCATATACTTGGCCCAGGTATACGCGATCAAGTCGTCTTCCTTGCGCTCCCGGCCGTCCTGCTCGAACCCGAGCGGCTGGTTTGGGATCATGCGCAATTCGGCCACGACCGAGCGGGTGGCCCGGGCGATTTCGACCAGGTCTCGCGACGGTTTCGGCGGATCGCCCGGCCGGTTGGATCCGCCCGAGATCAACAGCAGCGCGGTGCGGTGGTCGAGCAAGTCGGGTTTGACGACGAGCAGCCAATGCCGCCACTCGGGGCGGTTGACCTCGGCGGGCGTCAGCCAGTGCTGGGAGACCAGGTCAAGAGCGTGGGCGGTCACGCCGTCGGCGCGCGTGGAGGAGACGTGTTTCCAGCTGAAGTTCGCATCCGGTCTGGCGACGTAGCGATCCAGCGCGGTGGCCTGCGCGCCGGTTCGCGCGGTGTCCGCCGCGACCAGCCGGAGACCCGCGGCGAACGCGAGGAAGGCGAGGAGCAGCCGGGCGGAGAGCGGGGTCATGCCGGATCCGTGGCGACGCCCGACTACGCCACCGGAGGGGCGGGAGTCCAGGCGGCCGGCAGGGCGTGGAAGATGTAATATTCGCGCATGCCGTCGATCGAAGAGCGCCCGTAGGACTCGCATTGGCCGGTGAGCCCGAGGGTGGTCATCCCGGCCTCGCTGATCATGGCCTGGGCTCCGAAGCCCCGGGCGATCTTTTCGCTGCGAAAGACCACGTTGACGGCCGTGCCGGTGATTTCCTGGCCATTTTCACTGCGGCTGAAGAGCACGCTGCCGTAGTGGGAGACGAGGCGGAATGGCAGCTTGCTGCGGGGGCGCCACGCCTCGATCGCCTGGAGGGCCGTGATGACCTGCTGGGGTTTGACTTTGTTCTCCACCCAATACGCCAGCACGGCGTCGCCCACGTAACCGTTGATTTGTCCGCCGTTTTTTTCAATGAGCGGGCGCAGGGCGGTGATCCAACCCTGCAGCTGGCGGAGGGCGGCCTCGCTGCCGAGCTTCTCCGTGAGGGTGGCGGAGCCGACGACGTCGACCAGCAGCAACCAGCAGACGCTCTCGTGGATCTGATCGATCGCCTGGGTGGTGGCGCCGACCGCCGCCGCTTCTGCCGGGCCGAATCCGCTTCGCTTGCGGCGGAAGCGGAGCGTGGTGGTGCCGAATCTGATTTCGTCGCCATCGCGGAGATGGGCCGGGCGGGTGACAGCCGTGCCGTTGAGGTAGGTGCCGTTTCGACTGTGCAGATCACTGAGCAAGAAATTGCCGCCATCACGTGCGATCATCGCGTGCTGGCGGGAAAGCTCGGGCACTTCGAGGACGAGATCGTTGTCGGGCGAGCGGCCGATGGTGCACCGGCCCATCAGCCAGAACGTCCGGCCGTCAGGCAGTTCCAGCCATGAGTCGGTGGTCGCGGTAGGAGCGGGCGTGATCATGGAAGGGAAAAGGCGACTGGCGCCATTTTCAAGCAGTCGGGCGCTCCGAGTCGAGCCTCCGTTGCAGAGTGGTCGCAGACGAAGGCATCTCGGAGATGCACCCGGCGCGGAGGGGCGCTTGCCCAAGCGCCCGTCATTTCCCCGACGGCGGTTGGAAACCCCTGACGCAGGAAGGCAAACCGGCGCTTCTTGAGGCCCACTGCGAGCACCGACAATCTTTTGCCGCACCTTTAGAATCGCACCGAGTTTGTGATGAACAACGTGCGGCCCGGGGAGGCGATGGTGCCACCTTCGAAGTAGAGCGTGTCGAGGAGGTTTTGCACATTGACCGAAGTCTTGGCCCGGAAGCCCCGGATCGTCCACGGAAGCGAGATCGTCGAGTCGAACACGAAGTAGTCGCCGGACTGGAAGCCGCCATTGAGCGGGTTCCACTCGACTGAGCGCGCAATGACCATCTTCGAGGAATAGCGGGTGCCGAGACCCACCGCGAGACCGCGGCCCAATCCGCCGAAGCCCTCGGTGAAGGTATATTTGCTGAACGTGTTCAGGCGGAACTCCGGCACGTTTTCCAGGCGCGCGCCATAGTAGATGTCGCTACCGACCCTGGCTTGCGGCGTCGAGGCGTTGTAGGCCGCGGAGCCGGGCTTGTTGACCGTCGGGGCCTTGTCGGTCTTCGCCGTCCACAGCCAGGCGCTGTTGATCATGGACTGGAAGTTTCGGACAGGGGTCCAGATGGCTTCAGCCTCGGCGCCTTCAATCACGTCTTTCTGGCCAACGGTGCGCCAGGGGAGAATGGTCCTGCCCACCAGGTTGATGCCAAGGCCGGGAGGGATATTAGTCGAGCCCGCGGGTCCGAAGTACTGGTAATTGTTCACGCCGTTGAGCGGTTCGATCATCCTCTTCGTGGCGTCGTTGGCGACGCGGTTGACGCGGTACATGTGGAAGATCGAGAGCGTGCCAACGAGTTTGTCGTCCCAGAGGCTGGTCTTCACGCCGAGCTCAAGGTTCTGGCCGGTCTCCGGTTTGAGGCGCACGTCGGCCCCGTTCTCATGGAAGGCGGCGTTGAGATCATCCGCGCTGTTAATCGTCTTCCCATTGTAGACGAACGGCTGATTGCCGAGAAACTTCTTCGCGCCCTCAACGATGAAAGGCACGTTGAGTTTCGAGTACCCGCCGGCATTGGAGGCGGGGTTGCGATTATAGATTTTGCTCATCGACGTGTAGATGTTGATGTTCTTCTTCAACTCATAGGAGACACCCGCCATCCATGACGTGCCGGCGATTCGTGAAAACAGGCTGTCGGTGTCGCCCGCGAAGGTGGGGTCGATGCCGAAGACGTCGGGAGGGTACTTGGCCGGATCGGCGAAAGCATAGGGCGGCGGCGCAAACCACGGGAAGTTGTGCACCTGGGATTGGCCGCTGTCGCGGTGCATCTCGCGGCGGACGCCGCCCATGATGGTGAGGCGGTCGTCGAACGCCTGACCCTGATAGTTGATGTAACCGGCCTGATCCTGGGTATAATATCCGTCCAAGACACTGCGGTCGATCGCGGCGAGTTTCCTGATGTCGGGCGCGATCTCGAAGCCTGGATCCCACTCGAAGAAAACCTGCTGGACCGTCTTGATTCTCCCGAAGCGGTCACGGATGACTTGATTGACCGGAACGTTGGCCTGGAAGCCCACTGGAACGAGGAGCGTCCCACCGCCACCTGAAATGGTCGTATTGGCCGCCGGATTAGATGCTCCGGGGATATTGCCGTAGAAAGGGAATGCCGCCCCGCCGGCATTGGCGAAAAACTGCTGGAGATTTTCGCGGAAGAGACCGCCGACGAGAACCTTGTTCTTTACCCGGAACAGATCCTTTTTGATGACGAGGTCGAACTGATGCTCGGTGACCTTCTTGTAGGAACCGGCGGAGGCGCTGGCGAGGGTGTTGAAGCGGCGGCCGTCGGCGTAGGGGGTGATGCCGCCTTCGATGGAATCGAAGCGATTGTTGTCCTTCGTCATCACATAGCGCACGTCCAGCCAGCGGAAGGGTGAGGCCTCGACCGTGGCGTCCGTGGTATTGACGGTGTCGTGCGTTAGCGCACCGCGGGCATTGAAGCTGAACGCCTCGTCGTGAATCCGCGTGTTGTTCGCATCCTGATAGTAGGCGCCGCGCACGATCCGGGTGTAGGTCGGCAGCGTGAAATTGTTCGCCGCGAGGCGCATGTCGTTACCCCAGATGACCTGGGCGCCGGGATTCAACATGCGAGTGCGGTAGGCGTTGGCATCGGTGCCGAAGCCCGCAACGTCAATGAGACTCGGCGTGGGATTGGCATAGGCTTGAAACCAGCCGTCAGGATAGATCCAGTCCTGGTTCCGGGTTTGCGCGTATTTCTGATCCAACCATTCGGCGCGGAAAGTGATGCTCAGCTTTCCGCTGTCGAAAGGGACAATCTTGAGCGCACCGGTGACATTGTTGTTTTTCTTGTAGTCCCAGCGGCGTTCGCCCGCGCTGTTCTCCCAGGAGCCGATGACGCGCAAGGCGGCTCTTTTCGAGAGTTCCTGATTGGTGTCGACGACCACTTTTCTCTTTTGGTCGGAGCCGGACGTGTGGGTGACGCTGGTCGGGATCCTGGCGAACTGCGGGTCCTTGAGGATGTAGTTGATCACCCCGCCGGGCGCCCCTTGGCCGAAGAAAAGGGCGGCGGGCCCTTTGACGACTTCGACGCGATCCGTGTTATCGAGGTTGAACGACGTGTAGCGCTGAGTGCCATTGCGCAGCATCGTGTTCACCTGGAAGCCGCGAATGGTAAACACACCCACGGGCGCGGGGGTTGCGTTCTGCGGGCGCTGCATGGGGAAATTGTTGTCGCCCGATGCCGAGGCCGTGTAGCGCAGAATATCCGTGATGTTCTGCATGTTCGTGTCCGCGATGAAATCGGAACTCAGGATCGAAATCCCGAGCGGCGTGCGCTGGATCTCCGCGCCGATGCGGGTCGCCGTAACAGAGTTCGTCTTGAGGTAGCCGTAGTCGCGATCGGAATTAACCTGAAACGGCGAGAGGACCGTGATGCCTTCGCCGGCGGGAAGCGCGGCCGGCGCGACACCCGGGGCCGTGGAGACAGCCGGAGGTGCGGCCGTCGTGACAGCGGGTTGAACGGCGGGTGGGATCGCGGGCGCGGTGACGCCTCTAGCTTGGAATTCAGCGAGCTGCTTGCGGAGGGCCGCGATCTCTGCGCGCGCCAGGCGGAGTTCCTCGGCGTCGCTCAACTGCGCCAGGGCAAACGGAGCGACCATAAGGATCGCCAGCGAGGTTGCCCAGGCGCGCGTGGCGGACCGGACTGGAGGGGTCATTGCGGGGTTCACTTTCTTGGGGGTCGTGGGTTGAAGTGGTGAAACGGTGAAACGGTGAAACGGTGAAACGGTGAAACGGTGATGCCGATTCGTCGTTGGGGGGTAGATTGATTATCGATTCGCAAGGGCTAATAATCAAGGTTCGTTCCGAGCAGAGTGTAGCTTTGGCGTCGATTTCGGATCGATGGTTCCCGACCCGCGTTCGGCAAAACCAGTGGCAGAGGAATGGAGGCAAAGGAATGGGAGCCTCTGCTCGAATGCTTGGTTTTTCCCTTGCCTCCATTCCTTTGCCTCAGTCGGCCGATTCCCTTGGCTTGCCCGCCGCAGGAGGGCTTGCGCTGCACTTTACCCACAATTCTGATTCAGAAAATCGGCCAACCGCCCCTCTGGAGCGGCGGTTTCCCAACCGCCGAAGTACGATCGGCGAACCGGTGTTGGGCGGTTGGAAACCGCCCCTCCTTCGAGCTGCCCTCTGCGAGCCGCATTTGTCATCGCCGAATTGTGGGCAAAGTGCAGGGTTTGCGAGCCGGTCCGATGGGGTTCCTTTTTCTGCCAACTCTGTTTCTGCCATTTTAGTGGTTCATCACTGGCGCAACGAAGAATCCAGCAGCGCGCCCACATGCCAACATCCGACTGGATTCTTCGCTGCGCTCAGAATGACAAAGTAAGGTGGGAATCTCGTGACTCTCTTTTCCGCCCCGCGGGTGAAGAACGCCGCGGGAATCGCGCGGAAAATCAGGGGTCCAGCGTCACTTCGATGCCCTTGACGGGTTTGCCCTCGGTATCGGTGAACCGAATGGAGCCCTGCCAAAATTTGCTTTCATTCACCACTTTGAAGACCAGCACATTCAGCCCCGCGTTCAGCGTGATGTCTGGCACCCGGTCGAGGTCCCGGGTGAAGCTGAGCATGACAGGAGTTTTGTGCACCTGCTTCCCATTCAGGTACACCTTCGACAAATCGTCGCTGCCCACCAGCACCTGGAGTCCGTGCTGCGCGGCCTCCGACCGGATGTAGCAGACCGCATAGGCCACGCTGCGTTGCGTCACTCCGCGCCTCAGGCGTTCGTTGAATTTGATCACGTAGTCGTCGGCGAGGTAAACCTCCTGCCACTTTAGCTCGACGCCCTGTACGATTGCACCGTCCCCCGGCTTGGGTCTAAGCCGGCTTTCGTTGGCAATCTGCTCCGCCTCCAGTCCCTCCATCACGCTCTGCTTGGGGGCCAGCTTCATGGGAGCCAGGATGAGCCACTGCTTGATCGCGCCCGCTTCCCGGGCCGAGGCGAGGGATTCGGCATCTTGCTCGACCGCCCGGTTGAGGACTACGGCGGGCAGCGATCGCTTCGCCTCGGTTTCCTCCACCTGCCAGGCAGCGACCTCTTCCGCTCGCGCGGCCCGCCACACCCTGGCTGTCCGATCATCGCTGGCCGTGAGAATCTGCCGGCTGTCTCGGGAAAAGGACACCGACCCAATCCTGTTGCGATGCCCCTGCAGCGTGAGCAAGGCCCGACCGTTGGTCGACTCCCACACTTTGGCCGTTTGATCCAGGCTGCCGGTGACAATCCGCTGGCCGTCCCCGGAGAAGGCCGCGGACAAGACCGCTCCGCTGTGTCCTTTGAGCGTCAACAGTTCCCGACCACTGACCGCGTCCCAAACTTTGGCCGTCGACTCTGCGCCGCCGGTTACGATCCCGCTGCCGGTGACAATCCGCAGGCCGTCCGGGGAAAAGGCCACCGACCCAATTGCAGCGCTGTGCCCTTCGAGGGTCTGCAGTTTCCGACCACTGGCGGCATCCCACACAATGGCGGACTTGTCTTCACTGGCGGTGACAATCCAACGGCCATCCCGCGAAATATCCACCGCGTTGATCGGATAGCGGTGTTCTCTCAACACCAGCAGTTCGCGGCCGCTGGCCGCATCCCACACCTTGGCCGTCGTATCTCCGCTCCCGGTGACAATTCGCCCGCCGTCAGCAGAAATGGCCACGGACCAAATCGGAGCCCGGTGGCCCTCAAACGTGACGAGATTCGAGGCCTTGGCCGCGTCCCACACCTTGGCGGTTTGATCGACGCTGCCGGTCACAATTATCCTCCCGTCCGGGGAATAGGCCACCGCAACGACCTTATCGCTGTGTCCTTTGAGCGTCAGCAGTTCCTTGCCACTGGTCGTGTCCCACACTTTGGCCGTCCGATCGTCACTGCCGGTCACGATCCGCCGTCCGTCCGGAGAAAACGCTGCCGACCAAATCCCGGCGTTGTGACCCTCGAACGTGCGCAGTTCGCGCAGCCTGGTCGCGTCCCACACCCTGGCCGTCTGATCGGAAGCGCCGGTGACAATCCGCTGGCCGTCCGGAGAAAACGCCGCCGCGTAGATTAGCCCGCTGTGTCCTTTGAGCGTGAGCAGATTCGTGCCGCCGGCAGCGTCCCAGATCTTTGCGGTGCCATCGAAACTGCCGGTGACAATCCGTTTCCCGTCTGGTGAAAACACGGCAGACGTTATCACCCCGGTGTGACCCTTGAGAGAGAACAGCCGTTGTCCGCTGGCCGCCTGCCACACCAGGGCCGAAAAATCGGCACTGCCGGTGACGATCCGCTGGCTGTCCGGAGAAAACGACGCGTCCATAACCGGGGACGTGTGCTCCGCCAGGGTGAGCAGGTTTGAACCGTTGGCGGCGTCCCACACCCGTGCCGTCTTGTCTTCACTCCCCGTGACGATCCGTCGTCCGTCGGGGGAAAAAGCCGCCGCCCTAATCGCGGCGTTGTGGCCCTTGAGGGTGAACAGCTCCTGACCATTGGCCGACTCCCACACTTTGGCCGTGTGATCAAAACTGCCGGTGACGATCCGAAGTCCGTCGGGGGAAAAGGCAACTGAGTCCACCTGCTGCCCGTGGCCCTTGAGCGTGAGCAGTTCCTGACCATTGGCCGTCTCCCACACTTTGGCGGTGAGATCATAACTGCCGGTGGCAATCCGCTGGCCGTCCGGTGAAAAAGCCACGGAGAAAATCTGCGCGGTGTGCCCCTTGAGCGTGTGCAGTTCACGGCCGCTGGCCGCATCCCAAACCTTGGCCGTCTTGTCGCGGCTGCCGGTGACAATCCATCGACCGTCCGGGGAATAGGCCACCGCTGTTATCCAGCTACCGTGCCCTCGGAGTGTGGTCAGGGCCTGGTGAGATTGTAGCTGCCAGTAATACCATTCAAAACCGCGGGCCGGAGATTCCCGCGTCTCTTCCAGCAATTCCCGCAGCAACTCAAGATTGTCCTGGTCCCACGCCTGCTGGGCCAGGTTCATGGTGGCCACATAGAGATGGCGCTGGGCGCCTGCCTTCTCCGCGTCTGCCCGCAGGCGCTGCTGCTTTTCCGCCACCTGGGCGCGTTCGGCCTTCATTTGCTGTTCCACGGCGGCACGACGTTGCGCGGTTTCACCGGCGAGCGCCTGGCGCTCGCGCAGAAATGCCCAGGTGGAAAGACTCAACCCGGCCACGAGCGCGGCGGCCACGGCCGTCGCGGCGGTGAACACCAGCCGGTTTCGGCGGAAAGCCTTTTGAAAACGATACGCCGCGCTCGGAGGCCGCGCGAGGACGGCTTCGTCGTCGAGGTGCCGTTGGATGTCGCTCGCGAGGCCGCTGGCGGTTTCGTAGCGGCGCTTGCGATCCTTCTCGAGGCAACGCATCGCGATCCAGTCGAGATCGCCGCGCATGAGCGTGGAGAGCTGCGCCGGGGCGAGGCCGCGCTGGCGGGCGAGCGTGGTGCGCTCGGCGTCGGTGAGCGTATCGAGGCGGGTCGAGGGCCGCGGCGGATCCACTTCGCGGATCATCTTGCGAATGTGATCGAGGCCGCCGGCGACGAGCGTCTTCGGATCGAAGGGCGGCCGCCCGGTGAGCAGCTCGTAGAGCAGGACGCCCAGCGAGTACACGTCGCTGCGGGTATCGACGTCGAGCGCGTTGAACTCGACCTGCTCGGGGCTCATGTAGGCCGGCGTCCCGATGAACTGCTCGAACGCGGTGAAGAGCGTGTTGTCGGTGAGGCGGCCCTGCGTGGCTTTGGCGATGCCGAAGTCGATCACCTTCGGCACGGCCACGTCGTCGTGGAGGGTCACGAGGATGTTCGACGGCTTGATGTCGCGGTGAATGATCCCTTTCTGGTGCGCGTGCTGGATCGCGTGGCAGACCTGGATGAAAAGCCGCAGGCGCTCTTTCGTCGCCAGGCTGCCGTCGTCACAGAAGCGGGTGATTGCAACGCCCCGCACCAGTTCCATCACAAAGAAGGGCCGGCCGGCATCGGTGGTGCCGGCGTCGAAGATCCTGGCGATGTTGGGGTGATCCATCATCGCGAGCGCCTGGCGCTCGGCTTCGAAGCGCGCGATGACTTCCTTCGTGTCCATCCCGAGCTTGATGACCTTGAGCGCGACGCGGCGGCGGACGGGTTCCTCCTGTTCGGCCATCCACACGACGCCGCAGCCACCCTCGCCGATTTTCTGCAGCAGCTTGTAACGGCCGATCATGTCGCTGGGTTTTTCCTCCGGCGACGCGATTTGGCGGGCGACGAAGGCGGTGGGCAGCGCACGTTCCACCTCGGCGTATCCGGCCAGCAGTTCCTCAACCCGGCCGCGCATCGCGGGATCGTCCGCGCAAGCGCGGACCAGAAAGTCTGCGCGCTCGCCGGCGGGCAGGGCGCGCGCAGCGGCAAAGACAGTTTCGTCACGATTCAGGGGAGGGGAAACCGGAGCGGAGGCGGGCGGGATCAGTCGCGAGCCGGAGCGGAGGGCGGAACGAGGTTGTGGGGGAGCGGGGTTGGCGGCAAGGGAGGTTTTTTCTTCGAAAAACCTTTTTTCCGGAGAATCCAACACGGCTATTTTTTCGCGCGGGTGGCGAATACTCCGAACAGAGTTGAACGCGGAGCTCGCTAAGGTCGCGGAGAAAGAGCCTTTTCACTCCGCGCTCTCCGTGTCCTCCGCGTTTCAATTCTTCGCGGCATGGTCGCAGGCTGCGCGATGCGCCATTTCTCCCGGGCGCAGTTTTTTGCCGTAGCTCACTTGGAATTGGTGCCGGCCAAGAGCACCGGCGTGCCGCGGATCACGGTCGGTTCTTGCACGCTGAACGCGAAGGTCTGCCGCAGCTTGGTTTCGACCGCCTGGCCGTCCCTGGTGGCGGGGGTGAACGTCCACCGCTTGATCGCGTCCAGGGTTGAGGCGTTGAATTCAAAGTTGTTGCTGTCGACCACGGCCGCCTTGGTCACGACCCCCTGGGAATTGACGGTGAACGAGACGGTGACCTCGGCCGTGGCCCCGGCGTGACGCATGAGGTACGGATAGGCGGGCGTGACCGTGGCGACGAGTTTCGCCGGACGGTCGGCGGTGGGGGCGGACTCGTTGGCCCGGAGGGGTGATGCTCCGAGCAACAGCAGGGCGAGGGGGAGGATTTGCGAGCGAGATGAGGCATTCATTTGAGCGGTGTTTTTTTGAATTTTTGGGGACGGCCCGGAATTGAGCGGTCGCGCAACCACCAACGCGAAATCGGCCGCCTGAAAGCGCCATGCTCAGGACTGTTTTCGTAAAAACCCGAAATTGGTTTTCCGCGCGGCGCGGAAAGCCGCGCAGGATATCAGCGCAGCCGAATGATTTCCCGGCCCAACCAGGCTTCGGCGGAGGGAGGGATGCCGGCTAACATCACTGTGTTACGTCACAGTCCAAAAGACGTCGGGTTCTCATCGGACATGTAACGTATTACGTTACATTCAGGTTTCGGGTTTTTCACGAGGAACGTAACGAAGTAATATTAACCTTGTGCGGAAATCTTCTCCCGCAGGTGCGTGACGCGTTGCTTCGATTCGCTGTTGCGCACGGCCATCGCGTAGGCCGCCGGCTCGCCGACGATGAAGACTTTTTTCTTCCCGCGCGTGATCGCGGTGTAGAGCAGGTTGCGCTGGAGCATCATGAAATGCCCCTTGAGGAGCGGGACGATCACGACGGGGTATTCGCTGCCCTGCGATTTATGGATGCTGATCGCGTAGGCGAGCGCGAGGTCGCCCAGTTCGCCCCGCGCAAAGGTGTGGCGCTCGCCGTCGAAGTCGGCGTCGAGAGCGCCCGCCTCCGGATCGACTCCAGCGACGGTGCCGATGTCGCCGTTGAAAAGGTTTTTGTCGTAGTTGTTGCGGAGCTGGATGACTTTGTCGCCCGGGCGGTACTCGCCGGAAGTGGCGCGGAGTCCGCGGCGGTTGGAATTGAGCGCCTCCTGCAGGCGGGCGTTGAGATTGCTGACCCCGGCGACGCCCTTGTGCATGGGGGCGAGAATCTGCACGTCGTCGATGGGATGAAACCATTTCCAATGATGCGGCACGTAGTCGGTACACAGCTCGATGACCTTGCGCACGCAGTCCTCGGCATCCGTGGCCACGATGAACGTGAGGTCGCCCCAGGCCGGCGCGGCGGTCACCTCCGGCACCGCAGGTGGCAGCGACGGATCGCCGGAGTTGATCGCGTGGGCGGTCGTGACGATCTGGCTCTGGCCGGCCTGGCGGTAGATGACGGAGAGGCGGGTGACGGGAACTTGCTCCGTCGCGATGAGATCCTTGAGCACGTTGCCGGCGCCGACGCTGGGCAGCTGGTCGGTGTCGCCGACCAGCACCAGGTGTGCGCGCGACGGCACGGCCTGCAACAGCGCGGCCGCGAGGCGCGAATCGAGCATCGACGCCTCGTCGACCACCAGGAAATCGGTCGCGAGCGGGCGATTCTCGTTGGCGACAAAGCCGCCGGTGGAGGAATCGTATTTGAGCAGCCGGTGGATGGTGGTCGCGAAACCACCCGTGGTTTCGACGAGCCGCTGGGCGGCGCGACCGGTGGGCGCGGCGAGGTGCACGCGCACTTTCTTCGCCTTCAGGATTTCGACGAGTGAGCGGAGGATGGTCGTTTTTCCTGTTCCCGGCCCGCCGGTGAGGATGGAGAGTTTGCTCGTGAGCGCGGCGCGGACGGCGGCCCGCTGCAACTCGTGAAAGGCGAAGCCCGCCTTTTGTTCCGCCCACTGCACGGCGGCGTCGACCTTGATCGGCGGCAGTCCGCTCGGCACGCGGGTGAGGCGGACGACGGTGCGGGCGATCTTCTGTTCGGCGCGATCGTGGTGCGGGAGCTGGATGAGACCGGAGCCGGGCAGGGGATGCTCCACCCCGGCGGGCAACTGCCGGATGATCACCTGCGTCTCGACGAGCGCGGCGATGCGGGCCTCAAGCAGCTGCGAATTGGTGGCGAGCAAGTTCGCCGTGTGGTCGATCAAGTCCGCTTCGCGATAGGCGGTGTGGCCCTCCTCCTGCAGGGTCTCGAGGGCGTACACGATCCCGGCGTCGAGGCGCGGCGGGGCGTCGTTGGCGAAGCCGAGGTTGATGGCGATGCGGTCGGCGGTCTTGAAACCGATGCCGTCGATCTCGCGCGCGGCCTTGTACGGCTCGGTCGTGAGGATGCGCTTCGCGTCGGAACCGAATTGCGTCACCAGTTTCACGCACTGGGTGGGCGTGACCCCGTAGGTCTGGAGAAAAATGTAGAGCTCGCGCTCGGTGCGTTTCGCATCCCACGCCTGCTTGATCGCGGTGGCGCGTTTCTTGCCGATGCCGGCGACCTCGCGCAAGCGGCCCGAATCCTCGCTGAGCACGCGCAGCGTGTCGGTGCCGAAGGTGTCGACGATCTTGTTGGCGTAGACCCGGCCGATGCCGGGGACGAGGCCGCTGCCGAGATATTTGCGGATACCGTGGACGGAGGACGGGAGTTCGCTCTTGAACGTGGCGATCTTGAACTGGGCGCCGTGCTGCGCGTGGCGCGTCCACTCGCCGGTGAGGTGGAGGGTCTCGCCGCATTCGACGCCCGGCAACGGGCCGACGATCGTCACGAGTTCGGGGCGGGCCTTCGCTTCCGGCGGATCGGGCCGCAGCTCCGCGATCGTGTAGTGATTTTCCTCGTTGAGGAAGATGATGCGCTCGACGACGCCGCTGACGGTGTCGGGCGTACTGGAGGAGGCGGCGGCCACAGGGAGGAAACCCGGCGCGCGGCCTACGCGACCTGCCAGTCTTCGACTTTCAGGCCAGGCACGCGGGTGAACTCCCGCAGATTATGCGTGACGACCGTCGCACCGAGGCGCAGGGCCTGCGCGGCGATGAGCGCGTCGATCGCACCGATCATCTGCCCCCGGCGCTCGAGATCGGCACGCAGCCGTCCATAGCAAAGAGTGTCCGCGAGCGCGAAAGGTTCGACTACGATACTGGTCAACAAGTGGTCGATGCGATTCCGATGCCGTGCCAGGCCAGTCTTGGCCGCACCATATTCGAGTTCGGCCAGCACCACGGTGGAGAGCCGCAGGTGGGCAAAAGTGGCGGACATTTTCGCCATCAGATGCTCGTCACGCTGCTGGAAATAACGAGACACGGCATTCGTGTCCGGAAGGTAGATCGGCACTACAAAAAATCCCGCGGGAGGTCGGGCGTGGTGTGTCGGGGCACGTCGGGGAAATCCGGGCACGAACCGGCGAGCTTGAGAAAACGGGCGCGGCGCTCCTCCAGATCGTCATGAGGGTGAATCTGGACAACACCCTTTTTGGTGCGGCGGAGCATGACAGTTTTGCCGGGGAAACGAAATTCCTTCGGCAGCCTCACGGCCTGGGAGCCACCCGTGTTGAATAGCTTCGCGACTGCGGTCATGTAGGTACGGTGTAGGTATTGCAGGGCGCGTCAAGACCACCGGCGAGCGTGGCGGGCGCGAACAGCGGGATTGCACCCGGCAGATGCGCCGGGTGAGATGATCGTGCGATGGAATCCAGACCCCTGCCCGCCGCCGCGCCCGACGCCAGCCGTTTGCCCCGTCATCTTGGCACGTGGAACGCCGCGCTGCTGCTCGTGACTTTCACGATCGGCGTCGGCATCCTGCAATCGCCGGGCGTCGTCGCGGCGAAGACCGGCAGCATCGCGCTTTCCTACGTGGCCTGGATTGTCGGCGCGGTGGCCGCGGTGTGCGGCGCGCTCGTCATGGCCGAGCTCGCGGTGCGCACGCCCCGTTCCGGGGGCACGACGGTTTTCCTGCGGCAGGCGTTTGGATCCCGCGTGGCGTTCATGTTTGGCTGGACGTCGATGCTGCTGAATCCCGTCGCGGCGGCCGCCATCACGCTGGTCAGCGTCCGCAATCTCGGAGCCATCCTCGGTTTGGGAGTGGGGATGCAAACCGCGCTCGGTCTGATGTGGGTTGGCGGCATCATGCTGCTCAACATGTGGTCAAGCCGGGTCGTGGGGCGGATCATCGGCGGGGTTGGCCTGTTGAAGATCAGCGCGCTCGCCTCGGTCGTGGTGGTGTGCTTCGCGGGCAATGGGGCGGGAGCGGGTGACGCCGGCCCGGTGGCGGTGGCGGAGATCATTTCGCCCTGGGTGGGATTCGGGCTGGCGGTGGTCGCCACGATGTATGCCTACGATGGCTGGGATGGTCTCGCTTTGGTGGCGGGCGAGGTCCGGGAGCCGGCACGCACGCTGCCGCGCGCGACCCTGCTTGGCATGGGACTCATTCTCGCGGTCTATCTCGCGATGAACGCCGGCTTCTTCCACGCGCTGCCGTTTGATCGGATTGTGTCGACGCCGGCGCTGGCGGCCACGGCGGTGGGGCGCGTCATCGGTGACCAGGCGGGGCAGTTCGTGACGGTGTTCGTAGCATTCAGCGCGGCGAGCACGGTGTTCAGCTCGCTGATGTGCAATCCGCGCGTCATCTTCGCGCTGGCCGAGGAGGGAGGCTTTTTTCGCACGGTGGCGTACGTGCATCCGCGCTGGAAGACGCCGGTGGTGGCGATCGCGATCTACGGGGCGATGACGATGATCTACATCGCCTCCGGCAGCGGCTTCGAGCGACTGACGCGCTACATGATTTTGGGCTACCTGCCGTTCTATGGGCTGGTGGCGGTGGCGGCGGTGCTGGCGCGGCGGCGCGCTCCGCCGGTTGCCGGCCAGTTCGCGATGCCGCTGTATCCGCTGCCGGTTGTCTTGATGCTGCTCTACGTGGTGTGCGGAATCGCGAGCGGATTTGCCGGGGATCTTTTTGCGGCGTTGGGCGGGGTCGCCATCCTCGGCGCGGGGGCGCTGGCCTATGAAGTCTTCCGGCGCAGCCGGGCGGCGGCCGCGGCGCCGTGAGGTGAAGCCGGCGGGGGGACCGGCGGCAGGGCGCATCGCTCTTTCTCACAAAGGACTCGGTGCCGTGGGTAGGGGCGTCTCTCCGAGACGACCGCGGACGCCTCGGGGATGCGTCCCTACCTCCGTCGCTCGATTGCGTAAAACAATTGCCGCGCGGAGCAGCGGAGCCGTACCGTGGGATTGGGCAGTCGTGAGCATGCGTCCTTCCACCCGAGCAATCCCTATGAAACCCGATGCCTTCCTGCTTCGTACCGTGATCGCGATCCTGGCCCTCCTCTGGGTTCATCCGGTTGCCGCGGCCGCCGCTGTCGCCGACCGCGGCTTGACTCAGCCGGCCGGCGCGATTGCCGGACGCGTCCAAAACGTCGCGACCGGCCAGTACCTGAACAACGCCCGCGTGACGGTGAAAGACACGGATCTGGTGGCGTTCACGGATCAATCCGGCAGCTACCGTCTGGCCGGCGTTCCCAGCGGCCCCATCGTCCTCGAAGTCTTCTTCACCGGCTTGGATTCCCAGCGTCTGCCCGTCACGATCCGGACCGGCGAGACGCTCGAGCAGGACGTCAATCTCACGAACGTCGCCCGCTATGGCACGGATCCTTCCGGCCCCGTGAAGCTCGACTCGTTTGTCGTTGCCACCTCCCGCGAAACCGACGGCGCGGCCATCGCGATCAACGAGCAGCGGTTCGCCGCGAACATCAAGAACGTCATCGCGGCGGACGCGCTCGGGGACGTGATGGACGGCAACGTCGGCGAGTTCCTCAAGTTCATGCCCGGCATCACGGCGGAATATGATCGCGAGTCCGGCGGGTCGGTGGCCTCGGTCTCGGTGCGCGGGTTTCCCACGAATCTGGCCGTCGTCTCCGGCGACGGACTGCAGATGGCGAACACCGGAAATCCCCAGGGATCGTCGCGCGTGTTCCAGTTCACCCAGGTGTCGATTAACAACATCTCGCGTCTGGAAGTCACGAAGGTGCCGACTCCCTCGACGCCGGCCGATTCGATGGCCGGCTCGATCGACATGGTCAGCAAGAGCGCCTTCGAGCGGAAGAGCGCGCAGTTGCGCACGAGCTTCGGCCTCTCGGGCAATCACCGGACGATGAGCCTGCGGAAAGTTCCGCACACGACCGATGAGCGGGTGTACAAGGTGCTGCCCAGTTTTACGTTTGATTACACGCTGCCCGTGACGAGAAACTTCGGCCTGGTGCTGACCGGCCAGAGCCAGAACCGGTTCATCGAGATGGAATGGGTGCCGCGCGGCTTCAACGCCGCGGGGACGAACACCGGCGCCTCCTTCGCCCGACCCTACCTGCAGTCCTTTCAACTCGCCAGCGTGCCCCGCCAGAATGCGCGCAACGCGATCGGGCTGAAGGCGGACTGGCGGGCCACGCCGAACAGCGTGTGGTCCCTCAACCTCGAACGCAGCCGGTTCGTCTCCGACCGCTCCAACGTCTCGATGGCGCTCGCCACCGGCGCCTTCGGCACCCCGACCCCCGCCACCGGCGTGCCGCTGACGTTCGGGGACACTTTCACCTCGGGGGCCACCGGCCGCGGCACGGTCACGATGGGCAACGTCGGTGCCGGCGTCCGCCAGCAGCTCGACACGCAGGCGGCCAATTTGCGCTTCCGCTTCGATGACGGCAGCTGGCGGGTGCTGGCCGCGCTCGGCCAGTCGAATTCATCGGGTGGATACCAGGACACGATCCATGGCCACTTCCGCACGCTCGCCATGACCAACCGGGTGCCGGTGCGGGTCAGTCTGGCCAACATCGATGATGTGCGGCCGCAGACCATCCGGATTTATGACAACAACGAACGGGACTTCGATCTCTACAATCTCGAAAACTACCAGCTGAACTCGGCCGCCTCCACGCCGCGGGTGATCCGGGACAGCCTGACCAACGGCAAGCTCGACGTGCGCAAAAGCCTGCCGGTGTTCTCGATTCCCGCCGCGCTCCAGGTCGGCGCGTTGCGCCGGGTGCAGGTGCGCGACGTGCGCCGGGAGAGCATCGCCTGGACTTACAACGGTCCGGACGGCAATGCCGCCACTCCTGATTCACCGGCCCCGTATCGGATGACGAATTACGTGAACCAGGGGGAGAACTTCGGTTTCCGCAACATGCCATGGGTCTCGAGCACGACGGTCTGGAAGGCCTTTGCGGCGAACCCCGTGCTGTTCGGCAAGACCCCGGCCCAGGTGACGGCCGAGGAATTGTTCCGCCTCAACAACTCCGAACGGTTGCAGGAGACGGTGACCGCCGGCTATGCCCAGACGGAGCTCGGGCTCCTGCGTAACCGGCTCAAGGTGCTGGCGGGGGTGCGTTACGAAAAAACCGACGCGAAGGGCGAGGGCATCCGGAACGATCCCAACGCGGCCTTCGCCCGCGCCGCGGATGGCAGCTTCACCCACACCGCGGGCGTGAAGAATCGGCGACCGGAGGCGGGCGCCCCGGGATCGTTGCAGGAACTGGCCGTCACGCGGCAGGAACGCGGGATCAAGGCGTCGCGCTCCTACGACGGCTACTATCCGAGCGTGCACCTCACCTATCTGATCCGGGACCATCTGCTCGCGCGCGCGGCTTACGCGAAAACTTACGGCCGGCCTGACTTCGCCAACATCATCCCGAATACTTTGGTGGATGAAACCGATTTCAATGACAACATCCCGGACCCCACGGGAATTCCCGGACGAATCACCAGCCGCAACACCGGCCTGCGGCCGTGGACTGCGGACAATTTCGACCTGTCCCTTGAATACTACACCCAACAAGGCGGACTGTTCAGCGTCGGAGCGTTTCGCAAGGAGATCAGAAACTTCTTTGGCGCCGCGGTGAAGATCGCCACGGCGACGGATCTGGAGCTCCTGGAACTCGATCCGCGCTACGTCGGCTGGCAGATCTCGACGACCTACAACCTGCCGGGCGCGGCGCGGGTCAGCGGGGTGGAATTCAACCTCCGGCATTCGCTGCGGCCGCTCGGAGCCTGGGGCCGCTTCTTCTCGGCTTTCGTCAATGGCACGAAGCTCGAGCTGGAGGGTGATCAGCAGGCCGAGTTCGGCGGCTTCATCCCGCAAAGCGCCAACTGGGGCGTCGATTTCAACAGAAAGCCTTTCAGCGTGATGGCGAAGTGGAATTATCGCGGCCGGCAGCGCCAGGGCCGTGTCCTCGCCTTCGGGGCGGATGCGTTTGAGTATGCAAAGGCGCGCACCCGGCTGGATGTGAATATCGACTACGAGCTGCGCCGGAACCTGTTCTTGTACTTCAGCGGCCAGAACGTCTTCGACGTACCCGAAACCCTGTTACGGTTTGGCTCGCAGACGCCCGCTTACGCCCGGGTTTCCCAAGTCCTGACGACGGGCGTCCAGTTGACGCTGGGCTTCAAGGGCACGTTTTGACTGCTGGTAGCTGCTAGGAAACTCGATTTTCAGGAGGATTGGAGCTTCAGGTCGCGGATCGCGGATTTGGCATAAGCTTCGAACCGCCCAAAGCGGGCTAGGCCGATTTTCGGCGCCGGATCCGCGATTCGCGACACGACCCCGGTGCCGCCTCCTCGAGGTTGGGGCGCCCCGAAGAATCGCCAGCGAGCAGGCTTCTACGATGAGGAGAGTGGTCGAGAAGCCAAGCGTGGGCAAGGCTGGTGCCGGGTCATTTCTTGGCGATGGCCGACCGGGCTGTGGGGATGTTTCGTTGGGCGATGAAGGCGCGGAGGGAAGCGCTTTCGACGAATTTGAACAGCTTGACGCGATTGCTGGCGAAGACGACGAGCAGCGTGTCGAACTTCTCATTCTGCTTCACCCGGGCCGCGCGAAAATCCCAATAAATCCAGACGCTGGCATCGAGCGTGACGTCGGGGGCACCGGCGGCGAGGGTGAGTTCGCCCCGGGTCATGCCGACGGCGACCCGGCGGGCCAGGCGCGGCGGAAGGGGAGAGTTTTCTTCGTCGGGGAGCGCGGACACAGCGGACTGCGCGACAGCGGGGGCGGGCAGGAGCGTGGCGGTGAACAGCAGGACGCTGGTGAGAACGAGGATTGGTTTTTTCATGTTGGGAGCGGGTTCATCCGAAGAGCGTGTCCGACTCTGCACGCGATCTTAAGCAGCCGAGCTTCAAAGCACTTGCTACTTTCGGTAACTCGACTGCCACTCTGGGCGGACAACGATTTTCGTAAGTTCTTCCGACGTGTGTCGCGCAATCTTTCACCCACGGTCCCGCCGAGACGCGGGGCGGTTCGATCCCCCGTAGATTAGGTATGCAGCGCGCTGGCAAACTAAGCTCCGGTCCGTTGCCACCTCCACTTTCCGGCAACGTGGCAATGCCATCGTTATGGTTGCCAGTCGCTCGGAACGACTCCCAGAAAGAAAACAAACCGGTCTCCGCCACCGGATAAGGGATGGAGTGATCGATCGATTGATTGGCAAATGGCTGAAAGCCGGGGTCTGGGAAGCCGGAGAGGTGACCCACCCCGAAGCAGGCACACCGCAGGGCTCGGTGATCTCACCGCTGCTCAGCAATGTGTTCCTGCACGAGGTGCTGGACGGCTGGTTCGTGCGAGACATCAAAGCGCAGTTGCGCGGCAAGGCGGAGCTTATCCGCTTTGCGGACGACTTCGTGGTGGTGTGCGAGAAACGGGAAGACGCCGAGGCGCTCCTGGCGCAGGTGACGGAACGTTTCCAAAGTTACGGACTGGTGATTCATCCGGAGAAAAACTCCGCGCGCAAACTTGGTGGAGGGGATGCGTTGGTTGCAGGGGACATTTTCGATCCGTTTCAACCGGTTGCGGCAAGAGCGGGGCCACGTCTTTCAAGGCCGTTACAAGAGCTTGCTGGTTGATCCGGACGGGGGATTGGGGTCGCTGTGCCATTACATCCACCTCAATCCCGTCCGGGCGCATTTGCGTCGGGTTGAACAACTGCCGGAGTGGCCGTGGTCAAGTTTGCATTGGCTGATGGCC